>CAMGEN010000022.1:0-27079 GCA_946055075.1 uncultured Verrucomicrobiota bacterium | reverse complement strand
TGGCCCAGGTGGGTTAAAGAATTTTTGCTGACCCACCCTCTTTACAAGTCACCGATTATCGGCATCTCCACTTCATCTCACAAGGTTCGTATCGTACATTCCGCCAGACAACACAATACAACCAGCCAAGGAGGTGACCATTATGATAATGCAACCATGCCACATACAACCACCCCATACCGACGCCTTCATGCATACCTCCGATTTTATCTCGCATAGCGCAGTCTCATATTGAAAAAAATTATCCCACAAACCCATAGCGTATAGAGACGATGCAAAACGCCTTGAGATTTTTCCGCATTGAAATCTCATTTATGGTATAATATGACCGAAATGCGGAATATCAAGTATAAACACTCAGCTTATTGGTACGCGGTGAACTATGGGTGGACTCATAGTGAGGCACAATCCCATGCCGCCCGATATTGGGATATGCATACCTATCGTCCGCGCAGAAAAAGCGAGCTCGCCCAGCTACTCGGGATTGCATCGGAAGTCGAATTTGACTCCACCTTCAATCCGCTCCTGCTCGCCGGCTGCATGATGGCCGACATCGGCATCGAGTGTCGCGACGCCTATCGACGCTGGTCGACGCCCGAAGAGCGCGCGAAGCGCCGCAAGGAAATCACCCGCTCACTCCGCATTCTCCGCCGCCCCTTCTACTACGCGCGCGAAACCGAGCGCCGCCGTCAGCTCGCCGCCGAGCGCCGCAAACTCCATCGCCGCAGCACGAACGCGCCCATGCCCACTCCGCAAGACCTCCTCTATGCCTGGGAGAAGCGTAATAATTCCAAAGAAAACATGATCCTTCTCGGTGGACTCCTCCAGGATCTGGAATGCTACGTCGACAACTGCCTACGATTCGACGAAGACGGAAATGTTATCGGTCGCAACGGCGGCATCTGCGGCTGGATAAAAGACAATCTTCCAGAACTTGCGCCGAAGTACAAGACGCTCATGCGTTACAAGGCGATGGCGATCAAACTCCGACAGGCAACCGATACGCACGACCCGAAGCCGACTTCGGCGCTACTCAGTAGGCCTCATCACGAACTCGTCAAGATGATCCTCGCGAATTCAACGCCCACCTTCGCGAGCCTGGAACGAATTATAATCCACCACCTGGATCCGAATTCGGTCTTTCGGGATCCGCCACCAATCACGTTCCGCTCTCCTCCGCACTTCAACAACGACGCTTGACGAACAACCATCCGATTACAGACGGAAGACGTTGCGATTGAAGCCGGTAGTGAGGATGTTGGATTTCTCGGACTGGTGCTGCATCATCGTCGCCACCAGATAGGTGCGCAATCCGCTCACCCGCGCATCGGCATCGGTGATATCGAAGATGACACCGTCGTCGCGAAGCGTGATCACGATTCCGTCGTTCAGGTCCAGCGTCACTTCGGCGAAAACCGTCTTTTCGCCATTGCGTTCCTTGATCACCATCAGCGACTCCTCGACCAGCAGCCGAGCACGCATCGCCAGCTCGCGGCGCACTCCGAATCCGAGCATCTTTTTGGACACGCTTTCGGCTGCCGCCGCAATATCTAACTCACACAGACGGAGATCAAAGGTGTGGATTGCCGCCTCACGTTCACGGTCAAGCAGGAGCGGGAAATGGTTGCGCCCGTAGCGCCACAGCATGAATGCAGCAAAAAGCGCCGCCCCTGCCCAGTGGGAAACCGGCGACCACCACCAGAATGAGCGATCGCCGAACACCGGGAAGACAAGCATCAGCAATGCCGGAAAGACCATCCAGTAGAATACGGTAAGCGCAACCGCCAGCCGTTCGTGCTCGATCAGCTGGAAATAATTGTTGAGCACGTTAATCAGCGCACCAGGCACAATCATCAGCGCCGACACGCGGACAATGAACACCGCCGACGGATCCGAAACGCCGAGCACTGACGGCACCAGCTCTGGGAACACCACCAGCAGCGCCGAATACAGCCCGCAAACCGCCACCAGCGTGACGAAGACGTTGGTCATCGTGGTCCGCACCGACCTGGCGTTTCGCTCACCGTAGTAAACCGCCACAATAGGCTGCATCGCCGACGCAAAGCCGTTGACGAAGGAATGCGACTCGACCACGAAGACGTAGACCGGCAGTCCGATCAACGCCCTGGGGCCGAACGAGCTGGAGAGCACATAGCCCAACAGCACATAGGAGAGGACGTCTCCGAGGAATCCCGTGGCGTCACCAGCCGCCGTCTTCACAATCACCCAGGTGTCCTTGAGGCAGAATCGCCAGCTAAAGCTGAACGTGTTGCTCTTACGCATAAAATGGAGCGAGTACGCCAGAAACGCGAAAAGATATCCGATCGAGAAACCGAGGGAACAGGAGGATGATCCATACCCGCACTTCAACGCGATGGCCGACACCCCGAGAGCGACTAGGCAGTGACTGCAGCTTACGATGGTGGCGAAGAAAGTATCGCCATCGCAGTAGCAGCAGTTGCAGAGAACGCCGGAGAAACACATCAGCGCCAATCCGAACGGCAGCCAGCGCCAGTATGTCACCGCGTGATTGACGACTTCCGGATCCGAGGACATCAGCGCGATGAACGAATCTCTGAACAGCCAGGCCATCAGACCAAGCGCGACCCCGCCGGCAAGAGACGTCCATACCCCCTGCATGAAAACCGATTCGGCTCCGTCCAGGTCGAGCCTGCCGCGGCGCAACGAGTAATTGATGCCGGTTCCCGCCCCGATGAGCGCCATTAGGAAGGATCCGAAAGTGAATAGCGGCGAAGCCAACGAGACTCCAGTCAGTGCCTTGTCTCCAAGAGCCTGTCCGGCAAGCACCGAAGACATCGTCGCAAGAACGAACGCGACGAGGTTAATCGTCACGCATCCCGCAAGCAGCCTGCGAAACTGGCGGACCCCAAACGGAGCCATATGCCTTACGCGTCCTTGATATTACGGAGCGTAGCCAGTACCGAGCCGATAGAATCAATCAGATTCTTCGACTCGACACGGTCGATGCAACCGTCTTTAAGAAAATCTTCAAGTTTCGAGATGGCAACATCGAATTCAGAACCGGTCTTATGCTCTTCAAGCCAACGTTTGATCACTACCGCTTCATCCGTATCAACCTTGGAATCCTGCAGAACCCCCTTCGTCAGCATCCAAAACTCGACGCTCTTCTCTTTTGCGGTCAGCATCTTGAATCTCCTTTTACATAGATTATACCAAATTCCACGTCCTTCGTGTGAATGAGGTAATCGCGAGACGTACGTTGCGGCGCCGAAACTGCGGCGAAAAATCAGCGGACGAGCAAGCCTGTCGTCCACTCGCCGATCGTCTTGTGCGAGACCTCGCGGAAACCGTGCGCCGTGTAGGCGGCGAGGACCTCAGGATAAAGCTCCGTGAGGATGCCGCTGATCACGAGATGACGCCCGACCGTCGGCGCGATCTCATCGGCGAACCGGATGAGCAACGGACCGAGGATATTGGCGACGACGAGATCACAGACAGGAAGCTCGCGGCGAACCTTCGCGCCGAGTCCGTACTTAAAGACCTCGATCTCGACATGGTTCTTCCCGGCGTTCTCCTTCGCCGCCGCCACCGCCTCCTCATCGACGTCGAATGCCGTCACCTTCGCACAGCCGAGCTTCGCCGCGGCAATCGAAAGAATGCCAGAGCCGGTACCCATATCCAGGAACGAGTTGGAGAGAGAAGTTGGAGAAAGGAGTTCGTCAATGTACTGAAGACACGCCTTGGTGGTCTCGTGCTTGCCCGTGCCGAAGGCCACGCCAGGGTCGGAGACGATCGCGATCTGACCCGCCAGCATCTTTCCGCTCCCGAAGAAATCCTCCGCCTCCCACTCGGGGACCGTGTAGATCCGCGGACTCACCAATTCGGTCTTGAAATGACGGCGATAGGCGAACTTCCAGTCCTCCTCGGGAACATCTTCGACTACGATCACCGCATCTCGGGCGGCTTCAGGCGAGTCTTCCAACACGATATCCAATGCGCCCTTCAGCGCCTGCTTCGCCGCCTCGGTATCCTTCGCATCCTCAAAGTAGATGCGCATTTCAGTGAGCGGACGCTCAATATCCCGGTAAGACGATAAAATGAAATCCCCTCCGTCGAAAACTTCGAAGAGGGGATTAACGAACCGTTCCGGGATGGAACAGCTGACTTTCGTCATAGCTTACGCCTTCTTGGCAACGAGCTTCTTGACGACCGCGGGACGCTGAACGAGGACGCGAACGGCCTCATCTCCCATGGCGGCGACGTCTTCGGCCTTCATGCCGAACTTGACGAGGCGAGCGCGCTGGGCCTTGTTCTTGCGAGCCTTACCGGCGGGCGTCTTGCAAGGACGAACGTGGGATTCCTTGCGGAGTGTACGACCAGTACCCATGATTAAGCCTCCTTTTCGACGATGGTGACGACCTTGCCGTCCTTAATGAACTTCACCTTTCCGTCCTTGAGGGCGAAGAGGGTAAAGTCACGACCCTGACCGACGTTCTTACCGGGATGGATCTTCGTGCCGCGCTGCCGGACAATGATGGAACCCGTGGTGAGGAACTGACCGTCGTAGGCCTTGACGCCGAGGTACTGCGGATTGGAATCGCGACCGTTACGGGCAGATGCGGAAGTAGCCATTTTCTATTTTCCTTTCTGCTTAGGCAATAGCCTTGACGGTGGCGACGGTCAGCTGCTGACGATGACCGACGAGACGACGCTCACCTTTACGGCGCTTCGCCTTGAAATTGATGACCTTCTTGCCCTTAATGACACCAGCGACGGAAAGGACGACCTTCGCGCCTTCGACGTAGGGCTTGCCAACCTTGAGAGTCGTGCCGTCAGAAACCGCGAGAACGGTCGTGAGCTCGGCATCCTTACCCTCTTCGACCGCGATCTTTTCAATCTCGATCTTGTCACCGACCTTGACAAGCGTCTGCTTGCCGCCGGTTTCGAGTACTGCGTATGCTTCCATTTTAATGTTCTTTCTTTACTTTTCTTTCGCTTTCCTTGTGGAGAAACATCTCCACGAAAAGCTGAAATTAGGCATAGTATATCAAAACCTCGCCGCATTCGTCAAGTACCCTATGTTAGTACGAGGAGACTTATGGCGCCACATTAAAGGTAAACTTGACTTTCGCAGAAGAAACAGGTTTAAGCGAGCGAACACCGGCGATACGAACTTTCGCCTTACCGGGATTGTCCACAACCTCGTCAAATAGCTCATTGAGATCCGAGGTAATGCTGGGCACCAGCATCTGCTTCCCCGCCGGGGGTTCGGTCCAAACATAGGGTTCTTCGACCACCATCGGTTTCGAGAGGCTGATATCATCGATGATTTCGAAAGAACGTTCACCGCGAGTGAAGACGAAAGTACGAGTGAAGGATAAGAGATTCGCCTCTTTCGGGTATGCCGCAGTCAAATCGAGGACAACGGTGTCGCGCAAATCAGTGAATTCAGTCTTGACGACCTTCGCCCGGTACTGAGCACCCGTCCCCTGCAACACTCCGCCGAAGCGCGGCACGGGATGGGCATAAGAGCTGAGCACCTTCGAGACATAACGATCTTTCGAGAAAGTACGACGCGTATAGACTTCCCCGCCGACGTCTCCGCTGACAATCTCGCCATCAACGAGAACATCGTAGGAGCCGAGGTCATTGTGGTTATGGAACTCGTCGTTATGCCCACCCTTGAAACCAACGGCGAAGTTCTTGTCGCGGCAGATCCAGACCTGAGCCAAGGGGAATTCGGTGCGAAGCCCGAGGTCAAGCTTTAGATCAGGCCAAATCTTCGAGACGATGTCAAGATAGCACTGCGCAGGTGTTCCAGCACCATCCGCAAACCGCGGAGACAATCCGGAATCGAGTTTATACTCATAGCCGTAACGCGCGATCAGTTTGACTTTTGGATTCTGATGGAAAAGGTCAATCTTCTCGGGCGCGTCGCGGAGAGCGAGTCCGGCAAGAAGATAGTGTCCGAAACCATAGCTCCAGTAACCTGCACCCTCAGTGCAATATCCGTCATCCGCGAATCCGTTGATGAAGTACGGAAATGCCTTAACCGCGGCGTCGACAATCTTCGCGCGTTCTTCCGACCCGTAGGGATAGTAGAGAAGCGCGGACATCACCACGTTACCGTTACAGACGGCATTCCAGTTGTTGCCGGTATGGAACCACCAATGATCCCTGATCTTCTCGCCGGCTAGCGTGCGGAAATACGGCCTGAACTGACGACGCTCGATGTTTTCGCGACATTCCTTCACGAAATCCGGCGGCAATTTGTCTCCGCAGACCACGAGCGCCTGCGTGAACGCGAGAGCGATGCGGGAACTGCCGAGGTCGATATGAGGAGTTCCGTTCCAGGATTCGAGGGACGCGTCATGCGCGGGGATGTTCCAGCTCTTCATCGCGTTGAAAGCGCGCATGAACTCGGCTATCTTGCCGACGAAGCGTCCCTTGCAGCCGTCGTTCTGTTCCGCCCAGATCAACTCCTCGAGTTTCGCCGTGCGCTGTCCGTACGGCCGGCCGTGACGCTGCCGGTCGCCGGTCTTCGTGAAGTCCAGGTACCACTCCTCTGGAAGATCCATCGGACTGGACCTTAGCAATGACTCTGGATCCTTAACGCCCTCGGGCGAAGCGAGACAGAAAAAAGACGCGAAGATCAGCGCGAAGGCAGCCATGAAGACCTCCTAACAATCGAATTATTGTTTAAGTTCGCAGGCGGTCAGCGCTTCAACCAGCACTTCGGTGGCATTGCGATCACTGGATCCGCGATACACGATCTTACCATGGTGGTCAACGATATAGATGTAGGGATAAGACGAAACATTAGGCTCCTTGGCGAACGCCGCGCCTTCGTACATCGGAAAAGACAGTCCGAGCTGTTTGTACGCCTTCGGGATCTTGGGATTACGTCCGCCACGATGCGAACCAATGACGACAAGAGGTTTATGCTTGAAGCTGGACCAGACATCCTCGATACGGCTCAACAATTCGACACTCGGCTTGTCCTTACTGCTCCATGCGTAAACCATTATCACCTTGCCGCGAAAATCTCGCTCGGCAAGGCGCTTGCCAGCGTACCAGTCATCTGCCGCAAGCCCCTTCCAAACCTTGCCGTCCGTATCATTAATCGTAGGCTTCTCCGTTACCGATGCATTTTTCTCAACCGCCTGAACTTCAGGCGGGGCGGATTCTGGCTCGGACCTTGAAGCGGGATCCGACTTCTCCTCCTCCGTCGATTCACCGGGCTTGACCGCGAGATACCTGACAATCAATGCGGTAACGTCATGCTGCGGCATACGCAGAAGCATATAGGAAGCCCCGCAACCAACGGCCGCAAGGACAAACAATACGAGCAAAAGGAAGTTTTTCATGCCCGTATTATATCATAAAAGTCTACGAACGTGGAATTGTGGTGACGAACAACTCCGAAGCGAAAGCGACCCGATATTCCACCCCCGCGGGGACGAGCGTCGATTTCAACGCAACTGGATCAAAAACAACCATCGGCGAATCAATCTCTCGCAAGATTTCATTCGCCGCGAGAGTCAGTTTACGAAAGTGGAAGAACCGGCATTTAACCTCATCACACGCCATTGGCGCCGGCAGAGAATAATCAATCGCCTGGCACGATTTCTCAATATGGAGTTCGCGCGGTCTGCCGTCTTTACCGACACGATTCCAGTCATAGAGACGAAATGTCGTGTCGGACGACTGTTGAACCTCATAGATCTTCGCATTATCGCCAATAGCATGTACGAGCCCCCCTGGAATGAAGAAGCATTCGCCCTTCTTTGCGTCATGACGCACCATCAGCTCCTCGAACGCACCGCTCTTGATCGCGGCTTCAACATCCTTTGCGGTAACTCCAGGACGAAGCCCAGCGTAGATGAAGCCATCCTCAAGCATTACCCACATCTCGGTCTTCGGATCTCCGCCGGTAATCTTATGCGTCTCCTCATTTGGATGCACCTGCACCGAGAGTCTCGTTTTAGCATCAATCACCTTTATGAGCAGCGGGAAATCGGGCAGGACTTCGGCGAGGGTCTTACCCTTCAGATCACCGTTCGCAACCACCGAAGGGCCTGCGGAATGCGCGGACACCTCCCAGCTTTCGCCGCCCCAGAGCGCAGGATGAAAATTTGATTCAAAAGTAAGCGGATAATCGATTTTCATAGTAACGTAAAAAGTAAAGATGAAAGGTCAAAGGTGAAAGGTGAAAAAGTGCGGAGGTTAAATTGTCTTCAGCAGTTCCGAAGGATCATAGCGGGGAGTGCCCCAGGGGTACGCGCCGAGTTCGACGATCGCCTCGCCAGCAAGGAAAAGGGAACCGCAGATCAGCGCCGTTGGCGCCGAAGTGACGAGTGATTGATCTACGTTATCAATCGCCTGACGCAACGAAGCGCAAGGGACGGCGGGGATGCCGGCTTCGTTCATCAGCGTGGAGGTGGCTTCGGCGGAAAGCGAGCGCGGATTGTTGGTACGAACCGCGAAACCGCGCGATACGAACGGCTTGAGGATCTTCAGCACTTCAAGCGCATCCTTATCCCCGCAGAATCCCGCAATGAGGTGGAGCGGGGCAAAGTTCTCCGCCGTGCCCTCACGGCGGACCGCAAAGCTCGAAAACTCCAATGTTAACGCCTCTGCCAAGGAGCGAGCGGCAGGCGGATTATGTGCACCATCAACGATTACAGAGCCGATTCGCTGGAACCGTCCCGGCCAAACGACACGGGAGAGTGAAGAAGGAAGAGCGAATAGCGAAGAGTTGCGGATAGGTATCTCAAGAAGAACCTTCAGCGCGGCGATGGCGGTGATGCAATTTTCACGGTTAAAGGATCCGACCAGGGAGAAATCTTCAGGGATATCGGAATCGGACGCGAGATCGGGAGCGTAGAAGAACGGCGAGCCCTTCGCTTCCGCGGTCTTACGGACCACCTCGATTACCGACTGCACGTTCTTCGCCAGGACGACCGGCACTCCAGGCTTGATGATACCCGCCTTTTCGGCGGCGATCTTCTCCACCGTATCGCCGAGCCAATCGCAATGATCGAGTCCGATCTTCGTGATGACCGTGAGCTTAGGTTCACAGATATTGGTCGCATCTAGGCGTCCGCCAAGTCCGGTCTCCAGCACTGTCCACTCTGGATCCGCCGCGGCGAAAACCTCAAATGCGACCGCGGTCAGCGCCTCGAAGAACGTGAGATCCGATGGAGCGAGGCTCGACACTTTTGCTGACGCAGCTTCAAGCGAACCGTCATCGATCGGCTTTCCGCGCAAGAAAAAGCGCTCGTTAAGACTAACAAGATGCGGAGAAGTATAACGGGCGCCGCCGAGAACGGAGTCAAGAATCGCGCACACAGCACCCTTTCCATTAGTGCCGGCGACATGAATGACGTTACGAAGCTCCTTCTGGGGGTTTCCGAGCGCAGCGCAAATGCCGCGAATCGTGTCGAGTCCGGGTTTCATCCCGAACCTCCTCCGTTCGCTCAGCTCGCGCAGGAAACTACATCCGCAACTCATCTTCGCAATCCACGGCGCCGTGAGGCACGGCGCAGAACTTTCTTCATAGCGACACGGCGACCGACGCTATTGATGCCACCGCGTATCCGACGATGATCAGCCACAGCGGACGGTCGGACAGCAACACCTTTTCGGGACGTCCGACATCCCCCTTCTTCCAAGCAAGTACGGCATAGCGCAGAACGCCCAGGAACACGAATACCGAAGTCGTCCAGAGATACGGGAAACGCATACCCATCTTCGAAGTAAGCGTATAAACGAGATATTCTCCGAACGAAAGCACCGCGACGATCACAATAAGCGCCGCCAGCGCTCTCGGATGATATCGTTTAAGCACTGGACGGGATTCAACAGCGGTCTCCAGCTCGTGCCGTCGCTTGCAAAGCGCGAGAAACATGGAAAGAGTAAACGTACACACGAGAAGCCATGGCGAGATGTAAGCGGTGATGATCGCCGCGCCGGCAACTGCGCGAAGCACGAATCCAGAGGACAAAACCGCGACGTCGACATAAGGAATGCGTTTAAGAAAACCGGTGTAGAGACATTGGATCACAGTATAAGCGAGCATTGTCGCGAACGCCATGGTGCGTGACGGCAGGAAAATCACGACAAGAGCAGGATAGGCGAACCCGCAGGCGAAGAGGACGAGCCCTGCCCGAACCGCTTCAATGCGCGAAATTATGCCCGCGGCGACCGGACGATACTTCTTGACAGGATGTAACTTGTCGGCCTCATAGTCGGACACATCATTCATCAGATAAAATGCGGAGGATACGAGCGAAAACGAGCCGGCCATCAACACCGCCATCAGAAAAGACTCCCAACCACGCACGATTTCGCGCTGCGAACCGTCTGCCACGGAGAAAAACCAGGCGAGCATCACCACTCCGTTCTTCGTCCATTGCTCTACTCTCAACGCTTTAAGCCAAACTGTCAGTCTTTCACTGTACGCCATTTCACAACACCCCAAAACAAAGAATGATCCGTGTAACACGGAGTCTCTAGATTCTCGTAAAAAGTCCAAAAGCTAGCCCAATTACGATCAACGGAATCCACCCAGCGAATCGGCATCGGTGCAAGAACACGACGCCAACGGACCTCGTCACGACGATGAATAAGCGAACTTTCGTAAAAAGGCCACAAACGGAAATAACTCCCGTCATCTCTTCCCACCCAAAACGGAAACACGCGCGTCTCATCTGGATACAACTCGATAAGCTTCCAGCCGAAGCGGGTGATAACTCCGCACTTGTATTCTTCGCCGCCATAGGCCTTAATCTTATCGCGTTCCCAAAATGGAAAGACCGACACGCGTTCACGTCCCTCGCGCAGCTCGATGTCGACCAACGGCCAAGGCAACCGATAACGACATCCCGTTGGCGTGCGCGCATATGAGAAAAAAGGCGGTAGAAACATTGACTGAGATTCCCGTTCACGGTTGACGCTCGCCCATAGCGGCCAGACCATCCATGAATATCCTTCGCCGGCGGTATCGCGGTCGCGCTCGTATTCCGCCCAGGTCACAAGCGGCCATAACGCCGTCTGGTGAAAACTCTCACGCTGGCGGTTGCAAACATAAAGCGGCCAAAAACCCCAACTGCCGTCATCTCGCCAGTGGAAAAACGGAAACAAAACCGAGTTAGTGGTGAGATATCTACCTTCGGAAGGACGAAGCTTGCGGTACTTCATCCATAACGGCCAAAGGCAGAAATCAACGTCCTCCATAAGGACTATGTGCGGATGATGCCCCCAGACGGGGAACAATCCCCAGTAGGACTCGTCAAAACGCGTACGCCCCTGCCAATAAAGCGGCATGATCTCGAACTGATAAACGTCAGACTTCAAATTCCATTGGTGGTGAACGAATAGACAGAATCGCCACCAGTCACGATGACAAGTAAAAACCGGCCAAAGGACATCTGTAGTCTCTGACTGTTCGGACCAGAACGGACGGATCGCGCGAAAATCGCCGGGACCCTTCTGCCAGAAAGGCCCGACCTGCAAAACTGACGCAATCAGCAATTCACTTAACACGCTGCAGAAGCTCCTCGTATTCGCGCTTCTCGTAGCCTTCCAGCTTTGCCGCCTGACTCTTCATCTTACGAAGCGACACCTTGGCAGACTTGAGATCACCGTTCAGAAGTTGCGCGCGAGCGAGCCCAACATACATTCGAAAATCCTCCACGCGCCCTTCCACCTTAGAAAGTTCCAGCGCTTCCTTCATCAATGTCAAGGCCCTAGGCAAATCGCGATTCAAATCCATCAGCGCCGCCGAAAGCGTCGCCCGTGCGACATAAAGCCTGGGACTCGTCTCAACGGCTCGTTCTGCGTAACCGATTCCGTCTTCCGGCCGACCAAGACGACGATAGGTCTCGGCAAGGTCATTCAATGCTAGATCGACTGGCTTGGCACATTCAACAGCACGCTTGAGATACACCTCTGCGGTCTTGAGATCTTCTTTGCCAAGCGCTATCGAACCCATGACGTAATTGGCAAGCGGAGCCTTGCGATTAACCCTGAGCACATCCCTCGCATGAAGTTCCGCATTGACCGGATCGTTCAACGAGATATCGAGCCCCAGCACAATATCCTGCGTCACAGCTATATCAGGACGCGCCTTCGCCGCCACCGCGAAAGCGTCGCGGGCGGCACGACGACTCTCCTCGCCCTTGCGCAATAGCAGAAACGCCTTGATCATGTTCACGTAGTAATCGCTTGAATCCTTCGCTCGCGCCACCAACGCGGGCAGTAAGACATCTTCAAGCTCCTTTTCTAGATCCCGCCGACGCGCCGAATCTTTCTCGATGTCACACCGCTGCATAGTAACTGACGCCAGCAGCGAAATCGCACGCAGATCATCGGGATTCTGATCGACACAACGATGAAGCATCCTCGTCGCGCCTTCAAGATCGTTCTTCATCATCGCGACCATCGCCTTCTCGACCTCTATGCGCGGATCATCTCCTCCGGCCGCGGTGGCACGCTCAAGATAATCTAGCGCCTTCTGCTGATCTCCTTCAAGCAGCGACAACCGCATCATACCAATAAGCGCTTCATGATTCTCGCCTTCCTTAGACAGCACCTCCTGATACGCCTTACGCGATCGTTCAGTATCGTTATCACTAGCGTAAAGTGCCGCAAGCATATTGATGAGCGTCGTTCGACGATCCGACGGCACAAGGTCAATCGCACGACGAATCTGAGCCATCGCCGTGCCTGGCATACCCGAACGCGCCCAGAGGAAACCGAGGCAAACAAACATCTGGGGATTACGTACATAGCCGTAGAAACGAGAAAGCGCGCCGAGCATATAACGGCGGTTCTTATCCGCCAAGATCTTCTTCATCACCTCCTCAACATCCTTCGCACGCGATACAGCGGGGGCATACTTGGCACTAGCCATCGCAAGGATGTTGAACATCGCCGAGACATTGTCATGATCAATCTCGTCAATGACGAGCCGGTACATTTCGAACGCCTCAACATCCTTTCCTTCATCCTGCAGCCACACGCCACGGTCATTAGCTACAAGCCCGACATGCCGACGCAGATTCAACCGCATCTGGACAACAGGATCCGAGACCTTCCAGAGTCTGTAACTTCCCCAGTTACGAGGTGCGGAAAGCAACCCGTCAAACTCTTTCCACCGCGACCAATCCACCTTACGCGAGGGATCACCGCCGAAAAAGAGCACCTCGGGGACTGGGGTCAACCCGGCTGAATACCACAGATCGGGCGCACCAAAAACAACACATTTCTTCGCGATATCAGGATCAGTTTTGAACCAATCCTCAACAAATTGCAGCACCCCGAGATCAAGCGAAAAGGCAAGCTCTTCACAAGCATCTCCCGCCAGCCTGCACTCACGAACCACCTCAGCCAACCGCTTGCGATAACTAGCATCATCATCCTTGGCTAGCGACACGATATGAAGTTTGATCCCCTTCTCTCTGGCAACGATCTTAAGATGATCGTCAACCGACCCGTCGGTAATGATCCAATTACGATCTCCCATGTCGGCAATAATTTCCTCTGCAATCCGGTCGGCGAAAGCGCCATCGCGCCAATCGGCAACGCAGAGTTCAAATACACACGTAAAGGCGAAAACGAAACCAAGCAGCCAGAATGAAATCCTGGCCGTCAGCGAACTTCCTCGCTTATGCCACCAATGAGACAGTGTAACACCCGAAACCGCAGCGGCGAGCGCGGAAATGTAAACCGGCAACGCATGCAGAAATGAGAACGACGCCACCGCGAACAGACTGAGCCCGAGATAAGTTATAAGCCGCGCCACAGCATGATAGTCGTGCTCATCGTCAGGTCGAAAACCGCGGAAAAACCTGAATGCGCCTACGGCAACCGTTATCACCAACAATGCCGCGCCGAGAATTATATTTTGCTTCAGCGGATGAAGCAGACCGAGCCGGAACGCCGGCATACAGAAAAAGATGGCAACAGCTACAGTAGAGGCAAGCTTACTGCGAAACACCAGCCAAATGAGCAACCACAGCATCGCCAACGAAGCCACAGCGACCACGGGGGCGTACGCTTCGATCCCGGGATGCGTAACCATAATCCGCGCACACTCACCAGGATACGCAAAAGCGAAGAGTGTTGGAAACATATTACGTGACCTTAGCTAGAGCCTGCTTGAGATCGGCGATAAGATCATCTGGATCCTCAAGACCGACCGAAAGACGAATCAGATCCGGCGGAATACCGGCCGCCTTGAGTTGTGCGTCTGACAGCTGGCGATGGGTGTGGGACGCGGGATGCAGAACGCAGCTCCAGGCATCAGCAACGTGAGTGACGATACCAATGAGCTTGAGCGAATCCATGAACTTAATGGACGCCTTGCGACCGCCCTTAATGCCGAAAGTCATCACGCCGCACGGAGCCGGACCATCGAACTGCTTCTTCATCAACTTACGGTACGGCGAATCCGGAAGCCCCGCGAAATTGACCCAAGCGACCTTCTTCTGCGTCTTGAGCCACTTCGCAATCTTAAGCGCGCTCTCGGCGTGCCGGCGGATGCGTACGTGCAACGACTCGAGCCCGACGTTCACGAGAAATGCGTTGAAAGGCGAAGGAATCGCACCGTAGTCACGCATCAGGTGAGCGGTGCACTTGACGATGAACGCCTGCTTGCCGAACGCCTTCGTGTAGGAAAGACCGTGATACGACGGATCCGGCTCGACGAGCCCAGGAAACTTGTCCGCGTGCTTCTCCCAGTCGAAGTTGCCGGAGTCGACGACGCAGCCGCCGACCTGGGTGGAGTGTCCATCCATGTACTTCGTCGTCGCATGCGTCACAATATCGCAGCCAAATCGGAACGGACGGCACAGCACAGGCGTCGGGAAAGTATTGTCGATGATCAGCGGAACGCCGTTCTTATGCGCAATCTTCGCGAACTTCGCGATGTCGAGAATCACCCCCGAAGGATTCGCCACCGTCTCTCCGAACACGCACTTGGTATTGGGGCGAAACGCCTTCTGAATCTCCTTCTCGCTCGCATTTGGATCGACAAAGGTGTAGTCGATGCCCATCTTGCGGAGCGAGACGTTGAAGAGGTTGAAGGTGCCGCCGTAGATCTGCGCCGAACAGACGACATGATCACCCGCCTGACAGATGTTGATGATAGAAAAAAGATTCGCAGCCTGTCCTGATGAGGTCAGTATCGCGGCCACGCCTCCCTCCATCGCGGCAATCTTCTTCGCGACCGCGTCATTCGTCGGATTCGCAAGACGCGTGTAGAAGTATCCCGAAGCCTTCAGATCGAATAGATCGGCCATGTGCTGGGTCGTATCATACTTGAAGGTCGTGGTCTGGTAAATCGGCACCTGACGGGACTCGCCGCACTTAGGGCTCCAACCGCCCTGGACACAAAGAGTATCGATTTTCATCTTAAGAAGTCAGAGATTAGAAAGTAGGTCGACAATGGATATTATCAGTTTTTCTGAAGATAGACGTTACGAACCTTGAGGAAGATCATGCCGGTCACCGGGACAGTGAGAATGTAAAGCACCCCCACCACCCCGATCGTCATCCAGAAATTGGTCACGAGGAACGCGATGAGCAGCAGCAGGAAGGCCATCACCGGCAGCAGGTACGGTTTGTGGATCTTGACGTGCTTGAGCGAAATCGTCGGAATCCGGGATGCCATCAGCGCGCCGACGAATAGGAGCATGAACACGCCGGTCCACGGATTCTGCAGCACCCACGCAAACGAAGGCGAAATACCCTTAGCGTCCAGCGCGATCGAGAGGATTGCGGGCGTGAGCACCATCCAGCATCCTCCGGGCGCGGGGACACCGGTGAAGAAGTGCGTCCAGTACGGCGCCGTCTCCTGCTCCAGCATCGTATTGAAACGCGCCAACCGGAAGCAGTCGCACATCGCATAGAAGAGCGCGCAACCGAGAACGATGCGGATATAGGCAGGCGAGACGACCGAACCGTCCGCCAGCGTGTGTGTCGGACCGCCCGTCATCCAGAAGTACATGAACATCGCCGGCGCCACCCCGAAATTCACGAAGTCGGCGAGCGAGTCGAGTTCGGCGCCGAGTTTCGACGAGGCGTTCAGCATCCGGGCGACCCGTCCGTCCATGCCGTCGCAGACACAGGCGATGACGAGCGCCCAGAGAGCCGGCTGGAATCGCCCTTCGCTCGAAAGCGAAATGGACGTGATTCCGGCGCACGCGGCCAACGAAGTGATGAGATTCGGGACAATCGCCCGGATCGGAACCTGATCATTCAGCTCTTCCGACATTTTTCTCCTTCGATTCCCCTCCCGGGGAAAGAGGTCAGCTTACCGAGATCCTGATGCCGCCGGATTCTCCGGCCGGCTTCTGCTGCTGGGTCTTACCCTTGCGGAGCGGACCAATCAGACAGAAATGGATTCGACCGTCGGTCTTCGGCGCCTGTTCGACGGTGCATTCACCGTCAAGCATCCCGAGCACCTCGGCGATCTTGTCCTCACCAATGTCACGATGGGCGTTTTCACGGCCGCGGAACTGTAGCGAGAGACGCACCTTACTACCGTCGGCGAGAAACCCGCGGATCTGACGGAGCTTGTGGTTCAGGTCGCCAACATCCGTTCCAGGGTGGAACTTGATTTCCTTGACCTGCGCGGCCTTTTGGGCCTTGCGCTGCTGTTTCTCGCGAATGGACTCTTCGTACTTGAACTTTCCGTAGTCCATTATCTTGCAGACTGGCGGGACTGCGTTGGGAGTGATCTCCACCAGGTCCAAACCCCTCTGATCCGCCAGGCGCTGAGCCTCGCGGGTCGGCATAACGCCGAGCATGTTTCCGTTATTATCAAGAACGCGAACCTGCGGAACGCGAATCTTGAAGTTTACGCGCGTGAACTGTCCGATAACTCACCTCACTTTTGTGGTTGAAGATACGCAAATATTCTATCATAAAATCCACGTAAAAAACAAGCACAAATGGCGAATTATCTCTCGTTCAGGATTCGGCCTCGAACGCTCTCCTCGTTCTTCCTGCTGATGTCAGGATCGAGCGACGACTGGCAGTTGTAACGCTGAAGCGGATGAGCCTTGCCGTCACCCACGCCCTTCTCCATCAGCGCCCTGAGATCTTCGAAATAATCGGAGTATACCGCCCGCGGATCGCAGCCGTGCTTTTTGCAGACCGCCGCCGCCATGCCGACCACTTCGCCCATCATGCCGTGCGTGCGCATGAGCCGCGTCGTGCCGAGCGCGACATGTGTAACCGAAATGTCGCGTCCCGCCATGAAGAGGTTGGGGACGTTGCGCGAATAGAAGCAACGGTACGGAATCGGATACGGCCAGATCTTCTCGTTAAACGAATTGGACTGATACGACTCGCCCTTGAACTTCGTCTCCTCCTCCGTCTTCGGCTCGTGAAGATCGATCGTCCAGGTCGTAACACAGGTGCCGTCCTTCTGGAAATCCTTGTTGCGGAGATGGTTCTGATCGAGAATGAAATCTCCGAGCAGACGACGAGACTCTCGCCTGCCGCCGTTGTACGCCACCCACTTGAGCTCGACATCCGCGAACACGGCCTTGTTGGAGTAACAGTTCTTCACGAACGCCCAGTTAGAGAACGCGACTAAAAGTCCGTAATCGCGGATATACTCCGCCTCCTTGATCTGGTCGCGGCCGAGTCCCGCTTCCCACCACCAGTCGCCCTTCATATGCGGCGAGCAGTTCTCGTCCGTAAAATTCTTCAGCATCCACGGCTTCACCGGGAAATCCCCGTCTACACCTACACCTGCACCTTTCTTCTTCCCGGCATACCACTGCACACTCGCACCCATCGTGAGCGTATCGGCCTTCGCGGGAGCGGACGGCTCGTGCGTCTCGTCTTTCCCCTCGCGTCCCATACGGAAGTTCGCACCCGCGAGGAAACCGATGTTGCCGTCACCCGTGCAATCGGCAAACCACCGCGCCTTGATCCACTGCGCATCACCGAAACGCGTATCAATCGCACCGACCACGGCAATCGCGCCGCAGGCGTTGGTGACGACCGAAGTCACGCGGCGATTGAGAAAAAGATCAATGTTCTTCTCCGCCTTCACGATCGCCATCTTGCGGTCATCCTCATAATTCGCGGCGGGCTCGGCGTTTCCGCCGCGCTTTGGACCGAACTCCGCAAGCACGTCTCCGAGCCGCGGATAAGGCGGAAGATTCTGGTACGCACCGAGATGAACCCTCACTTCGCTAGAGTTGTTGCCGCCGAGGATCGGACGATCATGAACAAGCGCGACCTTGAGCCCGAGTCGCGCCGCGGAAACCGCAGTGCAGATGCCCGCAACGCCACCGCCGACCACGCATAGGTCATAATCCGGCAATGGCTTGCGCTTAAAGATGCGCGAGGGCGTCCGCGGTCCGTTCAACCGCTTCCACGGATCGCTCTCCGTCGTGAAGACAATCGCGTCGCAGCGTCCGTCAAAGCCATCGAGATCGTGCAACGCAACCGTGTTATTCGCGCCTTTGTCAAGTTCAACCGTACCGGCTTTGGTCCAGAGCCACTCGCCCTTTCCCTGCGCACCAAGCGCCATCGGCAGTTCAACACCGTTCACGATCAGCTTGAAGACGCCGGGAAACTCTTCGCCGATATCCTTGCCCTGCTGCGCATTGACCCAGGCTAGCCAGTTCTTTGTCCGCACCCAGACGTCATATTTACCCGCCTCACGGACCACGAACGTCGTCTTGGCGTCGGCGACGGACTTCCCGAGTCCGTGCGCGAGAAGATAGGGAGAGCCCATCTGATCCATGAACTGGGTGTCGTTCACCCAGCCGCCCCAATCGTCGAACGCCTCGGTTTCGAGAAATACCGTTTCCGCCGAGGCCGCGAAACCCAGCATCGCGGCAATGACAAACGACATCATTCTGTGCATCAGATCGCCCTCCCTTCTCAACTCTTAACTCTTACCGCTTACTTCTTAACTCTCTCTACGACCTGGCCCTCAGCGAGCAGCACCTCACGGAGCTTCGCGTATTCGAGATCCTGAACGACACAGCCGTTGTCGATCGAAAGCGCAGCCGCGGCACCAGCGACATGCCCCATCGCGAAGAAGACAGGTTCCATACGGATTGAACCGAACGCCATGTGCGAAGAGGAAAGACAGACCGGCACGAAAAGGTTGCCGCACTCCGCCTTCTTCGGAATGAGCGCACCATAGTCGATCGAGTACGGACCGAGCTTCAATACCGCGTAATCCTCGATGTTGCCCTCGTTATGCACGAAACCGTCCGCGCCGACGTAACGCTGACAGTTGTGCGAATCCATCGTGTAGGCGGCCATTGCGACGGGACGCGCGGCGGACTTCTGATGACGGCAGTAAGCCTCGGTCATCACGGTGTCGCCGATCATGCGGCGGCCCTCACGGACATACAGCTGACTCTGCCAGCCGTTGCCGAGTCCGTCCGCGAACTCGTCCTTGCAGGTACCCCACTTCGAGACCTCTTCACGGACCGCCGCCGGAACCCGCGGATGATTCGCCAGCGTCCACATGAGCCCCATCTGATAATCGAGATGCGCCTTGAGGATCTTCGCGCGCTCTTCATACGACGCCTCGGGCCACGCCCAGTTCGCGCCGATGAAGTCCGTCGAGAATCCGCACCGGTTGTTCGTATCCGTCTTCCGGTTCGGCATGCGGGAGTTGATCCACGGCATGAACTTCCAGTAGTCCTTAGCGTTAGCCTTGAACTTCTCCGGATCCAGCGCGGCCTGCGATTCGAAGTCGCGGAAGAGCAGCTCGAAGTCCTTCTCGTCATAGTTCTCCGGCTTCAAGAACGGAATACGGTTCTCCGGCGCATCGGTAAGGCACATGCGGAAGCAGTAGGCCTGCACGCGCTTGTCGCCGTCACCGTCCTTCTCGTTCGGATCGTACGGCGCGACACCTGGAAGGAGTCCCGAAGTCTTGTCGCCCTTCACGACATAAGGATCGATGCCGGGGGAGAGCTGGTGTCCGACGGACTTCGCCTTCTGCACGCCGCTGATCGTCTCGCCGTAAACCGAATTCGCCTCACGTCCGACGATATAGCTCACTCCGGCCGCAGCCAGGAGATCGCCCTCATATGTAGCATCGACGAACATCTTGCCGCGGTAAACGTCGCCCTTCAGCGTGCGGATAGCGGAAATCCTCCGCTGTCCACCTTCAACCTCGACCTCAACCTTGGACCTGTCCAGATATTCGCCGCGGCGGATATCGAGACCGTACTTCTTCTCCCAGCCGTTAAGGATCTTGAGCGCCGCGGACGGCTCGAAAGTCCACATCGAATCCTCGCCGAGCGAACCCGCGCACTGTCCGTCCGGCACATAGTCGGACCGCTTCTCGTACTTCCAGTTCGCCTCGTTCTTGTAGTAGTCGGCGACATCCTTGTAGAACTGCAGCGCGAGACCGCCGAAGGCGGACTTGTTGCCGATGTCGGTCTGTCCGAGTCCGCCCGTGGTGAGTCCGCCGATGCGCGTCTCGGGACACACGATGACCGCTCGCTTCCCGTGCTTCTGCGCCTCGACCGCGGAGGTAAGCGCCGCCGGCGAACTTCCGTAGATGACGAGATCGAACGCCTCTTCCTTCGCGAATATCACGCCGGCCGCCAGTACGGCGAGCGACCCCATGGCCAATTTACATGTTTTGATCTTCATTTATCCACCTCCAACTGCCTTGTTCTTTACTTTTCACTGAAATACTTCTTAACGATCGCGACGGACGACTTCGGACGCCTGTAGATATCAAAGCACCCGGCGATCGAACCGCCGAACATCGTCGAGCACGACCCTTTAGAGAAACGCTCGCGGGTGCGTCCGTCGTTCATCTGCCAGATCGCGAAACCGGAGACATCCGGATTCGTCCATAACGCATCCATGATGTCGACGAGATATTCGTTCTGATAGTCTTCGGTATTGATAGACGCGTTGTCATCGCGGAGACCGAACAAACCGCCACAACCCGATTCAGACACAATTATCGGCTTGTCTGGATAAGCCTTGCGGAAGCGCTTAACCGTATTGTCAAAGGTCCACTTCACCTCCTTGCGCAGTTCCGCAGGAGTGCCCGGTTTCGCGGGGATCGTGCCAGGATAGGAATTGAACGCGACGAGGTCGGTGTTCTCATGACAAATGTCCTTGTCGCAGACGTTGCAGGCGAACGAGATGAGACGTCCGGTATCCTCCTTGCGAATCGTCTCGATCAGCTGATCTACAAGCGCCTTGCACTCCTTCTTGTGACTGCCGCATTCGTTGAGGAAGGCGTAGATGATGACGGACGGGTGATTGTAGCTCGCACGCACCATCTCGCGCGTCTGCTTCACCTGTAGCTCGCAGAACTCCGGATCGTTGAACTCGTTCGGCGGATAGGAATTATTGGTGTAGTCCTGTCCGTTGCCCCAGCCAAGCGACTCCTCCCAGACGAGCACGCCGTACTCGTCGCAGAGATCGAGGAAACGCTCGGACTGCTGATAGTGCGCGCAACGGAAGAAGTTGCCGCCGCACGCCTTCAGATTCTGAATGTCGCGGAGCATCGTCGCATCTCCGGTGGCAGCCCCTTCGAACGGAGAAGACTCGTGACGGTTGAAGCCCTTGAGGAAAAGCTCTTTGCCGTTAAGGTAAAGCCTCCCGCCCCTCGCCTCGATCTGACGGAGCCCGAAGCGCACCTTGCGTCCCTCGACTTCAATCGTCGTGAGGTTCGGAGCTTCCGGACTCCACAGTTTCGCCTCCGGCAGCGTCATCTCCTTCCACTCTCCGCCCTCGACCATTACCTTCACCTTTTTCGCCTGATAGTCGACGGTGCGGACGAAGACCTTCGGCTCTTTCTCGACGAGCTTCACGCCGTGATAGAATCCGCCGTAGAAATAGAAGTCGTAATAGGGACGCGCCATCTTGACCCTCGGCCAACCGAGCGTATTATCGATCTGCGCCTCGACCGTATGCACACCTGCGGCAAGCGTACCGACCGGGATCTCAAGGCGGGCGTAAGGCGTAACGAAAAGTCCGAGATCCTTCCCGTCAACGGCGAATCTGCCGCGGATACCGATGCCTTCGACGATCAGCACGCCATCTTTCATCGGCTCCTTGAGCTCGAAGCTGCGGCTATACCTGCCCGTTCCGCGCTTCATCCACCACTGCGGCATCACATCCCAGCAGCCGGGAACCGGCATCGTGGTCCACTGCGCCTTGTCAACGTAGACACCGTCCTCGATCGTCCTGTTCTCGTTAAAACAGAAATTCCAGCTGCCGTTAAGACAGACAGCCAACATACTCGCTACAATGACATTCATAACGTCTATTATACCAAAAACACGACTACACCAAAGGGTAATTCACAATTTCGCGATGGCGCGGCCAACGGCTTCGCCGAGGGCGACGGACGAACCGGTCACGCGATAGGAGGCATGCGTATAGAAGTCGCCAGAAATGTTGCGGCCCGCCATCCAGAGATTATCCGCGTCCTTCGCACGGCAGCAGCGGAGCGGAATCTGGAACGGCTGGAACTTCACGCCGCCGGATCCGCCCGCGGCCTTCTCGTCGTTCATCTTCTTGTCTAGTCCGTGAATATCGATCGGCGTCCGCGAAACAGTCGCGCAGTCTTCGAACGTCGTCCCCTTCTCGATGTCGTCCTTGGTGATGGTGTAGAGTCCGTGAATGCGCCGCGCATCACGGTGTCCGATCTGTTCGGCGGTACCGATCACCCGGAAGCCCTTCCAGGGTCCGCCGAGCTTCTCGAGCGCCGCGGCAAGCGCAATGATCTCGCGCCGAGAACGCATCGTCGCGTCGGAAATCGCGTCCGCATCATCGACCCTGAGCTTATACTCGTGATTCGCCATGAAGCAGAAGACGTTCTTATGGAAGCGGAAGAACGTCGGATCACCATAGCTCGGCTCCATACCTTGAGCACGAAGAAGATCTCGGAGATTATGGCTCGCGTAGATGTGATGACACTCGTCCTTGCCGTCCGCAAGCTTCACCTTGGTCCACATCGCGGGCTCATTGGAGATATACTCCTCCACCTTGTCTCCGTCATCGACCGCGACGAGCGCATTCATCGTCGCCGGCTGTCCGTAGGAAAGCCCGGGATATCCGTAGTCGAATCCGCAGCCGACGAGCGCGGCGAGATCACCGTCACCGGTGCAGTCCACGAAGGTCTTCGCACGATAGGCGCGGCGTCCCGACTTCGATTCGGTGACCACCGTCCCGACGTTACGTCCGGACGCGTCGCGATAGGCGGCGACGACGGGACACTGCAACGTAACCTTCACGCCGGCCTCGCGGCACATCTCCTCACAGACGAACTTCATGTACTCCGGCTCGTAAACCCAATCGCGCTGCACGTTGTATTCGTCCGTCTTGTCGATCTTTCGCGCTCCTAGCTGGTCAAGACGCTTCATGATCTCGAAGCCGGTATCGCACTTGTCGAAGTCGAAGATATAGGTGAGCATGCCGGCGGTCCATACCCCGCCGAGACAGCCCTGCAGCTCCAGCAGACGCACCTTCTTGCCGCCCCGCGCCGCCGCCACCGCGGCCGCAACACCGGCTGGGCCGCCTCCCGCGACGATCACGTCCGCCCAATCGTCGAGCGGAATCTCACGCTCCGCCTCGAGGAAGAAGCCCTTCTTCGCCACCTTACCTGCTGCCACGACCGGCGTAACCGCCGCCGCAGCGGCGAGTCCCAGAAAACCACGACGATTGATTGTATTCATTTCACTGCTCCTTGTTTGCGCTTATTCACCGCCTCCGAAAACGCCCCGATACGGTCGAAACACTTGAACTTGAGTTCATCAACCCCGCAGATCACCTCGCTCCAGGCGCAGCACTCGGCACCGAGAACATGCTTCGCCGATTCAGCGGGAATACCCGCGAGCGGATTGTAAGAACGCACCTTGTCATCAGGCAGGACCATCTTATTGTCCCGGACATATTTGCGGATCGCATAAGGATAGCCGTCGATATACTGCGGAATCGAAAAATACGTGTACTTCAATGGCGACATGATGACATCATACCCGTTTTTGGCCGCAGCGATTCCGCCTTCTGCACCACGCCAGCTCTGGATGATCGTCCCCTTCGGAAGTTCGCCGCCGTCCATGATCTCATCCCAGCCGATCGCGCGCCGTCCCTTCCCAGAGATGTACTCGACCATATGCCGCGTGATCCATCCCTGCAGCGACTCCTCGTCCTTCAGTCCCTCCGCCTTGATCCGCGCCTGACATTTCGGACACTTCTTCCACTGGTCCTTGGGACATTCGTCGCCGCCGATGTGGATATACGGACCAGGGAACATCTTCATCACCTCGTCGAAGATCCGTTCGTAATACCGCAGCACCTCGTCATTGCCCGCGCAGATCACCTCTTCGCAGATACCGAACTGACACCAGGGGACACGGTCGATCTTCACCCCTTCGCAGGCGAATTCCGGGTGCGCGGCTAGCAAGGCCCTCGTGTGTCCGGGAATCTCGATCTCGGGAATGACGACGATGCCGCGCTTGTCCGCATATTCCACGATCTCCTTCACGTCGTCCACCGTGTAGAAGAACGGACCGTACTCCTTGCCGTCGCTGCCGGTATCGTCCCCCGGAAGCGGCGAAGAGGGTCGCTTCGCGCCGTACTGCACTAGCTCCGGCATTCCGGGAATCTCCAGCCGCCAGCCCTGGTCTTCGGTAAGGTGCCAGTGGAAACGGTTAAGCCGGTAGTCCGCCATATGGTCGAGAATATCCTTCACCGCCTGCTTGCCGAAGAAATGCCGTCCTTCGTCCAGCATGAAGCCGCGCCACGCGAACATGCCGCTGAAGTTCGGAACCATATCACGAACCGGGAAAGGAGCGTCGAGTCCGTTCGGACAGACGACCAGCGACGCGCTTTCCGGCCAGCGGGACTGAACCATATCCAGACGGACAACGATCCGGTTCACACCCTTCTTCACATTGATTTCGTTCACCACCTTGCGTTCGAGTCTGACGGACTCGCCGTTCAGCCACGCACAAGGCGTGACGGACGGAAGACCACGGTCGGTGGAGGCGTAAAGCCTGGCGGGACCGTCACAATTGGCGATGAACTCCCAGGCGAACAGCCGGGCCTGACGCTTTCCCGCGATCAGCGGAGCGACGGCGTCACGATAAGCGAGATTATCCTCGGGATGATTATTGAAGTCCGGCCAGAAATGAACGGTGAATCCCAGTCCGACCTTCTCGGGGTCTACGGACGACCACTTCTCGTTCACCGCCTCGCCGACATCCTTCAGCTCCACGTCCGGAACGGACATCGCCTTGCACGAATCGGGATTCAGTTTGGAGACATCGAACGGACCGATCCACTTCACCTTCTTCGCCGGCATCGGCTGTTCCGCCGGATCCTCACCCCGCTCTTTCGTCTGCGCCCAGATACGACACGCTTCGCCGTTCTGATTGAAGTCTACCGAGCAGGCGTAATCCGCAGTACCATAAGCGTAGTCCTTACGGTCCGACGGCTCCAGAATGATCGGCCCCAGGTTCAGATCTTCACCGGGGGCAAGCGGCGGAAATTTAAAAACCACGCGTCCGTTCTTCCACTTCGGCGGCAGCATGACGACACCGTAGATATCGTCCATACGGACCTCGCTGTCGTTTCGTATCTTCACGTGAAGCAGATCCGCATCCAGCTTCAGCTCGACGTTGATCTTCGGAAACTTCTCGGAAAGCGGTTTGCCGATCTTCGTTACGATCTTATGGATCGCATCATGAGGCAGCGCATAGGTGCCGCGGAGTCCGGCGGACAGCGGAATCTCCTTCGGAGTTTCGCTGAACCTGACGGACATCGGGATCGCGGAGCCGAGCGGACGAGGATCGAAGCGCGTCACCTTGAATTCCGCGACATCGCCGTTCACCGCCGCCTTCTCGATCTTACCGTAATCGAACTGGTAGGAATAGGCGCCATATTCGGCATCCGTACCCGTGCACCAGTCATCCCGCCACGCGTCTCGGATCGTCTGCGCCTGCAGCCTGTTGCCCTCCGAGTCACACCACGAATGGATACCGTAGCTCATGCGCGGAAACCTGGGGTTCGCAGCGATCCACTCAAGAGCGTTCGTGAAGCTCTTGGCTACCTGTTCGGGAACGACCTTGCTGTCACCAGAACGGACTAGACGCGTGGGATATCGCTTATTCTCTCCGCCTTTCGTTTCGGGAATGACATTATCGCCGGAAACATAGTGTCCAGTATTGAAAAGGATGTCGCTCACCAACACCGGCTTCTCCTCATCAATCGCCGCGCACCAACCGTAAGGCGCGGCGAAGGAAACACAACTGGCGTCGAGAGCCGTCTCGATCGCGATGCGGTTGAGGAGAATCTCGGAGAAATCACAGTTAGCGGAGATCTCCATCAAGAACGGATGCGAAGTCGTGTGGTTACCGATGGAGTTGCCGAGCTCCATGATCTTCGTCGCCTCGTCATCCAAGAATTCACCCGTACCGTTGGCGTAGATCGTGGACTTCACGCCGACTTCCTTGAGCATCTGCACCTTCGCGACATGCCGCGGGTTGGAATCGTCCCATCTGGCGGAAAGCATGACGCTCGCGCCGTCTGGCAACCGAGTCATCACGCATTCCGCGCGCTTCGCCGCTTCCGCATCCGCGAACTTCACCTTGAATGTCTGTTCGTAGGTATTAACCCCGAGCGGATTCGCGAATGCAGCGAACGACATCCAGGCGGACAACGCCGCCCCCCAACCTTTCACCATTAGCCTTTTAATCATTAACCATTATTATAACAAAAAAGAACCGCGGCACTTCTGCCGCGGTCCCTTTTTATCGCATCAGTGCACCATGCACCCTGCACTAAGCACTCTGCACTATGCACTAAGCACTCTGCACTATGCACTAAGCACTCTGCACCTCTTACATCATCCCGCCCATGTCGGGAGCGCCGCCGTGTCCGCCACAGCCGCAGGACTCCTTCTTCTCGGGGAGATCCGTGACCATGCAGTCGGTCGTGAGGAGGAGGCCCGCGATGGACGCCGCGTTCTGGAGGGCGCTGCGCGTGACCTTCGCCGGATCGACGACGCCGGCCTTGAGGAGGTCGCAGTACTCGCCGGTGCGGACGTTGTAGCCGTTCGTGCCGGTCGCCT
>CAMGEN010000021.1:0-27195 GCA_946055075.1 uncultured Verrucomicrobiota bacterium | reverse complement strand
CCTTCATCCGTTGGCGCCTCGGCGGTTGGAAGCGGATTCGGATTCGTTAATGCCGCTGGTTGCGTTATTATGATTTTGATATAATATAATTCGATGGGGATTGCGCATAGAATCTGTATTCTGACGGCGATGGCTTCTGTGGTCGGCTGCACGACCATATGGAAGGCTCGCGATGCACAGCGTGAATATGAGAGTCTGTCGCGAGATGATGGTTGTTTAATCGGTACGAACCGAGTTGATCTGAGTACGTATTCGCTGTCTCAGCTTGTTGATTTCGCGATGACCAACCGGCCTACGATGATCAGCGCGGCATTGGCGGTTGAAGATGCGAGATTGGCGCTTAAACAGCTGCGTGCCGATGCTCCGCTGATCAGTGAGACACCGTGGTTGTCGCCGCATCTGTCAGTTAACGGCGGCTATTCTGCTGCCAGCGAATCCGCGAAACTGAAGGATCTTTCTTGGCGGACCGATGGTCGAGCTTCGGCTTCGTTTAATCTAAGCATTCCGTTGTACGATTTTGGTCGTCATGATGCCAGGGTGAAGGCTCAATGTGAGGCGGTATTGGATGCCGAGCTTCGGCTTGTTGATACGGGTTATTTGGTGTTTTACGAGGTTTCAGACGCCTACTTTACGTTGTTGGAGCGGTGCGCGCTCGTTGCCGTGGCGCAGACCAACGTTGTGGAATGTCAGCTCCATCTTGAACAGGTAGAGAAGCGTTTTGATGCCGGAGAGGCTATGGAACTTGATGTGTTGCAGGCGCGATTGGCGCTTGCTCGTGCGAACGAGAAGGTCGTTGGCGCGCAGCTGGATCAGTCTTCTGCTTTCGCATCGTTTCAGAAGTCCGTCGGTCTCGACTCTTCTTTCGGTTCGGGTAGCGAGGTCATTGAGTTTACCGGTGATCCGCTACGTTTCGTGATTCGCGGCTTCCCCGACACCGATTATACGGTTTCCGAGGCTTTTTCGCTTGCCCGAACCAATGCTCCGATTATGCGCGTAGCACGGTCGCGGTTGCGTGCGGCCTCGGCGGATGTCGATTACGCGATAGCGGATCTGATGCCAGAGATTTCCGCGTCCGTTTCCCTTAATTGGACCGATCCAGTCTGGTACTGGCGATGGGGCGTCTCGGCTGTGCAGTCTGTTTTTCAGGGGTTCCGCAAGACTACCGCCGTTGACCGGGCGGTGATTGCGCTCCGCCAGGCTGCCGCGTCCGTTGAGGAAGAGGAGCTGTCGATTTCCGTATCGTTAGAGATGTCTGTTGCTGCTCGCGATGCCGCGCTGAAGGCGCAGGAGACGGCGTCGGCTTCGTTGCGGGAGGCGCGTAACAATTTGGAGGCGGTTCGTCTGCAGTATCAGGTTGGCGATGTCTCGCAGGTCGAGTATTCTGCTGCCGTTTCCGCGTATGTCGAATCCATGGGGGCTAGAATCAGTGCGTTCTATCTGAAACAGCGTGCGGAGAGCGCGGTGTTCTCGTTGATCGGAATCTATCCTGTTTATGAAGAGAAACGGCTAATGGAGGGTGAATGATGCGGTCGAGGTTGAGGTTGAAGTTGGGTGACGGGATCTTCATTCTGATTTTGGCGGCGTTGTTCGCTGGCTGTGGAGAGGATCGTCTCGGCGGTAAGACCGTGCCTAAGTATCGTTTCGCACCCATCACGCGAACGGACGTGATCCGAACCGTAGAAGCGACTGGCACGGTGCAGCCGCGTAATACCAAGAATGGCATTCCCGTGGGTGCGCAGGTTAACGGGCGCATTATCAAGTTGTTCGTCGATTACAACTCGGTTGTCACTAACGGGCAGATCGTCGCATTGATTGATCCGCTGGTGTATGAGGCTTCGTATAAAAACGCGATTGGTTCGTTGCATGCTAACCAGGCGAACGTTGAGCAGAGGGAGGCGGCGTTGACGCTTGCTGAGAAGACTTTTCGTCGCAAGCGGGCGTTGTTCGACAAAAGGCTGTGCAGCGAAGCAGAATATGATATTGCACTCGAGGCGTATGACACCGCGAAGGCGTTGCTGGGCGCCGCCAAGGCGTCGGTTGAACAGTCGCAGGCCCAGGTCGCTAAAACCAAGGCGGATCTTGATTATTGCACCATCCGTTCTCCCGTCAATGGCGTGGTGCTGGCCAGGAAAGTGGAGGAAGGAGAGACTGTTGTGTCGTCCATGAACGCGGTCCCGGTCCTTACGATTGCGGAAGACCTCAAGGTTATCTGGATTGAAGCGACGGTCCCTGAGGCGGATGTCGGTAACATCAAGGTCGGTCAGGAGGTTACGTTCACCGCCGACGCCTATCGCCGCAAGTTCACGGGCAAGGTACGTCAGATCCGCCTCGCATCGACCATGACCAATAACGTCGTCACCTACCCGATCATTATTGAGGCGGAGAATCCGGACGAGATGCTGTTCCCGGGGATGACGGCTACGCTTTCCATCGAAACCGCGCGCAGTGAAGACTGCGTTGCTGTTTCCGCCGCCGCATTCCGCTTCCGTCCCAGGGAGGAGGACTGTCCTGAAGGCGAGCTGCCGCGCGGGCGCAAGGTCTGGACGGTCGGTCCCGACGGCAGTCTCGAATACAATGTTGTTGAGACCGGCGTTACCGATGAATCCTTTACCGAGCTCCTGAATGCCGCAGCGCTTGAAGGAAGGGATGCGGTTGTCGGATATGAAATCATGTCCACGCTCGCGCAGAATGGTGACAAGCCCGAGAATCCGTTCTTGCCCAAGCCGCCTAAGCGGGGCACCAAGGGTACTGCACCAGAACCCAAGAGGAAGTGAAATCATGAATCTCATCAAGCCCGTATCCCAGCACAACGATCGTTCTTCCACTGCTGCGGTTGCGCCCACTCTCGCAAAGCGTTTTGAGATTCCGGCGGAGCCGAGCGAGGAAGAGAAGCGCACCAGCAGGCAAGAACGGCTTTTCTCGCTCGATTTCCTGCGTGGACTCGATATCTTCTTCCTGACTGTCGTTACCGTGGTCCTCTACGTGGTCCACGACCGTTACGGCCTCCCGAAGATGCTCATGGATCAGCTCGGCCATCCCGACTGGGTCGGTTTTACCGCTTACGACATGATCATGCCGCTTTTCATCTTCATATGCGGAGCGTCGCTGCCGTTGGCGCTGCCGAAATATCTCGAGTCTGATGGGAGCGCCTCGTTTTCCTATTGGCTGCATGTCTTGAAACGGGTCGTGATGCTCTGGATTCTCGGCATGATCGCGCAGGGCGAGCTCTTCTCGTTTGATCTTCACCGGATTTCGTTCTTCAACAACACATTGCAGGCGATTGCGGTCGGTTATCTTGTTACGGCGATTGTTGTGCGTATTCCTTCTGTGGCCGTGCAGATCGCGATCCCGTTCCTGCTCGCAGGCGCATATACCGCGTTCTTGCATTTTTGCGGCGACATGACGCCGACTGGTAATGCCGCGGTGGTGTATGAAGTGAAGTTTCTTGAGCTCTTCTATCCGCATTTTTCATGGCATCCGGTAAAGCAGATCGCCGAGTGGCATTACACCTGGTGGACTACGATTCCGATGTTCGGTGTCATGGGACTTGCTGGCTGTCATGCCACTAGGGTTCTGCTCAATCCGCGGTGGAGCAAGCGGAAGAGGGCGATCGTGCAGCTGATCGTCGGAGTCGTCTTGATTGGGCTCGGATTTGCGTTGAAGACCTTTGACCCATGTATCAAGCACATCTTCACCGCGTCCTTCACCTCGTTCGCCATGGGCGTGTCCTTCATCCTTTACTCGGTCTGCTATACGCTGTTCGATATTAGCAATCATCGGCTCGGGCTTTCCGTGATCATCTTGTTCGGCAGGCATTCGCTACTCGCGTACATGCTCGCCGAGACTTGTTTCCGCGGCGTGCTTGACGTCCTTCCCAATTCAATTCTCCCCAGTCTTCGCCCCTGGGTAACGGAAGGTCAGTACGAGGTTCTTTCCGTCATCCTCAAATGTGCGTCATTGGTGATGGTGCTTTATGTCTGGGATTGGTACAAGCGCGGCAAACTTGCCGCGGCGAAGGCCGCTAAGGAAGATTCTGAGGAGAAGTGTTAAGAGGTGGAGCATCTGATTGAGATCTGCGACCTGCGCAAGACGTATGAAATCGGCGACGAGCCGGTTCATGCGCTGGACGGAGTTTCCCTGTCCATAGATAAGGGTGAGTTTGTCGCGATCATGGGTGCGTCCGGTTCCGGCAAGTCGACGATGCTTAATATCCTTGGTTGTCTTGATACACCTACGAGCGGTTCCTATAAGCTAGACGGTATTGAGGTTGCGCGGCGTTCTCGCAAGGAGCTTGCTATCGTCAGGAATCAGAAACTTGGATTTGTCTTTCAGAACTTCAATCTGCTTCCGCGCACTGCTGCCTATGAGCAGGTCGAACTTCCGGATCTCTATCTTGGGCGTCTAAGTCGCAAGGCACGTTATGAAAGGGCGGTCATGCTGCTTGCTCGGGTTGGGCTTGGCGAGCGGATACGTCATACTCCCGCCCAGATGTCCGGTGGGCAGCAGCAGCGTGTTGCAATCGCACGGGCGTTGATGAATGACCCTCCGGTGCTGTTCGCTGACGAGCCGACCGGCAACCTAGATACGAAGTCGTCGATCGAGATCATGAACCTTTTCAAGGCGCTGTCAGCAGAGGGCATCACCATCATTATGGTTACTCATGAAGATGACATTGCGGCTTATGCGAAGCGTCATCTTCTGATGAAGGACGGCAAACTCGTGAAAGATGACGGGGGAATGGGTGAGAGGGAGATAGGAATTGGGATGGAGAAGGCGAGGAAATGAATATTGGAATGATATTTAAAGTCGCCATCCTTGCGATTTTTCGCAATAAGACGCGAAGCCTTCTGACCTGTATAGGCATTATCGTCGGTATCGCCGCGGTCATTTCGGTGCTTGCTATCGGCAAGGGCGCATCGGTGATGATGGTGAGGGAGATTTCCTCGATGGGCAATAATCTCGTCATGATTTGGCCGGATCGCAACCGTCAGGGGGCCGTGCGCACGGGGATGGGGTCCGGACAGACGATGACCGCCGATGACGCCGAGGCGATCAAGAAGGAGCTCGGGCACCTCGTCGCGGCCGTATCACCCTCGGTTAATGTTAATTCCCAGCTTATCCGCGAGAACAGAAACTGGAACTGCCGCGTGACGGGAGTCTCGTTCGACTTCCCCGACATCCGCAACTGGACGATCAGGGAGGGCCGTTTCTTTGAAGAGAACGAACAGCGTCGCTGCAGTCGAGTGTGCGTTCTCGGAACTACCGTGATGTCGAACCTTTACGAGGATGGCGACAAGGTGGTTGGCACAGTCATCCGTATCGGTTCGATGCCTTTCAAGGTCGTCGGCATCCTCGAGTCAAAGGGTGCCACTGGCTGGGGACAGGATCAGGACGACACGGTACTCGTCCCCTATACGACCGCGCAGCGCGTGCTTTCCCGCTCCAAGTTCCGTTCGATCGGAATGATGAATCTTTCGCTTCGCAGCATGGAGGACCTTGAGGAGGCGAAGCGCGAGATCGCTGGGTTGCTACGCCAGCGCCACAAGCTTGCGGATTATCAGGACAACGATTTCGAGACCCGTGACACGACCGAGATAATGAACACTATCGGGTCTGTCTCCAATCTCATGACCGTGCTCCTCACTGCGGTGGCTGCGATTTCGCTGTTGGTCGGCGGTATCGGCATTATGAACATCATGTTGGTATCGGTTACCGAGCGTATCAAGGAGATTGGTCTCCGTATGGCGATTGGTGCAACTCCGGCCTGCATTCTCTCGCAGTTCGTATTGGAGGCAGTGGTACTGTCAACCGTCGGAGGCGCAATCGGCGTTGGTGCTGGAATTGGTATCGCGCATCTTATTGGCGAGGTGAATAACTGGCCGATCATCATTGAGTTCTCTTCCGCGCTTTATTCGTTTCTGTTTTCCGCTTTCGTCGGCATGTTCTTTGGCTTCTATCCTGCCTATCGCGCTTCGAAGCTTAATCCGATCGACTGCCTCCGTTATGAATAATTTGATATAATATCAGCGTTATGACAGCAGAAGAACAGGCAAAGGAATTCGTCAGGGTACTTGAGGACGTCAAGGCCGAGGACGTGAAGCTCTATGATGTCCGCGGGAAGTCTGGTCTCACCGACTTTTTCGTGGTCGCCACCGGTGCTGCGGCGCCGCATTTGAAGGCGCTCGCTAAAGCGCTGCCGAAGGCGTATCGCACCAGCGGAGATCCTGAATCGGGCTGGATCGTCGTTGACTACATTGACGTTGTTGTTCATGTGTTCTCCCCAGAAGCTCGCGTTTATTACGCGCTTGAGAAGTTGTGGGAATGAATGGGAAGTGAAGAAGTAAGAATTAAGAGTGAAGAGTTGCGGTGATTCCGTTTCTCTCGATGTGTCGTGATAAGTACTGTATATATAGCCAAGAACGTCTACGGCGGTGACGGGCTCGGCAGGTTGGGTGACGGGCGTGTTATCTTCGTCCCCGGCGCCTGGGCGGGCGAGCAGGTGAAGGCCGAAATCGTCGAAGAGAAGAAGCATTTCGTTGAGGCCCGTCTTGTCGAGATCGTCGAAGCATCGCCTGACAGGCTGGATAATCCACTGTCCACCTCCGCCGCTTCTCACAATCTGCAGGTGCCAGGTATGGTTTATGCCGGGCTGAAGTACGAAGCCGAGCTTGCCGCCAAGGAGGGTCAGCTCCGCGATTTCTTTGATCGTGCGAGAATCACCTGCCCATCCATTGTGTCGTCTGTTACCTCCGGCCTGTCGCCTTTCAATTACCGGAACAAAGTCATCTATCATTTTGCGAAGCAGAAGGGCGTTTGGGTGATCGGCTATCGGAAGGAGCCTTCGCACGAGATTGTTGATATCCTGACCGATCCGCTGGCTCGTCCCGAGATCAATGCGGCGATTCCCGAGGTTCGTAAAGCTGTATTGTCGCTCTTGACTAACGGGCCATTCGCGGTCCGTAAAGCCACTGCCGAAAAGGAGAACGTCACTATTCGGTGGAGCAGGCGGACTGGCGTCAAATGGTGGATCGGCAAGGCTCCTGACAATGTTGTCATCAAGGAGGAGACTTGCGGCAAGGTGTTTGAAGTCCCGGCCGGCGGCTTCTACCAGATGAACCCCGAAGTCGGCGAAGCGTTGGTCCGGGCGGTTGTAGAAGAGGTGAAGAAATCCAGTGAAGGTGAACGGCGGAACATCGTCGACCTCTATTGTGGGGTCGGTGTGTTCGGTCTCTGTGCCGTATCCGATCTTTCCGGCTCTTGCCCTGCTTCCCGTCTTCCGGACATCTCCTTGATCGGAATAGAGTCTGGTCGGCAGGCGATCGAGTTCGCGAAGCGCAATGCGGCGAATCTGAAGGCCCAGAACGCGAAGTTCTTCGCCGAAGAGGTCGGCCGCAATCGCAAGCGCATTCCATTAGACGAGCATACGACGGTGATCGTCGATCCGCCGCGGGATGGGCTTGAACCTGGTGTCGCCGAATGGCTTGCGGCGTCCAAGGCGCCGCGGATCATCTACGTCTCTTGCGATCCCGCTACGCTGATGCGCGACCTCCGCGTGATCACTCGCAGTTACGATGTCGCTAACGTCCGGTGGTTTAACATGTTCCCGCGTACCGCCCGTTTCGAAACCATGGTGATTCTCGATAAGAAAGCATAAGCACAATGCGTACATCGATTGCAGTCATCGTCGCCCTTGTTTCGTCTGTGGCCATTGCTGATTTCTGCGATTATGTAGATCCATTCGTCGGTACCGCTGGTACGGGCCATACGTTCCCGGGTGCTTGTGTGCCGTTCGGCATGATTCAGGCGGGCCCCGATACCGGCAACGGCGATTGGAATCATTGCTCGGGATACGTCTTCGGCGACACGAACCTCTACGGCTTCTCGCAGACGCATCTTAACGGCACGGGTTGCGCCGATCTCGGTGATATCCGGCTGTTGCCGTTCACGACGGATGCGGTTCCGGAGTCCCTACCGATGGACAAGGCATCCGAAAAGGCCTCGCCCGGTTACTACACCGTGACGGCCGGCGGCGTGAAGACCGAGATCTCGGCGACGGCTCATGTCGCGAGCTACGGGTTCACTTTCCCGAAGGGCGTGAAAAGGCGGCTCCTCGTCGATACGCAATGGGGACTTCACAGTTGGGGCGATCTGTCGAACCGCGTGTTCGCGGCGGATGTCTCGGTGACGAACAATGCGATCGTTGGGACTCTCGATGTGGCTCAGTGGAATCCGCGCCGCGTCGCATTCGTCGTGAGACCTGATCATTCTTCGTCACTCGCGATCAGATCTGTTACCGAACTAAAGCGCCGCCTAGGAGAGAGAGCTCCGCGGTTCGTCATTGATTTCAACGAAGGCGATGCGCCGGTTTTCGTCGATGTCGCGCTTTCGGCGAATTCCGTCAAGGCGGCCGATAACAACCTCCTTAACGAGCGCATTTTCGTCAGTCAGGCACCGAATCCGATCTCCTTCGGCTGTTTGGTCAAACTGGCGCGTGCCCGGTGGAACGAGATTCTCGAGCGGGCGACGATCGAGGGGACGGACGAACAGAAGAGGAACTGGTACACGTCGCTCTACCATCTTTGTGTTCAGCCGAACGACATTTCGGATTCCTTTGGCGATTCCCCGGCAAGTCGGCATCCGTTCTACTCGACGTTCTCGACCTGGGATACGTTCCGTGCGGCGGGTCCGCTCTACACGATCCTGATGCCGGATAAGGCGGCGGAGTTCGTCGACTCGATGCTGAAGCAGGGCGAGAAGACTGGATATCTTCCGATCTGGACTCTCTGGGGTTCCGAGAATCAATGCATGATCGGCACGCATTCGATCCCGATGATCGTCGACGCGTGGTCGAAGGGCGTTTGGAAGGGCGATCCGGCTAAGGCGTATGACGCGATTCGCAAGACCCTTACCTGTCCGCATGACCGCCGCAAGGAGAATTGGGATCTTTACGACAGGCATGGGTATTATCCTTTCGACCTCGTCAACGGGGAGTCTGTCTCTCGTACACTGGAGTGTGCCTATGATGACTGGTGCGCGGCGAAGATGGCGACGTTGTGCGGAACGCCGGAAGAAACGGCGCTTTTCCAGAAGCGCTCGGGCTATTGGAAGAACCTTTTCGATCCGTCGATCCTGCTGATGCGCAGTAAGGATTCGAAAGGCGCGTGGAGGGATCCCTATGATCCCGGTAAGATGGGCTACGGTGCGGCAAGTGATTTCACGGAAGGCAACGCCTATCAGTACACCTGGCACGTGATGCAGGATCCCGAGGGGTTGGTTGCCGCGTTCGGCGGGCGGGACAGGTTTCTCGCGCAACTCGACGCGTTGTTCTCGCGCAGGTCCGAAGGCGAGCAGGCGGGGGGTGTATTCGATGTCACGGGGCTGATCGGGCAGTATGTCCACGGCAACGAGCCGAGCCATCACGTGATCTACTTCTATTCGCTTCTCGGCGAACAGAATAAGACCGCGGATCGGGTCCGAGAGGTTTTTGACCGTTTCTATCTACCGAAGCCCGATGGACTTTGCGGCAATGACGACTGCGGGCAGATGAGCGCGTGGTATCTTTTCAGTGCAATGGGTTTCTATCCCTTCAATCCGTGTGGCGGCGATTATGTAGTCGGTGCTCCACAGGTTCCGAGAGTTGTAATCAAGTTGGAGAATCAAGTCGGAGTTGGAGAAAGGATTGGAGCTGACCATTCTCCAACTCGAACTTCAAGCTCCAACTCTTTTACTATCACCGCCAAAGGCCTGTCGAAGGATTGCAAGCACGTGAAGTCCATGATGTTGAACGGGAAGCCGTTCAAGGGTCCGATCCTGAAGCATTCCGAGATCATGGCTGGTGGTGAGCTTGTATTTGAGATGTGCGAATGAGGTTCTGATATGATTAATACTACACTTAAGTCTTACGGCGAGGACGTGTTCTCTGAAAGAGCGATCAGAAAATATCTTGCGAAGCCGGTGGCGGCTAAACTCCTGGCGACGATGCGTAGCTTGGAGCCGCTTGATCCGACGATAGCTGATGCGGTCGCTGAAGGGATGAAGCGCTGGGCTCTCGATAAAGGCGCGAATCATTTCACCCACTGGTTTCAACCGCTGACCGGCGGTACGGCGGAAAAGCACGACGCCTTTTTGGAGCCCACGGGACCGGCCCATGCGGTTTATAAGTTTTCTGGCAGAAACCTTATCGGCGGCGAGGCCGATGCCTCCTCGTTTCCGTCCGGCGGACTTCGTTCGACATTTGAGGCCCGCGGCTACACTGCATGGGATCCGACGAGTCCGGCATTTATCAAGCGCCACGAGAACGGCGCGACTCTCTGCATTCCGACGGCTTTCTGTTCTTTCACCGGCGATACGCTGGATATGAAGACTCCGCTGCTCCGTTCCATTCAGGCGTTGACCAAGGCGACGGTCAGGATGATGCGGAAGTTCGGGCAGAAGCCAGCGAAAGTCGAGGTCACTCTCGGCGCCGAACAGGAGTATTTCCTGATCGACAAGCGTTTTTACATGAGACGTCCAGATCTGCTGCAGACCGGACGTACAGTGTTCGGCGCTGCACCGGCCAAGCATCAACAGCTTGAAGATCATTATTTCGGAGCGATTCGCCCTCGCATTCTAAAGTTCATGACCGAGGTCGAGAATCGTCTCTGGGAGCTCGGAATCCCCGCCAAGACTCGTCACAACGAGGTCGCGCCGGCGCAGTTCGAGCTTGCGCCTTTGTTCGAGGATCTTAACCTCGCCGTCGATCACAATATGATGATCATGGAGGTATTGCGTCAGACGGCGGAGAAGAATGATCTCGTCTGCCTTCTTCACGAGAAGCCTTTCGAGGGTGTGAACGGGTCTGGCAAGCACTGCAACTGGTCCATCGCCTACGGCGGACGCAATTTGCTTACGCCTGGAGATAATCCGCGCGAGAACGCGATCTTTATCACATTCTTGCTTGCGATCATCCGTGCGATTGAAATGCATGCAGATATTCTCCGCATGACCACAGCAGGCGCCGGCAATGATCATCGTCTCGGCGCAAATGAAGCCCCCCCTGCGATCATTTCGGTGTTTCTGGGCGATGAACTCAACGACGTTCTGGATTCAATCGAGCGCGGTGTGAAGGGTAAGCGTGGAGAGAAAGTGCGCATGCGCCTCGGCGTCGATTTGCTACCTTCGCTACCGAAGGACACGACCGACCGCAATCGCACTTCGCCTTTCGCCTTCACCGGAAACAAGTTTGAGTTTCGTGCGCCAGGTTCTTCTCAGAACTGCGCGCAGAGCCAGATGGTCCTGAACACCATCGTAGCGGAATCGATCGACGCCTTGTGCGACAAGCTGGAGTCGATGAAGGGCGATTTCAACGTCAATCTTCAGAAACTGCTGACGTATGAAGTCAAGGCTCATAAGCGCGTCATTTTCTCCGGCGACGGATACTCTCGGCAGTGGAAGCTTGAGGCCGCGAAGCGCGGGCTCCCCGATCTCGCGGATACGATGTCCGCCCTGGCTCCGCTCAAGGACAAGCGTAATATTGCGCTTTTCTCCAAGTACGGGGTGCTTTCCGAAACCGAGATGTGCTCGCGTTGGGAGATCGGCATGGAGGATTACCGTCGGCGAATCCGCATTGAAGCCGGAATCGCGCTGGAAATCGCGCGCTCAATGGTCCGACCCATCGTTGCGGACGAGTTTTCGCGGCTTGCTTCGGCGCTCAGGGAGGCGCGGGCGGATGGACTTAAGGCCGGGGTGAAGGGGTTGCGTGCGCTATCCATGAAGCTCGGCGCCGGGCTTGACGATCTGCATGTTAAATGCGATGTTCTTGAGCGAGTGTTGGATGATAATGATCCGAAGAACCAGATCTCGGCTATGAATGATCTGCGTAAGACCGTGGATCGTTTGGAGACGCTGGTGGATGACGCCCGCTGGCCCATGCCCAAGTATCGTGAGATGCTTTTTGTCTATTGATGAAGTTTTTGCTTCATACCTACGGCTGCCAGATGAACGTCCGCGACTCCGAGGCCGTCGAAGCGCTGCTGGTCGCGGCAGGGCACGAGAAGGTCGAGACCGAAGCCGAAGCTGAAGTCGTCATTGTGAACAGCTGTACGGTCCGTCAGAAGGCCGAGGAGAAGGCCGTCGGTAAGGTCGGCAATCTACTCGCTGCCGGCAAGATCGTCGGACTCATGGGCTGCGCGGTCAAACGCATGGGGGCGGATGTCTTTAAGCGACTTCCAAAGCTCCATTTCGCGGTGGGCCCGAGGCGCTTCGGACTGATCCCGCATTTACTCGAACGGATCGCCGCTGGCGAGCGCCAGATCCTTGAAGTGGGCGATGATGAGGTGCCGACGGGCATGGACGCGCATCCGGATATTCGCCGCGCCGGCACTTTTGCCGCGGTGCAGAGCTACGTCACCGTGCTGCTCGGCTGCGATAATCGGTGCAGCTATTGCATCGTTCCAGAAGTGCGCGGACACGAGTATTCGCGTCCCGCCAAGGAAGTCGTTGCTGAAGTGAAATGCCTCGTTGAACGCGGAGTGAAGGAAATCTGTCTGCTCGGACAGAGTGTGCTGCGGTATGGAGTTCGGAATAAGGCGTGGGATCCCGAGGAACCAAATCCGAGCGGACTCGCCGAGGCGTTTCCGCGACTTCTTTGGACATTAAATCAGATTGAAGGACTTGAACGCATCCGGTTTACTTCGGCGCATCCGAAAGGGTGTACCGACGAGTTGATCCGCGTCTACCGCGAATGTCCCAAGGTTTGCCGTCATCTGCATTTGCCGGTGCAGTCTGGATCCGACCGTGTGCTTCTCGAGATGGGGAGGCACTACACGCGGGCGGAGTATCTCGCGGCCGCGAAGAAGCTTCATGACTTCGATCCCGAGTTCTCTCTGACCACCGATGTCATCGTCGGCTATCCCGGGGAGACCGATGCCGATTTCGAGGAGACGCGCACGCTGATGGACGAAGCGGGCTTCGACAACGCCTTCGTCTTCAAGTATTCGCCGCGTCCCGGTACGCGCAGCGCCGCGTTGCTCGATGACGTGCCGACCGAGGAGAAGGAACGTCGCGACCAGGTTCTCCTCTCGGATCAGGAGCGGCGCGGACAGCTCCGCAACGAGCGGCTCGTCGGCACTGTCCGCGAAGTGATGGTGGAAGGTCCATCGAAGCGCAACGCCGACCGTTGGTCCGGACGCGATAGCGGAAACCGTATCGTGGTGTGGGATAAGGATAGCGAACAGGGAGCGGGGAAGTGTGAGCAGTTGCGGATTGGTTCGATTGTGAAAATCCGCATCACTGAAGCTCACCCGCAGATCCTGATCGGGGAACTGGTTTAGCAGGATTATTCTACCAACTACAATCTACCAACTACCGTCTACTTACTGTTATGAAGATCGCAATTGTCGGCGCCGCCGGGCGCATGGGTAAGAAACTGATCGAGCTCGCCGCCAGCGAGGGCCTTGAGGTCGTCTCGAAGGTTGACGTCGCGGAAGGCTACGACCGCGAATGGTCTAAGGATGTTGAAGGCGTGATCGACTTCTCGTTTCACGCCGGCGTTCCGGCATTTGTAACCAAGGCCGCCGCACAGGGGATTCCGTATGTGATTGGTACCACCGGCATCACGGCGGATGAACAGAAGGCGGTCGATGCGGCGGCAAAGAAGGTTCCAGTCGTGCAGAGCGGCAATTATTCGCTCGGCGTCAATCTCCTGATACAGCTCGTGAAGGAGGCTGCGCAGATCCTCGATTCGAAGTACGACATCGAAGTCGTCGAGATGCACCATAAGCACAAGAAGGATGCCCCCAGCGGTACGGCGCTGATGCTGGCGCGTGCGGCCGCGGAAGGCCGTGGGAAAGCGGTAGCGGCAAGTGGCGGCGGTGCAGCGGATGGTTTCGTTTTGGGAAGATCCGGCGAAACCGGGGAACGGCCTGAGGGTGAGATCGCGATCCATGCGCTGCGGGGCGGTTCGGTGGTTGGCGATCACACCGTGATGTTCGCAGGTGATCTCGAGCGCGTCGAGATCACGCACAAGGCCCAGGATCGCGCCGCTTTTGCCGCGGGCGCGCTCAAGGCGCTCAAGTGGGCGGCAGGCAAGGCGCCGGCGATCTACAATATGCGACACGTGCTGGGATTCGAGAAATGAAACTGAATGATTTCGATGCGTCGGCTGCGTATTTTCCAGATCTTTGCTTCAAGAAGCCGCCGGATCTCGGCATCATGCTTGGTTCGGGTTGGGGCGAGGCGCTGAAGACGGACGAGATCGTGTTCCGCGCATCCTACTCCGAGATTCCGGGGCTCGGTGCGTCGACGGTGCAGGGACACTCTGGAGAGTTTCTTCTCTACCGGCGTCACGGACGGCTTGTCGCCGCGTGGTGCGGACGTCGTCATTACTATGAAGGCGTCGGCTGGGCTCCGGTCGTGCTGCCCGTCGAGATCCTGCGCCGAATGGGCTGTGAGAACATCCTGCTCACCAATGCGTCCGGCGGCATCAATCCCGCGCTCCGTCCCGGCGATTTCGTGATTATCCGCGATCACATCAATCTCGTCAATGAGAATCCGCTGGTGGGTGCGCACGTTCCCGAATGGGGTGAGCGTTTCCCGGATATGAGCGAGATCTACACGAGACATCTTGCGGAGCTGCTTCACGCGTCCGCCAACGTGCTGGACCTCCGGGTGATGGACGGCGTCTACGCCTTCAGCACCGGTCCCTGCTACGAGACTCCTGCCGAGATCCGTGCCTACAAGGCGCAGGGGGCGGATGTCGTCGGTATGTCGACGGTGCCGGAGGCGGTTTTCGCCAAGGCGTGCGGAATGAATGTCGCCGGAATCTCTCTCGTCTCGAATCTCGCCGCTGGCATTTCGCTGCGGCCGCTCAATCATCAGGAGGTCATCGAGGCCGGCAAGGCTGCGAAGCCGCGGATGCGCGACTTCATCGACGACTTTGTTTCGCGGTTGTGATCGCTGGAGACGTCGAGGACTTCATTACGGCGCTGATGCTCGAGAAGGGCATGGCATCCAATACCTGCGTCTCCTATAAAAGCGATCTCCTCTTCTTCGCGGCGTTTCTGAAGAAGCGCGGCAAAACCGCCGCGGAAGAAGTCACGCGCGAGGATATTGTCGGGTTTCTTAAGACCGAGCGCGAGGACGGAATGGCATCTTCTACTCGTGCCCGTAGAACCGCGGCGATCCGTCAGTGGTTCCGCTATCTCAAGGAGCAGAGGATCGTGCGACACGATCCGTCGGAGCTCTTGGATGCGCCGAAGAAAGGTCGCGCGCTGCCGAAGACGCTGTCCGAACAGGAGGTCTTTGCGATGCTGGATGCGGTGAACGGCGATGATCCGCGCTCGCTCCGTGACCGTGCGATTCTCGAAGTCCTCTACGGTTGCGGAATGCGCGTCTCCGAGCTCTGTTCGTTCAAGACCGAGGATATAGTGGCGGACGGCGAACTCGTGCGCATCTTCGGCAAAGGTTCCAAGGAGCGGCTGGTGCCAATCGGTGGGGCGGCGGCGCGGGCACTTGGCGATTATCTGGAACGGTCCCGCATGTTCTTCACGAAAGGGGATCTCTCGGAGACGCATGTGTTCGTGACGCGGCTTGCGAAACCGTTCACGCGGCAGGGGATTTTCAAGATCATTAAGGAACGAGCGATGGCGGTGGGCATCGATCCGGAGAAGATATCTCCGCATGTCTTGCGCCACTGCTTCGCATCGCATATGCTTGCGCATGGTGCGGATATCCGGGCGATTCAAGAGCTGCTCGGGCATTCGGATATCGGCACCACCCAGATCTACACCCACGTCGACCGCTCCCGTTACGCTGAGATTCATAAGCTCCATCCGCGGCATTGATAACGCGGGATTAACTAGCTATGTCGGCTTTTGATATACTATCAGTATGAGATTGGAAGTTGTTTTTTCTTTGATTCTAATGTCGGCGGTGATGGCGCGCGGCGAAAGTGCCGCGGTGTCTGACACCGAGGTGTGGAACGAGGGCGTCGATTATTACCGTGACGGCGACGTCACCAACGCGCTTAGGGTGCTGAGGCCGTTGACGGCGTCCGGCGAGTACAAGGCGCGGGCTGCGGAAGTCGTCGCGAAGCTCGAGTACGACCGCGGCAACCTCGAGGAGGCGGCGGCGGCGGCTCAGGTGGCGCTTCTGGCGAATCCTAAGGATGCCAAGGCGAATCGCAACTTCACGCGCTCGGTGGACAAGCTGCCAGAGATCCGCGAGACGAAACGGATCAACGATATTCTCAAGGCGGCTCAGGGGAAGGATCCCGGCGCGATGATCCAGTCCGCGACTTATGACGCGCGCGAGCTGATGCGGCAGAGCGCCGGAATTTCGACGAATCGTGCGGAAGTTCAGGTAGCTCTCGCCGACCGACTGTCGAAGCGGGCGGAGAAGCTGGCAGACGTCTGGATCCCGGTCCGCGAGGTGATCGCGCAGTCCGTCACTAACGAGCAGCAGGCGGCGACGATCATCCAGCAGATCGAGCAGGCGCAGGCGAGGACGAAGCAGGGGGCGCAGCAGCTTTCGGATCTCGACGCTGAGTCGTATTCCTCGCTGGCGCTTGCCGAGCAGGATTTCGACCGATTCCTCAAGCTCACGGCGATGCCGCCGGCGGCGTTGCATGAAGGGGCGCTTGCGCAGTCTAACGCCTACAACGACGTCGAGATGGTGAATGCGCGCCCGTGGCAACGTGAGGCGCTGGACTTCACCCAGGCGTTCCGCCAGAAGTTTCCTGCATGGGCGCGTCAGTACGAGCAGCAGGCTCAGGCCGACACCAACCGCGAGCCGTTCACCGCCGAGGCGCAGGCGAAGATCGCTGCTCTTGCGACTGAACTCGAGAAGATTCAGCTCGAATGTGTTGAAAAGTCGATTCCTCCGAAGCAGGAGGAGGCGTGTGGAATTATCGAGCAGATAGCGGCTTTGTTGCCGAAGGACAAGAACGGCGGCGGGCAGTCTCAGCAGAATCAGCAGCAGAGCCCTCAGCAGAATCAGCAGCAGAAAGAGCAGCAGAAAGAGCAGCAGGATCAGCAGCAGGATCAGCAGCAGGATCTCGGCGATCAGAAACAGGATCAGGATCCGAACGAGCAGAAGGATGAACAAAAGGAGGAGTCGGAGGACGAGCGGCAGGAGAGTGAAGAAGATAAGGAGGTTGAAGCGGTGTTGCAGAAGGCTCAGGAGCGTAATGACGAATATGAGGCCGAGAAGAAAGCGCGTATGCGTAAGGCTCCTCTGCCCCCGAACGAGCGGGACTGGTGAAGTTAAGGTTTTAGATCAACGTCTACAATGGAGTGTCAGGTTTTATGAAGATAGTTGTTGCTTGTGGTGGTACGGGTGGACATGCGTTTCCGGGTTTGGCGGTGGCTGAAGAACTTCGGAAACGCGGACACAAGGTGACGGTCTGGGATTCCGGACGGGATATAGAGTCTAGCGTGATGAAGCGCTGGGACGGTGATATCTTCTCGACTGGTGCGCGTCAGCTGCGTCCGAAGAACGCGCTGGCGATTCTCCGCTCGATCTTACGCTGTCGTCGGCAGATGAAGAAGTCGAAGCCGGATGCGCTGCTCGCGATGGGTTCCTATTCATCGCTGCCGCCGGTGCTAGCTGCGCGTTGGTGCAAGGTGCCGGTATTTCTGCATGAGGCGAATACGGTCCCCGGCAAGGCGGTGGATTTTCTTTCGCGTTTCGCCAAGACGGTCGCCATTTCGTTCGATATGACGGCGAAGTGTCTGCCGCTTGCGAAGACCGTGAAGACGGGTCTGCCGGTTCGTAATGAAATTGCCTCTGGTAAGCGTTTTGACTTTATTCCCGAGAACTCGTTCGTGGTGTTCGTCACTGGCGGCTCCCAGGGCGCTCATGCGGTCAACGAACTGATGATGGATGCGTTGGTGATGCTCAATGAGGAAATCAAGAGGTTGAGATTGAAGGTTGAGAATGGTGGACAAGTCGCTTCCGCCGTCAGGCCGCTTTATATTATTCACCAGACCGGCACGAAGGACGAGGGCAGGGTGATAGCGACGTACGCTCAAGCTGCGATTCCTTGCAGGGTGCACGCTTTCGAGACCAGAATGGCGGATGCGTTCGCGTCGGCGGATCTCGTCGTTGCCCGCGCGGGTGCTTCGACCTGTTTTGAGCTAGCGGCGTGCGGCAAACCCGCTTTTCTGATTCCGTTGCCAACGTCGATGCGCGATCATCAGCATTTCAACGCTGACGCGTTCGCGTCATTTGGAGCGGCGGATGAAGGTGTGCAGTCGAAACTCACGTCCCGTCAGATCTGTCGTTATCTCGTCAACAAATACGAGCATCCAGAGACGCTAGTCAAGATGGGCGAGAAGATGCGCTCGCTTGCGACTCCTGGTGCCGCCGAGGCGGTCGCCGACCTCGTCGAGGCGCTTTAATCGACGGTTGGGCATGGCTGAATCCGTATAATCGGTCGCGCATCCAGGATTCTGGCCGTCAGGATGGTGACGCCCGAACTGGATTTTCGTGGTCCCGCCGGCATGCCATACCCGAAGTGAATAGGCGTTTCCGCTTTCGCTTCCGCCCGAATCGCGTTTAGGTTTATCAGCGCGCCGCCCGGCACGCCGGACCACGAAAAGTCCTCTCGTGCGTCCCCCGCCTTCCTCCCGCCTACGCGCGTTAAGACAAGAAACCGAAAGCTGGGTGGATTCGTTTCGACATGCAGATTTTTGGAATAATAATTATGTTCGGGTGTTTACGATGCTTCTGGGTATGCGCAGCGGTCGATTATCCCGAGCGCGAAGAACTCTTGAGTTCGCGCGGTGACCGAGGCGACGTCACGCCAAATACGCGACAATGCGATGGAGGTGAAGGCGTCCCACCTCGAAGGGGGAATATGATATAATATTAACAATATGGCAGAAGACAGTAAAGAGAAGCTTTTGGAGGCCGAGGAGGTCCGTCAGAAGATCGACGAACTGAAGAAGAAGGTCGGCGAGATGGCCGCCTACATCAAGGTCGACGAGCGTCGTGCGAAACTCGCCGCGCTCGAGGAGCAACAGGCGAGCGGTGACTTCTGGAACAACCAGGCGAAGGCCAAGGAAGTGATCGCGGCGACCAATGCCGAACGCGCGTATGTCGTTCCGTTCACGGCGCTCACGAAGACCGTCGACGACGCCGAGGTGATGCTTGAGCTTGCTGAGATGGAGGAAGGGCAGTCGCAGCAGCAAGCGTTCAAGGATACGCTCGCCGAGTGCGCGAAGGCCGACGAGTATTTCGCGAAGCTCCGTCTGCAGTCGCTCCTGGGCGGCAAGTTCGACCAGTGCAACGTGTTCGTGAAGCTGCACGCGGGGCAGGGCGGAACCGAGGCGTGCGACTGGGTGTCGATGCTCTACCGCATGTACATCCGTTATTCCGAATCCCAGGGGTGGAAGGTCGAGGAATACGATTCGCAGCCGGGTGAAGAAGCAGGCTTCAAGGACGTGTATTTCAAGGTGGAGGGTCCGTACGCCTTTGGTATGCTCAAGGCCGAGCGCGGCATCCATCGTTTGGTGCGCATCTCTCCGTTCGATTCGAACAAGCGTCGTCAGACTTCGTTCGCGTCGATGGAAGTCGTCGCCGAGATCAATGAGGATATCGACGTCGAAATCAAGGACGAGGATCTCCGCATCGACACCTACCGTTCGGGCGGTGCGGGCGGACAGCACGTCAACAAGACCGATTCCGCGGTGCGTCTCACGCATCTGCCGACCGGCATCGTGGTCGCGTGTCAGAAGGAGCGTTCGCAGCACATGAACAAGGAGAAGGCGATGAACATGCTGCGCGCCCAGCTGTACGAGTATTACGAAGACCAGAAGAAGGCGGAGATGGACCGCTTCTACGGCGCGAAGAGTGAGAACGGCTGGGGCAGTCAGATCCGTTCGTACGTGTTCTGTCCCTACACCATGGTCAAGGATTTGCGGACCGAGACGGAAACCTCGGATGTCAACGGCGTAATGGACGGACACCTCCAGCCGTTTATCGAATCGTGGCTCCAGATGAAAGCACAGGCGTAAAATGGCAGATTGCTCCAGCATCCGCAAGTTCACCACCGCGGATGAGTATCGCAAGAACATTATCGTCCAGGAAGAGATCGACAAGTTCCTCCCCGGCGGAAAGCATTTCATTGATGACGCGGAAATCAACCGGCTGATCGGTGTGATGGATTCGCGTCGCGAGCCAGATGCGGCGAAAGTGCGCGAGATTCTCGCCAAGAGTGAGTCGACCTGTGAGACGCTGGCGCCGTCCGAAACGGCTGAACTAATGTTGGTCGATCCCGCGAATCATCCTGAGCTTTACGAGGAGATGCGCGAGGTCGCTGGACGGATCAAGAAGAAGGTGTACGATAACCGGATCGTCGTCTTCGCGCCGCTGTATGTTTCGAACCTCTGCGTCAATGGGTGCAGGTACTGTGGCTTCCGCGAGGGCAACGCGCAGCAGAAGCGCAAGGTGCTGACGATGGATGAGCTCCGCGAGGAGTTGGATGTGCTGGCCGGTCGAATCGGCCATAAGCGCCTTATCGCGGTCTTTGGCGAGCATCACACGACTTCCACCGAATACATGGCGAAGGTGATCGAGACTTGCTATGGGCACGCCGTTCCCGCGCCGCGGTCCGGCAACAAGAACGCGATCCGCCGCGTGAACGTCAATGCCGCGCCGCTGCCCGTCGCGGATCTCAAGGTCTTGCGTAGCGTCGGCATCGGTACGTTCCAGGTCTTTCAGGAGACGTACAATCGTAAGCTTTACGAGGAGATGCATCCTGCATGGAGTCCGAAGGGCAATTACGACTGGCGCGTAACGTGCTTCCATCGCTGCATGGAGGCGGGTGTGGATGATGTCGGGCTTGGCGTTCTTTACGGTCTCTGCGACTGGCGCTATGAGCTTCTTGCGACGATCATGCATGCACGTGATCTCGAGAAGTGGTTCAACATCGGTCCGCACACGCTTTCCTTCCCGCGGCTTGAGCCGGCGTCGGGTACGAAGGTTCCGGAGGAGAGTCCGTGGCTAATAGACGATGCGACTTTCGAGCGGATCGTTACGATCGCGCGGCTTTCAGTGCCGTATACTGGCATCATCATCACGGCGCGAGAAAGCCCAGAATCGCGCAATCGGCTGATCGGGCACGGCATGACGCAGCTCGACTGCTCATCCAATATTGCGATTAAGGGCTACAGCGATTTCGAGAACGAGGCGCATCAGGAGAAGGATCGTCAGCAGTTCATGCTCGGAGACAACCGTTCGCTTGACGAGATGGTGCGTTACCTTGCTGCTCGCGACATCATCACTTCATTCTGTACGGCGGGCTACCGTTGCGGACGTACCGGAGGGTGCATCATGGACGCGCTCAAGACTGGCCGTGAAGGGAAGTTCTGCAAGATCAACGCGGTGCTTACATTCCGCGAGTGGCTGGATGATTTCGCCTCTGATTCGACTCGTGCGATCGGAGACCGGCTCATTGAGAAGGAGCTCGCGGGGATTAAGGAATGGCTTCCAAAGTTCTATCCGACGGTAATGAGGCAATATGAGGCGACTTGCCGCGGAGAACGTGATCTGTTTTTCTGATGGCTTGGGTTGACTATTTGCGACGGATTCGGTAAAATACGAACATAAATTTCAAAACTAAGGAACATTAAAGATATGAATATTGTCAAAACCGGTGTTGCAGTGTTGGCGGTTTCAGCGATGGTTTCTGTTTCCGCACAGGATGCGGAGGTTCAGGCAGAGACTCCCGCCGAACAGTCTGAGGCTGTTGTTTCGGAAGAGGCTCCGGCGCAGGAGGGCCGCTCTTATGGGTGGACTCCGATTGCCTTTGGTCTAGCAACCCCCGTGCAGCTTCCCTGGGGTATTGACCGCTGGGACGTGTTTGGTCTTGATTTCAACATCTTTTATTCTGATGCTCCAGAACTTTGCGGTCTTCAGCTCTCGGCTTGCGGCAACACGGCACGTCGCGAGTTCAAGGGTGTTGGTTTGACCGGATTGTTCAACTTCTCCAGCTGTGATACTTACGGCTTCCGCGGAGCGCTTGGAGCCAACATCTCAAAGGGTACGCTTTACGGTGTTGATGCCGGCGGTTTCGGTATGCACGATAAGGTTAAGGGTGTTGAGCTCGAGCTTGTTACTTGTGTTCAGCGCGAGATCACTGGTGCGAATTTCTCTATTTTCGGCTCCATTACCGAGAATGAGAGTTATGGCGCTACGTTCGGCGCGGTCAACTTCGCCCGTACCGCTTACGGTGCTCAGATTGCTTTTGCATACAATCAGACAGAAGAACTTCACGGCTGTCAGATTGGTCTCGTCAACTATTGCCGCGAGTGTCCGTGGGGCTTTCAGATCGGCCTTGTGAACATCATTCTCGACAATTACGTAAAGGTTCTGCCTTTCGTCAACGGATATTTCTGAGATGGCGAAGGGTAATCCTTATCTGAAGAAGGCGACGGGGGCTGACAAGGCCCCCGCTTCCGTTCCCGCTTCCAAGAAGCACGGGCTGGGTCGTGGTCTTGATGGCTTGCTCGGCGCGAGCAAGCCAGTGGTTCCAGTTACCCCAGTTGCGGTTTCTGCGGCTACTTCTTCTGTTGTCGGCTCTCCGCTCGAGATTCCGATTATGGATATTGAGCGCAGTCCTTATCAGCCTCGCCGTGATTTCAACGAAGAAGAGCTCAAGGAGCTCGGCGAGTCGATCAAGAATAGTGGTTTGGTGCAGCCGCCGACGGTTCGCAAGAACTCTGCGGGCAAGTATGAGCTAATTGCCGGCGAGCGTCGTCTTCGTGCGGCTCAGTTGATCGGTTGGAAGAAGATTCGCGTTACGCTTGTCGAGGCTGATGACCTTACTGCGGCCTCGATGACGGCGACTGAGAATATCAATCGCGAGAATCTCAATCCGATTGAAGAGGCGTCTTCCTACAAGATGCTTCAAGAGAAGTTCAATCTTACGCAGGCTGAGGTCGCAGAGAAGGTCGGCAAGGGTCGTGCCACGGTTGCCAATTCCGTTCGTCTGCTTGAGCTTCCTGATGAGGTCAAGGCGTTGGTTCAGGATCAGCTTCTTTCGGTTGGTCATGCGAAGGTTCTGTTATCTGTTGATTCCGAGAAGGATCGCATTCTGCTCGCTCGTGATGTCGTTAACGATCAGCTTACCGTTCGGGCACTCGAGAAGAAGGTCGCTCGTCTCGGTCAGCCTCCAGAAGTTCGTCAGCGCGGCACGCCTGATCTTCCCGATGCCTACGTGAAGATGCTTACTGATCGGATGAAGAAGTATCTTGGTTGCGCGGTTCGTGTCACCAGCGGCGTTACTCTGCCGTCTGGCAAGCATACGAAGGGCGTGCTGGAGATTGACTTTTTCGATAATAACGATTTAGACCGTATTATCCGTATGGTCGGCGTCACTGTCGAATGATCTCCGCATGTCTGTTAGCGGCCGCCCTTGTGTTCTCTCTGGAGGATGCGAAGGCGGCTTTTGATTTGACCGAAGAATTTGTCACTGCAAATCCTGTCCGTGATTCCGGTACTCGCGGATGTCTCACCGCGTCTCGGTGGTTGCTTGGCAAGGCGTCGGCTGCCGGCGGCAATGTTTATCAGGATGTTTTCAAGGCAGCAACGCCGGACGGCGAGCGGATGTTCGTTAATCTCTATTGTCCGTTTGAGCGCAGTCCCGGTTCGCCGTGGACGGTCTTTGTATCCCATTACGACACCAAGCCAGGTACGGGTTGTCCAGGGGCTAATGACGGAGCCTCGACCTCGTGTCTGTTGGTGCAGCTCGTCAGTGTGCTTTTTGACAATCGCGATTTCGATCGCAATGTTATGTTCATCTGGACGGATGGTGAGGAATGCAAGGGCAGTTGCTATACTGAAGATGATGGCTTCCAGGGGTCGAAACGGGCAGCCCAGATGCTCCAGGAGAAGAAGCTTGCCGTCGACGGAGTGTATGTTCTCGATATGCTGGGAGATAAGGATCTTAAGATCTCCATTCCGTCAAACGTGTCGAAGGACCTCGCACGGCAGATCGTCGCGGCGGCGAAGAGGTTGGGGTTGACGCGCAGTCAGTTCGGAATCATCGGTTCGGGGGTGCTAGATGATCATGTAGCCTTCAAGGACGCTGGGTTCAAGGCGATCGATCTGATTGACTTCGAATACGGCTCCAAGCCCGGGCTTAATGACTACTGGCATACTCCGCAGGATACGCCAGACAAGCTATCGCAGGATTCGTTTCTGACGGTTGGGCGGCTTGTCTGCGAGGTGCTTTCCAGAGAAGGGGAAAAGCAATGAAACCGGTGAAGCTAGCGGTTATTGGTGGAGGCGCGGCGGGGATGTTCGCCGCAGCGGTGGCGGCTGAACGCGGAATCAAGTGCGTGCTGATCGAACGCAAAGCCCGCCTCGGTTCCAAGGTGCTGATGACGGCGAATGGGCGTTGCAATTTCACGAAGGATATCTCGTCCGACCAGTTTCTGAAGGATGTCGGTAGTTGCGCACCATTCGTGCGCCGCGCGATCGAGGAGTGTCCTCCGCGCAAGATCATTTCGGGATTCAAGTCGTTGAACGTGCCACTCCGACGCATGGCCGACGGACGCATGTTCCCTGCCGACGGCAAGGCCGCGACGATCGTCCATGCGTTCGGCGACTTGCTGCGTGACTCGGAAGTGCCGATCCTCACCAACTGTGCGGTGAAGGGGGTCGAGAAGTTGAAATCTCGAGCTGCAGCTGAAGATGGAAGGTTTGTTGTCCGTACTCAGAACTTCGATATCGCCGCGGAGAACGTGCTGCTGGCGACCGGCGGTGTGAGCTATCCAAAGACCGGAAGCGTAGGTGACGGACAGAATTTCGCTAAGGCGCTTGGGCACCGGGTCGTTCCGTATCGTCCTGGGCTCATCGGTATGGAGACTTCCGATCCGAAGGTCACTCGTCTTGCCGGGCGCCGTTTCGAAGACGGACGCGCCAAGGTGATCGACGAAAAGGGCGCGACGCTTTTCGATTACCGCGGCGAAGTGGATTGCGAGAATTTCGGATTGTCCGGTGCCGCGGTCTACAACGCCCAGCGATTCATCGAGCATTACGCGCGCCAATCCTCCACCTCCACCTCTTCTCTCCACCTTACTTTAGAGGTCTGGTTCGACCGGAATCGCCTGCAGTATAGAAATCTCAAGCCGCGTCCCGTCAAGGAGGCGATCGTCACCATCGGCGGCGTGGATACGAAGGAGATCGATTCGGCGACTATGGAGTCGAAGCTCGTTCCCGGACTCTACTTCGCCGGCGAGGTGATGGATATCGACGGACCCACCGGGGGATATAATCTCACCTTGGCCTTTGCAACGGCCCGTAAGGCGGTACTGTCGGTTGGGAGTAGATGAGAGATGGTAGATGGTAGTTGGCGGAGGGGAGTTGGTGGTATTTGACGAAAGGAAGAAAGGAACATTATGAAAAAACTGAACGTACTTGTTGTTGCATTGTTTGCTTTTTCCGCTGTTGCGTCGCCTGCGTTTCGCGGGATCGTGGAAGGTTATTATGGTCGTGCTTACAGTAATGAGGGACGTAAATCGCTGTATGAGCTGATGAAGTCCGTCGGGATGAACACCTACGTTTACGGACCCAAGGACGATCCTTATCATCATCACCAGTGGCGCGAGCTTTATCCTGCGAAGGAGGCCGCGGATCTCAAGGCGACGGTTGCCGATGCGATGGCGAACGGCGTGAAGTTTTTCTGGGCGATTCATCTCGGCGGAAACTTCGACGGCAAAGCGGAAGAATGGCAGCTCCTGTTTGCGAAGCTCGAGTCGGTCTATGCACTCGGGGTCCGCGCCTTTGGCGTGTTCTTTGACGACTTCGGCGACAAGGATCCGCATCGTCACGCCGAGATCGTCAACCGCATTCAGAAGGAATTCGTGGATAAGAAGGGCGGGATGCCAGGACTTCTGATGTGTCCGAACGTCTATGCGACGGACGGCAACAATGACTATTCACGCACCATCGGCAAGGAACTTGATCCCAGGGTGATGATCTTTTGGACGGGTTTCAAGGTCATGAGCAACATCTCTCAGAAGGACGTTGATTCGATTACCGCCGCTACCGGCCGCAAGCCGTTTATCTGGTGGAATTGGCCAGTGAACGACTATAATCGTCATCAGTTGCTGATGGGCAAGGCGTATGGAATTACGACGGATGACTGTGTCGGCTTCGTCCTGAATCCGATGGAGCATTGCGAGGCGTCCAAGGCGGCGGTTCTGCAGGTCGCGGATTTTCTCAACGATTCCGCGGGTTATGATCCTGACATCAGTTTTAAAAAGGCGTATGAACGACTCTACGGAGATCTCGCCGAGAGCATGATTACCTTCGCCGAATACAACAGCGAGGCGTATCCAAACTGGGAGAAGTTTCGCCGCGTCGAGGCGCCAGAGTTTGTTGGTATGGTTGATCGTGAGGATTGGAAATCTGTCCGTAAGGAGCTTGATCGCATCGAAAGCGCGGTCGTGCAGCTTGAGACCAAGCTTCCCAAGCGTCATGCGAATCTCTGGAATGAGATCGGGTGCTGGGTGAAGACGTTGAAGCAGGATGTGAAGATCGCTCGTGCAATGCTTGACATTCGCGAGGCGCGACAGGAGCGGCAGAAGGCCGCTGACGAATCTATCCGCAAGGGCGATCTCCGTCCGAGGCCCGCATACGGATCGTTGGGGCATCTCTTCCGGCGTCTATCCGGCGATGAAATGGTCCGTTGATGCCCTTGAAAAACGCGTCAAAAGAGCGTATAATATTACGTATATTTTTAACTGATACTGTACACCAGTAAAACAAAGGAAATAAGGTACATGGCTAAGAAGATCATGGTCGACGGTAATACCGCGGCCGCTCAGATCGCCTTCGCGTGCAGCGAAGTTGCGGCGATCTATCCGATCACGCCCTCCTCGCCTATGGCGGAGACCTGCGACGACCTCGCGGCGGCGTGCAAGACGAACATCTGGGGCTCGGTCCCGTCCATCGTCGAGATGGAGTCCGAAGGCGGCGCCGCGGGCGCGGTTCACGGCTCGCTGACGACCGGCTCGCTCACGACGACCTTCACGGCGTCCCAGGGCCTCCTCCTCATGATCCCGAACATGTACAAGATCGCGGGCGAACTCGCTCCGACCGTGTTCCATGTCTCCGCGCGTTCGCTCGCGTGCCAGGGCCTCTGCATCTTCGGTGACCAGGGCGACGTGATGGCGTGCCGTCAGACCGGCTTCGCGATGCTCTGCTCGA
>CAMGEN010000020.1:0-34191 GCA_946055075.1 uncultured Verrucomicrobiota bacterium | reverse complement strand
CCTTTATTTATCGGGCTATGGCGTACTTCACGCCGTCAAAAATCGTGAAACTCCAGGATGATTCACGGGGATGGATACAGCTTGCACCTACCAGCCGTCGCGGTGAATCGGCTGCGGATTCTTAGGTGCCGCAAAGGCACAGGAAAATACAAATCAACCCGCAGGAAGAACCCGTGCCAACCGAGCCTGCAGTTCGGAATCGGAAATCGGACCTAGACCCTTAGCGCGAAGATAACGGACCGCCCGCTTGTAGGCGATCTGCGAAGCCTCGTCGTGAGCACGACGAAGCGCCGCCGCGTTCTGCATCGTAAGATAATCGTTGGACCAGCTGCCATCACACCGCTGCGACTCGAGTATCGCCTGCAGCGCAAACTCGTCAGAAGCGTAAGCCACGGTGTAGACGGCTGGAGCGGAAACATAGGCTGAGTTACGGGTGTACAATGAGCTGCGAACAGTCGTGGAGGAGAAGCTCCAGATCGCAAGACCGAGCGCGAGAAATAGCGATGCCGCGAGGAGATAGTACCTGGCGCTTAGTGCGGAGTGCGAAGTGCGGGGAACAGAGTGCAGCACGCAGGGAGCGGAATCGAAGAATGGGGCTCGAAGACGCTCGACAACCGACCGATACTCTGGCCCGAGTTCGCTCAATGTCTCTTCAAGATCTTTCGTCATTCATATACTCCTTTTAAATTCTCTCAGCCGAAATCCGTACCTCTTCGTTCTTAATCCTTCATTTCTCCATCACCACCCGCAGCTTCTTCAGCGCGTTCGACATCCGCGACTTAACGGTCCCGACAGGGATACCAAGGATCTCCGCCACTTCCGCATACGGAAGGTCCTGAAAGACACCGAGCTCGACCACCTCGCGCAGAGGTTCCGAAAGCTGCGACACCGCCCAACGGACATCATCCTTCGCCGAATGCACCTGGTCTGTCGTATTCGACTGCTCCTTACCCCAGACCTCCTCCCTCGCCTCACGACGGGTCGTACGACGCAACGCGTCAATCCGCACCTGCCTAGCGATCAGGAAGAGAAAGGTAGACAGTTTCGCCGTCTTTACATACCGTTCACGGTATTCCCAGAGCTTCAGATAGGTCTCCTGAACGAGGTCTTCGCCATCAGAATATGAAACGCCCTGGCGCCAGAAAAAGTTCAGCAAATTCTTTTCGAACCGCCGAGCCTCTTCCATGAGAGAAGAGTAACGAGAGTCATCGCCGTCTTTCATCACCCTTCCCCACTTTCTCATTCCTCGTTTCTCAACAGAGGCTCATGACCTCCGAGACGAAAACCGACCTGATCTCGACGAGTTGGAAGAAATTAATGAGATACACTGCAATCGACGAAAGCAAAATACCAGTGAATGCCGCGATCAGAAAGCCGAAGACCGAATCTGCAGGCTGCCGGAGGAGTCCGTTAATCACTCTTCGCACCGACCAACGGACTAAGCCGAAGACGAGGAGCGTCGCGATCACGGTCACTAGTCCACGAGTCCAGGCCGTCGTGAGGTATGATGCGCTTATTGTCCATACCAACTTCGAGGAAAACGCGCTGATGACGGAGGCCGCAAGAAACGACATCGCTCCCGAAAAACCGAGAAAGAGTCCGATAACGCCTGCGACAACAGACACTGAAAGAATTGCGTAATCTGCGGTGAACAGCTGCATTACTTACCGGATTTTCAACGCCAGAAACTCGCGATAGAGCTGATAGGCGCTGGCGGTCTTGGACTGGTTGGTCTTGCGAAGCGCACGGATGAGTCCATCAATCGCGGTGACATTCGTCCGATCCGCCGCCACGGCCCGGGAATAAAGTTCGCGCGCCGTAAGGTAATTGCCGAGCGAAACGGCCAGCTCGGCGGCAGCGATGAAAGTCGAAGTCGAGCTCGGATTGAGTTTGCAGGCGCGACAGTAGTAGTCGAGCGCCAGCTTCTTGTCGGCCGCAGTGGCGCCGGAACGAAGCAGAAGTTTCGCATAGCCGACCGCCGCAGGAGCGGAAGTGGGATCCGCCTTGAGAGCTTCCTGGTAACGGAGTCGGGCCGTCTTGAAGGTTCGTTTCTTGATCGCGGCCTCCGCAGCCTGAAGCGCCTTGGTGCAAGCGGCGCGATCTGGGGTTCGGGCACCAGGAATCTCGAGTATCGAATTGGTACGTTCCTCTCGCAGCGCCGGAATATAGGTACGCTGGGCCTTCTTGACCTTCTCCGGATCAGCCGACTCAAGCCGGACAAAGCATTCGTAACAATCACTCGCTGCTTCGTAGTACTTAAAGCTGTTATAATAGATGTAGCCGAGATGATACCAGGCGGACGCGTTCTTGCCGTCCATACGCAAGGCACGCATGCAGTCCAGCCGTGCTGAATCACGGTCTTCGCGACAGAGGTCGACGACGGCGAGACCGGACCAACCCTGGGCACGAACCTTACGGTCGAGCCCGGCATCGTCGGCGATGCCACGGAAGATTTTCGCCGCGGAATCGTAGTTGCGGTCATGAAAATCGACCTGGGCCTTCAGGAGCCGCACGTCGACATCCGATGCTGCCAGCTCAAAGGCATTCGAAACCGCAGCCCGCGCATCGACAAGGCGCCCCGCTGCGAGCGCGGCAGACGCCTCTTCAACAAGTCCGTCAACCGTGACCTCCGACTTGATAAGATCGCCGCAGCCACAAAGACCCGCAAGCGACAGAACCGCCGATAGATTAAGAACGGATGATAGCGAGGAATTCGTCACGCTTAGCCTCCATGATTGTCTGGGTTTTGCCTTCGAGATTGAGACGAACGAGCGGTTCGGTGTTAGACATGCGGACATTCGCCCAATAGCCTTCCGTATCCCACGCGTCGACGGACACTCCGTCCAGTTCGAACACCTTCGCCTTCGCGGCATAGAGCTCCTTGATCTTAGCCAGTATCTGCGCGGGCGGGGTGATGGTCTTGGTGTTGATTTCACCGGACTGGAAATACTTCCTGAGCGGCTTGATCAGCTGAGAAAGCGGCTTATCAGAAGCCGAGACGATATTGCAAAGCGCGAACGTGGCCATCGAGCTCGACTCGGCGGTGGAGTTCGCCTTGAAGTAATAGTGGCCTGAAAGCTCGCCGGCAAAGATCGCATCATTCTGACGCATCTGCTCCTTGATGAAGGAATGACCCACTCGGCTCATCATGGGCTTACCGCCCGCCGCGGCGATCACTTCTTCGCAGACCTTCGTCGAACGAAGGTCGTAGAAGCATGCGGCGCCGGGATTCGCGGCGAGCAGATCCTGGGAGACAAGCGCAGTGATGAAGTCCATAGGAATAATCTCACCGTTCTCGTCCAGAAAACCCGCACGATCCGCATCGCCATCATAGGCGACACCAAACGCGTACTTGCCCAGATTCGCCTTCATGAGCGCCTGCAGATCCTTCAGCGTCTCATGGTGGAGCGGATTAGCGTCGTGGTTCGGAAAATCGCCATCATATTCGCCGAAGAGCGAGTCATAGGTGATCATCGAATCCTTGAACGCGACTGATTCCGCGATGCCCATTCCGTTAGCGAAGTCAAGCGCGAGATGCAGCGGACGCTTCATATGCGCGAACTTCTTCACATGCTCAGCGTATGCGGCAGACACGTCTACCTTGATGACGGAACCGACGCCAGCCGGCGGGACCTCGCCCATCTCGTTTACGATCTTTTCGATATCCTTGATGCCAGTCGCGCCAGAGATCGGCACGGCGTTGGACTTGCAGAGCTTGCAACCGTTCCATTCCTTCGTGTTGTGCGAAGCGGTGATCATCACCGAACCGTCAGCCTTGAGCGATGCATTCGCGAAATAACTCATCGGCGTAGAAGCGAGCCCGATATCGAGGACATCAACGCCTTCGTCGACGAGCCCTCGGGCGAAAGCCGCGAAAAGCGAATCGGACGACTTACGGCAATCCCGTGCGACCACGACCTTGGCCTTACCGGTGAAACCGCAGAACTGCGCGTAGGCGCGGGCAATCTTGTAGAAGACTTCCTCCGTGAGGTCCTGTCCGTAGATGCCGCGGATATCGTATGCTTTGAAAATGCTCATGATTAGGGTTATGGGTTAAGAGTTGAATATTAAGGGTTGATATTGAATTTATTTCACAGCGACGCGAGGAGTCCGCCGCTGAGGATGAGGTGCTTCTCACGGTCGGAGAGCACAGTCTTCACCGCGATCTTCTTCCCGCCGATCTCGGCCGTCACCGTGCCAGCTCCCTTCACCGCGGCGGAAATGCCGCTAATGATGACGGGCACACCTTCCTTCACCGAGTCGTAATCCTTGGCGTTGACGAAGGTGAACGGCACGATCCCGAAATTGATGAGGTTCGCGCGATGGATGCGCTCAATCGACTTCGCGATCACCGCCTTCACACCGAGGTACATCGGACAAAGCGCCGCATGTTCGCGCGAACTGCCCTGTCCGTACGACTCTCCGGCGACGATGACGTTAGCAAGATTCTTCTCCTTGTTCGCCATGCAGACATCATGGAACTTCGGATTGCACGGCTCAAAGACGAACTTCGCGTACTGAGGGACGTTCGAACGGAACTTGAGCCGCGCCCCCGCAGGCATGATGTGGTCCGTCGTGATCTTGTCACCAACCTTGATCGCGACCGCGCCTTTGAGGTCCGCCGCGAGCGGCACTCCTTTCGGCACCGTCGCGATATTCGGTCCGCGCACGATCTTCGTCCCCGCGACGCCCTTCCCCGCCGTCTTGCGGTAGAGGAACATCTCGTCGTCGATCGGGAACTTCTTCGGCGCGGGAACCGCCGCTGTGCCGGTGCAAGCGCTAAACGTCCCCGTGAGGGCCGACGCCGCGGCAGTCTCGGGCGAGACAAGATAAACCTGCGCGGACTTGGTGCCCGAGCGGCCCTCGAAGTTGCGGTTGTTGGTACGCAGCGAAACCGCACCGGTCGAAGGCGACATGTGTGCGCCGATGCAGAAGCCGCAGGCGTTCTCGAGGATGCGGCAGCCGGCCTTGATCAGAATCGCAAGCGATCCGTCGGCGGCAAGCATGTTGACGACCTGACGGGAACCGCAGGCGATGCCGACTTCGACGTCTTCCGCGACATGTTTGCCTTTTAGAATGTTGGCGACCGTGCGGATGTCACGATAAGAGGAGTTAGTGCACGAGCCGATCATGATCTGGTTGACCTTCGTGCCCTTCATCGATTTCACCGTCACGATGTTGCCAGGAGAATGCGGCGCCGCGGCGAGCGGCTCAAGCTTCGAAAGGTCAACCTCAAAGCAGTCGTCATACTCGCTACCCGCGTCCGCCACGATCTTCGTGAAGTCCTTCGCGCGACCCTGGGCGGCGAGGAACTGCCTCGTCACCGCGTCGGACGGGAACACGCTCGTGGTGACGCCGAGTTCGGCGCCCATGTTGGTAATCGTCGCGCGGGACGGAACATCAAGCGTCGCGACGCCGGGACCAGTATACTCGAAGATCCAGCCGACGTTACCCTTGGTGCCATACTTCTCAAGCACCTTGAGGATCACATCCTTCGCTGAAACCCCCTTCTTGAGCTTGCCCTTGAGATAAATCGCCCGCACTTTCGGGGTCGGGATATGAAACGCTCCGCCCGCCATCGCGACCGCGATATCGATGCCGCCCGCGCCGATCGCGATCTGTCCGATACCGCCGCCAGTAGGAGTGTGAGAATCGGATCCGAGAAGCGTCGTGCCGGGCTTACCGAAACGCTCAAGGTGCAACTGATGGCAGATGCCGTTGCCGGCCTTCGAATAAACGATGCCGTATTTCTTCGCGATCGAGGCGAGAAAATCGTGGTCATCGGCATTCTCGAAACCGATCTGCACCGTATTGTGATCGACATAGGAAACGGCGAGCTCGTTCTTGACATGCTTAACCCCCATCGACTCAAACTGCAGATATGCCATCGTACCAGTCGCATCCTGGGTAAGAGTTTGGTCAATGCGGATTCCGAGCTCTGAATCCTTCGCAGGATCGCCCTCCACAAGATGTTTGGAAAGAATCTTCTCGACTACATTCATCGGTTGTTTTTTCATCAGACGTCTATCTTGATAATTTTACGGATCATCATCCAGCCGATCACAATCAGCACCGTCATACCCACGACGGACGCCAAACCGATCCAACTGAAGAAGAAGGGAAGCATCATGTCGGGTTTGATCGCCGTCATGCCGATGCCGAGCAGAACCGGCATCGCGGACACGATCATCCCCTGGAAACGGCCCTGCGCCGTCAAGGTCTTCACCTTGCGCTCAATCTTCAACCGTCCCCGTATCGTATTGGAGATCTTGTCGAAAATCTCCGTCACGTTACCGCCGGTCTTGCGGCTGATCAGAATCGCGGTCGTGACAAGCGTCAGGTCATCAGATCCAACCCGCTCGCTCATCGATTCCAGCGCATCGTCAAAGCTCATTCCGATCTTAAGCTGCTGCTGCAGAATCGCGAATTCCTCGCACATCGGCCGATCTCCAGTTTCAACAACACTCTCAAATGCCTGCGAAATCGAGAATCCGGCACGAAGTGCGTTAGACATCGTCGCCAGCGCCTCTGGAAGCTGCATGTTGAACTTCTCGCGCCGCCGCTTGTCCAGCCACTTCGCAAGCGGCGATTCACCGTTCTGCCAGCCAGACTTGATCTTGATGTCGCTCGCGAAATACCAAGTCACACCGCCGAAGCAGATCGCGAAGAGCAAAGCTATGAGACAGCCGATCATATAGCCTGAAATCAGTAATTAGAACAAGGTAGTCAATGAAAGTCAGTTTTTACGTTTTATCGATACGTCGCCATGGAAGTCGGGATCGAACATCTTCGGATCGCAGACGATGCCACGCCCGGCGAGCTGATCATACCAAGTCGGGATCGCACCAGTCGGACCGAATGAACCGAGGATCTTGCCGTTCGCGTCAACGCCGGACTGTTTGAAAACGAAGATGTCCTGCATTACGATCTGATTGCCCTCGAGCCCCGTAACCTCAGAGATCGCCACCACCTTGCGCGAACCATCAGAAAGCCGCGACTCGTGGATTACGATGTCAACCGCACTGGCGATCTGTTCGCGGATGGCGCGGGAAGGAAGCTCCATGCCAGACATCAGCACCATCGTCTCGAGACGCGAAATGACGTCGCGCGGAGAATTCGCATGCACGGTCGTGAGTGAACCATCGTGACCCGTGTTCATCGCCTGCAGCATGTCCAGCGCCTCGCCGCCACGGCATTCGCCGACGATGATACGGTCGGGACGCATTCTGAGACAGTTCTTCACCAGGTCGCGAATCGGCACCGCCCCCTTTCCCTCGATATTTGGAGGACGGGCCTCAAGACGAACCACATGCGGCTGCTGCAAGCGGAGCTCCGCAGCATCTTCGACCGTGACGATTCGCTCGGAATGCGGAATGAATCCTGAAAGTAGATTCAGGAGCGTTGTCTTACCAGAACCAGTGCCGCCCGCAACGATCACATTCTTTCGAAGTAGGACACAGAGCTTCATGAACTCTGCGGCATTATGCGTCCAGGTGCCGAAACGAACGAAGTCCTCGACCGAAAGCGCCTTCTTGGAAAACTTACGGATCGTAATCGTCGGCCCCGACAGAGCGAGCGGCGCGATAATCGCGTTCACACGGCTGCCGTCCGGCAGACGAGCATCAACGTAAGGTTGCGACTCGTCGCAGCGACGCCCGAGCGGTGCGATGATGCGCTCAATGACCGCCAGCACCGAGGCGTCGTCGGTAAACTGGCAGTCGGAGAGAACCAGCTTGCCACCGCGTTCGACGAAAACCTTGTCTGGTCCGTTGACCATGATTTCACTAACCGAATCATCGGCCAGCAACTCTTCAAGCGGCCCCAACCGCATCGCCTCATTAAAGACATCATCCTCAAGCCGAATTGGATCAATGCCGGCAGGAAGCTTGCCGTTCGCCACCACCTCGTCGATAATCTGACGGATCTTCGCGCGAGCCGTATCCTCAAGCGCGTCCTTATCCACGCCCTGAATGGTCAGACGTTTCATATCCATGCGCTTCAACAGCTCCCGCTGAATCTGCTCCTGGACGTTCTTCCTCATCTCGCGCATCGGGTCTACTTCAGTTGAAGACTCAAGTTGAAGTTGAAGAGCGGAATCGTCATTTCCAGAAGACGAGACCTTGCTTTCTTCAACTTCAACTACATCCTTCCCCTTCTCCTCTTCCGGCTCATCCTCCGATTCACTCACGCGGAACATGCTTTCGCCAATCTGAACGACCATGCTTGCGTCCAACTGCACCCTTCCATCAACAATTTCGCCGTTGACATAAGTGCCGTTCGCCGAATGAAGGTCTTCGAGCCAGCAAAGCCCGTCACGCACCGTGAGAATCGCGTGCCGCTCAGACACCTCGGGGAAGTTGAAACGGACCGCACACGACCCTCCTCGACCGATGAAGTAAGTTCCGTCGGAAAGTTCACGCGTTTCCCGCGCGCCGCTTACGAGAGTCGTGAGAATCATATCTTAACGGCCTCCAATCTTCTGCTGGCGCCTCTGGTTGAGCTCCTCGATCTCGTTCTTGATCTTATCGAAGTCGACCTTGGGCAGCTCCTTCTCGTAGGAAGTGTCGTTGCGGTTGCGAAGCGTGAGAACAAGCCGACCCTTCATCTGTTCAGCAAACGCTAGCATTTCGGCCTCACGAGGTGTAACCTCGAGCGTGACCGTAGAATAGCCTTGCGGCGACAACGACTCGCCGACACGGCTTTTAGCGGTCTCCTTGCCGGTCGCGAGGACAAGCACGTTCTGAAGAATCGTGCAGGTGATAATATCACCCTTGTTGACGTGCCCGTTAGACTGAGGGAAGGCGAACGTACCGATGACATCGACGTGATCGTTCGGAAGAACCATTCCGCTGACGCTCGCCGCACCCGAACAGTTGATCGAGACCGCGCGCATCTGACGCTTGATATCGGAAGATAGTCCACGGTTCACAAGATCGCCGCCTTCCAGATCCATCCAGAAAAGCACCTCTCCGGCCTTACGCGTACGACCTAGCTTGCGACCAAGAATATCCTTGGCACAGAACTTCTCAACGGCCTGCCCCGCCAAATTTCGGCCCAGCACTTCACAAATGCCGACATCGGACTTCGTGAGCACGGCCCCGCTTGGAACGTCATGTTTGAAGACAACGACCTCAATCGTTCCGAACCGATCTCTGAGCGCCTTGCGGTCGGCCTCAATGCTTGACTCGCGCGCCATGATGTAGACACGCGTCAGAACCGCCGCGAGGAGTCCGCACGCAAGCGATGCGATCAATACGATTTTCCGCTTCATCTATTCACCTCCTCTAATGATCTCTGCTCACCGTTCGCTCAGAACAACCCCTTCACCTTCCCAGTATTGACATCAACATCAATGCGGCGGTAGGCTGGAGAAGCGGACGTTCCTGGCATCAGTTTGATCTCGCCGGCAACAGGAACGACAAGCCCCGCGCCCTGATAGATGAGAACATCCTTCACCGGCATACGCCAACCCTTTGGACGACCAAGAAGCTTCGGATCGTGAGAAAGCGAATATTGCGTCTTGGCGATACAAATCGGAAACGTCGCGATATCAGGATTCGCCTGATACTGCTCAAGCTTCTCAAGCGCGAGCGGTTCGAAGTCTACGCCATCACCGCCGTAGACTTCCTTGACCTGCTTCTCAATACGGTCCTTAAGCGGCTCGGCAAGATCACAAAGGAATTCGAACTTGTTCGGCGCATCACAAGCCTTAATAACTGCGTTCGCGAGATCAAGCGCACCATCACCGCCCTTGAGCCAGTGATCAGACACCGCGAAAGTCGCACCCGCCTTCTCGGCCACGGACTTCACGAGGTCACGCTCCGCTTGAGTATCGGTGTAGAACGCGTTAAGACAAACGACCGGCTGGATGCCCGAACGACGGATGATGTCTATATGGGCAAGAAGATTGTCGCAGCCTTTCTCGAGAAGCTCAAGATTCTCGTGGGTGTAGACAGGATCGAGGGGAAGCCCAGCCTTCACCGCAGGCGCACCACCATGAGCCTTGAGCGCACGGACCGTCGCAACGAGGACGACCGCATCGGGCTTGAGCCCCGAACAACGGCACTTGATGTTCCAGAACTTCTCAAAACCCATGTCGGAAGCAAATCCGCTCTCCGTAACGACGTAATCGCCAAGGGCACAGGCGAGGCGGTCGGCGACAACAGAGTTCTGCCCGATCGCGATATTCGCGAAAGGACCGGCATGAACAAACATCGGCTGACCCTCGATGGACTGCATCAGCGTCGGCTTGATCGCGTTCACGAGCAGCGCGCACATCGCACCATCAACCTCAAGGTCGGCAGTGGTAACCGGAGCGCCGCTCTTCGAATACGCGACGATGATCTTCGAAAGCCGCTTACGAAGATCGGCAAGATCGGACGACATCGCGAGAATCGCCATCACCTCGGACGCGACCGTGATGTAGAAGCCGGAATTGCAGGTGTAACCATCAAGTTTTCCACCCTTGCCGATCTCAATATTCCTGAGACCCTGCGCGCAGAAATCCATCGCCCAACGGAACTGGATCCGGTTCTCGTCGATATCAAGACGCTTCAGCCCGCGCTCCGCAAGCCACGCATCATCGTGATTGCGCTCATGCTGCATACGCGAGTTAAGCGCAACCATGGCGAGATTGTTCGCATTGGTGATCGCGTCAATGTCGCCAGTGAGACCGAGCGAAAGCGAAGTCAGCGGAACGACCTGTGCGAGACCACCGCCAGCGGCAGAACCCTTAATATTGAAAGTCGGACCGCCGGAGGGCTGACGGACACAGCCGATCACCTTCTTACCGAGCTTCCCAAGGCCTTCGACAAGACCGAGCGTCGTAGTCGTCTTGCCTTCGCCGAGCGCAGTCGGAGTGATTGCGGTAACATCGATGTACTTGGCACGCTTACCTTCGCCCTTGCGCTTCAGAACCTTGGTGACATCGACCTTGGCGAGGTACTTACCGTACGCCTCCCACTCATCGTCGTTAAGCCCGAGCTCCTCAATGAGTTCCGCGGCAGGTTTGAGATTCGCTTCGGCAGCCTCTGCGATCTGCCAGTCCTTCATCTGTGTAGGGTCCAATTTCATGCCCCCTATTATATCAAAAATCAAGGCTGTCTGGACAGAGAAACGCGGTTTCCGGGAAGATAACGGAGTCGGCTCTTCAGTCGTAAAGACATGCATAGCGACCCTAGTTTCGCGGCATCGAAACCGGTTTTAAGAACAAGCTTCTCGAGCGAAACCCCGTCGCCGTCAATATGACGAAGGACGACGGACTCCTCCAGCGTCACTTCAGGAAGTTCTGGCTTGCGAACCCGAGGAAGCTCGGAGGCCACCACCTCGGCTTCTCCAACTGCCACACCTCCCGCGGCGGGAAACGTTCGATTTCCACGTTTCGTGGCGTTCGGCAACAATTCGCTGAGAGCTTCGTTGATGTCATCAAGATTCCGAACCAATACCGCGCCGTCTCGAATCAGCTTGAGACACCCCGCGCCGGCACGACTGTCCACTCGAGACGGAAGCGCCATCACGGTACGCCCGAGATCGGCGGCGATAGAAGTGGTGATAAGGGTGCCGCTTTTCAACGGACACTCAACAGCTAATACACCCTGCGAAAGCGCGGCCACGACCTGATTACGAATCGGAAACGTCTCCGTGTCAGGTTCGCGTCCGAACGGAAACTGCGAGACTACCGCACCGCCGGCCTTCACGATATCGCGAGCAAGCTCGCGGTTCTGCTCGGGATAGAAACGGTCAAGCCCCGATCCGATCACACCGACCGTAACCCCGCCCGCGGCCAAAGCGCCGCGGTGCGATTCCGCGTCAACACCGAGGGCGAGCCCGGAAAGCACCATCCAGCCGGACTGTGCAAGCGCAAAGCCGAATCGATTCGCCTGGTCAAGTCCGTAAGCTGTAGCCCTTCTCGTCCCGATCACCGCAACCGCAGGCTTTGAAAGCGCCTTCACGTCGCCCTTCACATAAAGACAAAGCGGATGCTGCGGCACCTCAAGCAGATGACGCGGATAGTCGGCGTCCACCGGCGTAAGGATCGTCACCCCGAACTTCTCGGCGAGCTCAAGCTCCCCCTCCCAATCGACAGGACCGCCCAGACGCGACACCTTCCTGGGATAATTCTCCCAAGCCGAAACCACGTCACCATGCTCGCGTATGCAGTCTCCGACCCCGACCGATCCGATCCTGTCGGTCAGATTGAACGCAATATATGCATCTTTCGCTGTCACGCGGGTATTATACCAAAAACGAAAAAATCCGCGTAAAGCGGATTTTCGATGGCAGCCCCAAGGAGAGTCGAACTCCTCTACCAAGCATGAAAAGCTCGTGTCCTAGCCGATAGACGATGGGGCCAAAACGATTATAGTATACCACAAATCGCTTGCTCAGTGCAAGGACGAAATCAAAGCTTCCTAAGGACGTTGCGAATCGAACGTTCGCGGGCCTCGATGGACTCGCAGAGGCGGAACTGGACGCGCGCGCGATTGAGGTTCTGCTCCGGGGTCGTGGTCTTGAAGTAGACGTTGCCGTTGAGGTAGTCCTGGAAGAACCGGAGCCCCAGCTCGAACGGCAGCAACCGAATCGAGTCGTAAAGATACGCGCGGTCGGCGTCCGTCATGAACGCCCCCGCCTCACGCATATAGCCCTTGCAGAACGCCGTCGCGAGATCCTCGTCGAAGACGACCTTGGTGAGATTCGTCTCCTCTTCGCCTGCGGGATTGCAGATCGAACGGAGCGCATCGCCGAAGTCGATGTGGATCAGACCTGGGGATACGGTGTCGAGATCGATCATCGCCGTCCCCTTGCCGGTGACGTCGTCAATCATGATGTTGTTGACCTTCGGGTCACCGTGGAACATGCGCTTCTTGAGCTCGCCCTTCTTCTGAGCCTTCTCCAGACAGAGCGCGAGATCACGGCGCTCCTCGATAAACTTAGCAAGCCGCTTAGCCTCCATCGAGCTCTTAAGAAGATCCTTAGCCTGCGCGGTCTTAAGCGTCTTATCGTAGGCACGGAGATATCCTGACGTGATATGGAACCCTGGCAGCGGATCGCTGACCAGCTTCGGATCCATGTCAGATATCAGATAATGAAAGTGCCCCAGAGCGGCGCCGCACTCCATGGCATGCTCCGGACCCTGCGCGACATCGAAGGCGTGTGCCGACATAATACGCGTGATCACGCGCCACACCTCGCCCTTGTCATCGACGACGAAATCCTTGGAATCCTTAGCCTTGATGATGCGCGGCATCTGCCACACGCGATCATCACGGCCGGCCTTCGCATCCTCCTCAAGCTTGTCGTGACAATGCCGGGTGATCTCATGCATGTTCGCCATGATCGACTCGGGTTCCGGAAACACCTTGCGGTTCACCCGCTGCAGGATCACCTGCGTCTCGGTGAAGGTGTTGCGGTAAATGGCGAGAAACGTGTCGTTGATGTTGCCGTTGCCGAAAGGCTGCAGCGAGACGAGCCGTCCCTTGATGTTGAACTTGTTGATGAGGATCGAGAGTTCCATAAGAAACGAATTTAGAAATTAGAAATGAGGAATTGCGGCGTCTAAGGCCTTATATTTGCTCAATTCTTCATTCGAAATTCTTCATTTGAAGTTCCGTCCGGCCTCGACCGCCTTCAGGTTGAGATCCAGGAGCGCGGCCTTACGAGCGGAGATCGTATGCTTGAGCGCTTCCGCCACGGTCTCACCCTTCACCGGCTTGAGCTTCTCCACGATACACCCGAGGATGATCATGTTCGCGAGCGACGGAGCCTCCATGTCCTTCGCCATCTGGGTGGCGGGGATGTAGACGACATCGACGTCGGTGCGCTTCACCTTGCGGGCGATCAGCGAGGAGTCGACGAAGATCGTGCCGCCCGGAGCGACCGTCTCCTCGAACTTGTCGAGCGACGGCTCGTTCATCACCATGAGAATGTTCGGATGCGCGATGATCGGCGAGCCGACCGGGTCGTCCGAGACGATCACCGAGCAGTTGCAGGTGCCGCCGCGCATTTCGGGTCCGTACGACGGCAGCCACGAGAGCTCCTTCTGTTCGATAAGCGCCGCATGGGCGAGAACCTTGCCGGAGAAGAGGAGACCCTGGCCTCCGAAGCCCGCCATAATGCATTCGTAAGTCATTGCTTGTAAGCCTTTCGTCAATTATGAATGAGGAATTAAGAATGAAGAATTGAAATTCATCATTCTTCATTTTCATTTATCTTTGAAGCAGCCGAGCGGATAGAACGGAATCATCTTCTCTTCAACCCACTGGCAAGCCTTCTCCGGCGTCATACCCCAATTCGTAGGACAGGTGGAAATGACTTCGACGAGCGAAAAGCCCTTCCCCTCCACCTGGTTCTGAAACGCCTTCTTGATCGCCTTCTTGGCCTGACGGACGTGCATCACGTTGTTAACCGCCACCCGTTCAATATAGGCCGGGGCATCGAGCGTCGCGAGCAACTCAGAGATGCGGATCGGCATACCTTGCGTCTTCGGGTCGCGCCCATACGGCGAAGTCTGCGTGACCTGCCCGACGAGCGAGGTCGGCGCCATCTGTCCGCCAGTCATGCCGTAGATCGCGTTGTTGATGAAGATGATCGTGATGTTCTCGCCACGGCACGCGGTGGAGACCGTCTCGCAAAGTCCAATGGACGCGAGGTCGCCGTCACCCTGGTACGTGAAGACGACGTGATCGGGAAGCGAACGCTTGACGCCGGTCGCTACCGCAGGTGCGCGCCCGTGCGAGGCCTCGATCATGTCGCAGGCGAAGTAATCATAAGCCATCACCGAACAACCGACCGGCGCGATACCGATGGTCTTACCTTCGATACCGAGCTCGTCGATCGCCTCGGCGACGAGCCTGTGGACGATGCCGTGGGTGCAGCCGGGACAGTAGTGCAGCGTCGCATCGGTGAGCGACTTCGGTTTCTGAAAGACAATTGCCATTATTTCGCCTCCTTTTCGATTGCGGCGAGGACTTCGTCAGTGCTGGGGATCATGCCGCCGACCCGGTTGCACATCGCGATCGGCTTCGAACAGCGGATGGCAAGCTCGACGTCCTCCTTCATCTGCCCCATGTTGAGCTCGACGGTGAGGAAGCTCTTTACCTTCTGCGCCGCCTTCGCGAACGCCTCCTTCGGGAATGGATATAGCGTGATGGGACGGATCATGCCGACCTTGATGCCGCGCCTGCGGGCCTCGACGATCGCGTTCTTGGAGACGCGGGCGGTGATGCCGCACGAGACCACGCAGATCTCCGCGTCGTCCATCATGTACTCCTCCCAGCGGCACTCCTCCTTCTCCAGCTTCGCATAACGCTCGAAGCGTTCGAGGTTGGTCTTCTCGAGCTCATCCGGCTTGAGGAAGAGCGAGTTGACGATGTTGTGCTTGCGCTTCATCTCCGTACCGGTCGTCGCCCAGGGCTTGCCGGCGGGAATCGTCGCGGGATCCACTTCGGTCTCGGGAAGTACCACCGGCTCCATCATCTGCCCCATCGTGCCGTCCGCCAGCAGCATCGCAGGCATACGGTACTTCTCGCCGAGCTCAAACGCGAGACGCGTCATGTCGGCCATCTCCTGCACCGAGGCAGGCGCAAGGACGATGATATGGAAATCACCGTGACCGGGCCCGCGGGTCATGAAGAAGTAGTCGGACTGCGAAGGCTGAATGCCGCCGAGACCAGGTCCGCCGCGCTGCACGTTCACAATCAATGCCGGCAGATCGGCACCGGCGAGATACGAAATACCTTCGGCCTTCAGCGAAATGCCCGGCGAGGACGAAGAGGTCATCGCGCGCTTACCCGTCGAGGCACAGCCGTAGACCATGTTGATCGCCGCAATCTCACTCTCCGCCTGAAGGAATGTACCGCCGATCTTGGGCATACGCTTGGACATGTACGCCGCGATCTCTGTCTGCGGAGTGATCGGATATCCGAAATAATGTCTGCAACCGCAGCGAATCGCGGCTTCTGCGATCGCTTCGTTGCCCTTCATTAATACTTTTTCTGCCATATTCACTGTTCTTTCAAATCAAAGTGGTAGTTCCTGTTTGCAGAGACACAAGGGAATCATTACAATCCGCTGCATCACTGCGGCCATCCACTACAACTATCTTTCCACCGTGATGACGCAGTCAGGACACATCAGCGCGCAACTCGCACAGCCGACGCATTCCTCGGGCTTCGTGCACTCGACCGGAGCATGACCCTTCTTGTTGAGTTTCGACTTTGAGATCTCAAGGATCTTCTTCGGACACGCCGTCACGCACAGTCCGCAACCCTTGCAGATGTCTTCCTTGAATGTTAGTTTTGCCATAATCAAAGTTAATAGTTGGTAGTTGATAAATGGTTAATGCCTGCAATCGGCGAATATCCAATGACGTCACCCGATCAGGGACATGAATTCGCCGCGGACCTTCTCGTCGCTGCGGAAAGTGCCAAGCACTGCGCTCGTGATCATCTCGCTATTCCGCTTCTCAACCCCCCTCATCATCATGCAGAGGTGCTTAGCCTTGATGACCACGCCCACGCCTTCGGCTCCGGCCTCCTTCATGATCGCATTCGCGATCTCCTCGGTCATGCGCTCCTGAATCTGAAGACGCCGCGCGTACATATCGACAATACGGGCAAGCTTCGACACTCCAAGCACCTTGCCTTTAGAAATGTAACCGATCGCGCACTTCCCGTAGAACGGAAGCATGTGATGTTCGCACATCGAATAAAGCTCAATGTCCCTCAGGATGACCATGTGGTTGGTCCCGGAGGTGAACTTTGCACCATTGACCACCGCCTTGAGGTTCTGCCGATAGCCGCTGGTAAGGAACGTGAGGGACTTCGCGACGCGCTGCGGCGTCTTCTTCAACCCCTCACGGTCGGGATCCTCACCAAGCTCGACCAGGAGATCCCGGACGAGCTTGGCGATTTTCTTCTGATTCGGTTCTCGCACTTAGCGACCCTTTCCGAACATCTTCACGTCAAAGTTGAAGAACGGGAAGAAAGGAAGGAAGCCAGTCTTGTTGAAGTTGAGGAGGCCGAGCTGAAGCGCAGCGCTATCAGCAGCGTTCCAAAACGCGAGCTGGACGCCGTTCTTGAGGGTGTCGGTACGGTTATAGCCAAAAGCGTACTGGCAACCCGCTTTAACAGCCTTGGCCTTGCTGATGCAGATGTCGATCTGAGCACCGGAGACGGACTTGACCTCGGAAGCGAGGCCGAGCACGCAACCACGGACATCCTTCTTGGCGCCATCGTCAAACCATGTGCTCCAGATGCACTCGGCATTGGCGGAAACCGCACACGCGAGAACGGCGCAAACAAACATGAGTTTCTTCATTGTTATTCTTTCTTTTTTGGTTTTTGGTTTATGGACAAAAGCAATTGGTGTATATTATATCACAATCAATTGAACATGAACTCAACGACATCTCCATCCTGCATCTCGTATTCCTTACCCTCAGGTCTAAGCGCGCCAGCCTCACGAGCGCCCTTCTCCCCTCCGTACTTGACATAATCGTCGTAAGAAACCACCTGAGCGCGGATGAACCCCTTCTCGAAATCAGTATGAATAACACCCGCGCACTTCGGAGCTTTCCACCCTCGGCGGAAGGTCCAGGCTCGCGACTCCTTCGGACCTGCCGTCAAGAACGACGCGAGCCCGAGCGTGTGATAGGCGAGTTTGATCGTGCGGTCAAGCGACGACTCGGCGAGACCAAATCCCTCGAGCATCTCCTTCGTCTCCTCATCGGAAAGCCCCGCGAGCTCCGCCTCGACCTGCGCGCAGATCACGACCAGCTCGCAACCCTGCTTCTCGGCATACGCCCTGAGCGCCTCTACATGAGGATTTCCATCGCCAGTGACGTTGTCATCCGCCACATTCGCACAGTAGATCACCTTCTTATCGGTAAGGAAATGCAACTCGGAAAGAACAGGCAGAATCGCATCGCCTTCCTTACGGGGGAAGCTACGGACCGGATTGCCGTCCTCAAGGTGCTTTAAAAGCGCCGCGCAGGCTTCGGCCTCGGGACGCATTGGAGGCTTCGCCTGAGCCTCCTTCTTCACCCGCTCGTAACGCTTCTGGAGCTGCTCCATATCCGCGAGAACAAGCTCGGTCTCAATCACCTCGGCATCGCCGACAGGATCGATCGGAGCGGACTTGTTACCACCTTCCTGAACATGGATGATGTCATCATTCTCGAAGCAACGCACCACGTGGAGGATCGCATCGCACTCGCGAATGTTAGCAAGAAACTTATTGCCAAGCCCCTCGCCCTTGGAAGCACCCTTGACAAGCCCAGCAATATCGGTAAATTCAACCGTAGCACGGATGATGTTCTCGCTTTTCGCCATCTCGGCAAGCTTATCGACCCGCGGATCCTTCACTTCCACGATCGCCGAATTAGGCTCGATAGTACAGAAAGGATAGTTCTCGGCCGCAGCCTGCTGTTTACGGGTGAGAGCGTTGAAAAGCGTGGATTTGCCGACGTTGGGCAGCCCTACGATACCTACTGCAAGACTCATTTATTGCAATCCTGATAATTCGGGTATAAAGAATTAATTGACTTCTGATAGAATTTCGCGTCCGTCACCCGGCCCTCGCGCACCGCAGCATCCCGCAACTTCTCAAGGGTCGCAATGATCTTTTCTCGGGACTGCGCAACACGGTTGGTGCGTGACTCATAAGCCAGACGATCGGCCCGCGCGAGTTTGCGCGTGGATGAAGGAAGCTGGAGATCGTCCTCCATACGGACATACTTCGCCTTCACCAGCCGATTCGTCTCCGCTCCAATCACATCCGCCTCTCGATCCGCCACCCAAGTAATGTTGGAAGAATCGAAAATTGAGACATCGGGATGAAGCGCGCGCTCTCGCTCATCTAGTTCCTGCTTGAACTCTATCAACTCCCGCTCCCACTTCTCGAAGCTGATCTTCTCGAGCGTCAACAATTTCTCCCTGGCGATCTCCGCCTCGGTCCTGCGCTTCTCGGTCTCGAGCTTCGCCCTCGCCTCGGCAACCGCCGCGTTCGAAAGCGCAAGTTCACCGGCGATGCGGGCGTTCTCCTTGTCAAGCTCCGCCTTCGCCGCCTCCGCCTTCAACCTTACGGACTCCTTGGCAACCCTCTCCCTGGCCTCATTATCCCGAGCCGCTGCGGCCTGGACGTTGGCGGAAACGGCAGACGCCTCCGCAGCCTTCGCATCGGCAACCGCCTTCTCCTTCTCGGCGATCTTGATCTTGAGCTCCGCCTCGACCTTCGCCTTCGCATCTCGCGCAGCCTGGGAGTTCTTGCTCGCGATCACCTCATTGGACTTCGCCTCCTTGGCGCGCTTATCCGCCTCGCTCTCGCGCATCTCCGCCGCCACCGCATTCGCCCTGGCGACCGCCGCCCGATTATTGGTGACCACAATCGCCGCAATCCCGGCAATAACAACTGCCGCGCTCACCGCAAGTGGAACTATCACCTTCTCAATTTTCATTGCAACATATTATACCATATCCCCGCAATGATTGAATCCTTGCCGTCCTTTCGGTCGGCATGAGATGACAGTGATTCTCAAACCAGATCCACTCGATGGTTCCTGCCGTACAGACAGAATACGCCGAACATCGCGACGATGATCGCAACTCCAATACCGCCCCAGAGCGGATTGCCGGAAACCATCACCGAATGATAAATCGTGGCTACGGACCACCCCAGCAGCGTCATGTACATGACAAAGATGCCGCCGTAGAACTTGCCGATCTCCTTAAAGACGACTGCCGTCGCGCCGACACAGGGCACATACAGAAGGATGAACAGGAGATACGCGAACGCCTGGTGGAACCCTTTCGAGAAATGATTTCTCAGTTCGGTACGCTCGGCGAGTTCCGCGCGCTTCGCTGCCGCGTAATCTTCGGCGTGACATCCGTCACCTCCGTTATCCTCAATCGCCTTGGTCTGCGAGTAGAGTCCGTTCAACGTGCCAATAACCGACTCCTTGGCGAAGAGTCCCGTGAAGATCGCCACGGAGGCCTGCCAATTCACCTTCTCCACGCCGATCGGCTCGAAGACTGGCGTACAGGCGCGTCCAACCGCGGAAAGCAAGGTGTTGGACGAAGTGTCGACATCGATTCTCGGCCGTCCGTGAATATCAAAGCTATTTAAGAGCCCTAGCACCAGCATCATCGGCACGATGAACTTGCCAGCCCGCCACAGGAAGCCTATGAGATTCTCGAAGGCATGGCGCAGGAAGTGCCGCGGACGCGGTAGATGATACGGAGGAAGCTCCATGATGAAGTGCGAAGGATCGCCGCGGAAAAGTGTCTTCTTGAGAACGAATCCGACGAGAACGCCGAGGACGATGCCTACAAGATACAGCGCCAGCATCATCTTCCACGGAGCTTCCGGACTAAACGCGACGGCGAACGCCGCGTACACGGGAAGCTTCGCACCGCAACTCATGAACGGGATCAAGAAGATCGTAAGCAGCCGGTCGCGCTTCGACTCGAGCATACGCGTCGCGAGAATCGCCGGCACCGTGCACCCGAAGCCCACCAGAAGCGGCACGAAGGACTTGCCGGGAAGCCCGATTCCGCGCATGAACCGGTCCGCCAGGAACGCCGCCCGCGAAATGTATCCAGAGTCCTCGAGGATCGCCAGCAGCAGGAACATCGTGAAGATGACGGGGATGAACGAAAAGAGGATGTTGAACGCACCGCCGACGGCCATGACCAACGCCACGATCCAGTCGGACGCGCCGACAGCAGTGGCGAGGAGTCCCGGCAGATGCTGAAAAAGCTTCGACCCGCAACGATGGAAGATCTCCGTCGGCGCCCCGCCCACCGCGCTCACCAGGAAGAACACTCCGGCCATAATCGCGAAGAAGAGCGGAAGCCCTAGGAACCGGTTCAGCGCGAATCGGTCGATGATCTCGGAGAAGTACATCTTCGACTTGCGGATCTTCACGACGTCACGGACGAGTCCCGCGATGACGCCGTAACGCGCTTCGGCAAGTTCGATATCCGGCGGATCCGCAAGCACCTTAGTGACGCGTTCGATGGCGCCCTTGATCACCTCCGGAGCCATGTCATGATAGTCAATGAGCGCCCTGGTAACGAGCGCCTCCCCTTCCAACGCCTTGATCGCCACCCACCGCTGCGAAACCTTCAGCGCCTGCGCCGTCTTCACCGTGCAGGACGAGATGATGTCAATCTCCTGCTCAAGCTCGTTCCCGTAATCGAGGCGAAGAGCGGGGAGCGGGAAGCGGGGAGCGGCGAACAGAGTCTTGGCGAGCGCGGCCTTCAGCTGGCGGATATCAAGCGGATTATTGGCGTTCACGCCGATCACCGGCACCCCGAGATGCTCCGAAAGATGATCAATGGCGATCTCGATGTTGCGGTGCCGCGCAACGTCCATCATCGAGACCACCACGATCATCGGAACCTCCAGCTCGCACATCAGAAGTGTCAGGTAGAGATTGCGTTCAATCGTCGTGGCGTCAACGACGTTCACATAGAGGTCCGCCTCGTGACTCAGCACGTATTCCAGCGTCGCCCGCTCGTCCTCGCTCGTCGCCGTCAGCGAATATACGCCGGGAAGATCGACGACCTCAACCTCCTCCCCATTCCCTATTCCCCGTTCCCCATTCCCTATTCCCTGTTCCCCATTCCCTATTCCCTGAAGCCGGGCTATGCCCGACTTCTTCTCGACCGTGACGCCGGGCCAGTTGCCGATCTGCTGGTTCGATCCGGTAAGCGCATTGAAGATCGTGGTCTTGCCGCAGTTCGGATTGCCGATCAGTGCTAAAGTCTTCATATCAATTCTCCAACTCCAACTTCCGGATCCCGCTACCGCACGTCCTTCTTATCCAGCTTCCTGACCTTGATCACCTTCACTTCTTCACGGCGCAAGGAAAGATGGTAGCCGCGTACTGCAAGCTCGAACGGATCGCCGAGCGGCGCCACGTTAACAACCTTCAGCTGAAGCCCCCGAGTAAGCCCGAGAGCCAGCAGTTTCGCACGATATGCGGCATTCCCGAGCGTATAGCCCGTGATCTCCGCCATTTCTCCCGATTTCAGATCTGCAAGTGTCATATCTGGTACCTTAAGCCGTTTTCTCACCTTCCTCCGAGCCTGAGCCACACGCGGAGGAATTCGGAATCGCTCCAAGCCTGGGCGGTGCAGCCCTTCTGAGCGTGAGGAGCGTCGCCGTCCGCATTCTCGGAAAGATGTCCGATACAGCCGGTGTTGATGTTCTCCACCGCCGAAGCGAGGAGCTGCAGCGCCGTTTCGTTCGTGCAGGACCGCGTCTTCACGAGCGCTTCCGCGTAGAGCGGGAACGGCCACGCCCAGACCGTGCCGTTGTGATAGGCGGGCTTGCGCGAGGTGTTCTCATCGCCGGCATAGACGCCGCGATAAAGCGGATGATCGCTGTTGAGCGAGCGTATGCCGCCGGGTATCAGCAGCTGCTCGGTGGCGCGGAGAATGGCGGTGTCCTCCAGAACTCCAAGGGTGATAAGGAAGAGCTGATTAGGACGGATTGCAAAATCGGGCGTCGCCTCGGCGGCGGAAACGCCGCGCGGCGCGTTGAGGCAGTCGGCGTAACCACAGTCGAAAGTCGAAGTTGAAGTTGAAGGCGAAGAGCGGAACCTGAAATATTTCTTCACCGATTCGGTGGCCTTCGCCGCGAGTTCGTCGCGCCCGAGGAACTTGAGCGCGGAGATCCAAAGCGCCTGAATCTCGACCGGATACCCTTCGCGCGGCGTGCACGCGGGATAGTTGGTGTCCATCCAGGTGAAATGCGAAGGCGACCAAACGAGACCGGATTCAGGATCCATCTTAATCCCGTTCGGAGTCCCCCTAATGTAGTTGTCGACAATCGAATTGCAGGTCTTGAGCAATAGTTGGAGAGACGAGTTGGAGTTGGACTTTTCACTCGAACTTATCTCCTGCACGCAGCGGATGAACCAGAGCGGCGCGTCGGTCGTATCGCGATTGCCTGCGGTCTTGCCGTAAATGATGTTCGGCAAGGTGCCGTTCTCCTCAAACGAGGCGAACGCCTTCAAGATCTTGAGGGAATCGGCAATACGTCCCGCGGCAATCATGCCGCGCATGAAGATGAAGGTATCACGTCCCCAATCAAGGAACCACGGATAACCCGCGATAACCGTCTTGAGGTTATCACGCCTGACGATGTACAGCTCAATCGCACGACGCATCGCTTCATCGAACGGCAAGGTCTGGACGCTCGAAAAATTTTCGATACCCCAGATGTAGGTGGTTCGTGGTTCGTGATTCGCGGCTGGTGATTGGCGGTTCGTGGTGCCGAGAATCGCGCAATCGCCGATTATCTCCATCGATTCGCCAGGCTTGAGGTCCGCCGAAATCCATCCCGGAGAGAAGAGATCGCCCGAACCATCCTGGCCGCGCGCCGCCTCTTCCGCATGTGCGACGTTGTATTCCCACTGCGGTTCGTGATGATAAACTCCGTTCCGGACACGCAGCGAAAACTTCCCGTTGTAAGGGAAGAACTCGACGCCGTCGGCTACGGGACGGCACGACTCATGGAAGTGCTTCTGCACGTCGTTCAGATAGGCCTTGGTCGTTGCGTGATAGCTGCGCCATTCGATGTCGGGACGGAACACGATACGCACCTGGTCCCCAACATCCTGTTCGTCCTCCACCACATAACGGGTAACGCGCAAACGCGCGGCGTTACGGCCTTCGGCAAGCGTCAGCTCAAAGTTAAAACTCGCGGAACGGCCCATACCGCAAGGCACCTGGAAATGCCATTCGACGCCTTTGCCGGCGGGATCGACGTTGAAGCCGGTTTCGCAACGTCTGTCAAGCTGACGCGTATATCCTTCTCGCTGCAACCAGCAACGCGTACGCGCCCAAACATTGACGCGATCGGACGGCACATCGGGACTGGGATTCGCCGCCAGCATCGCATCGTACTGCGAGGCAATCTCGCCCCACCCAGCGCGCACCTGTGACGCAGCTCCGGCCCCATTGGAAAGGATCGCGCGATTGCAGGGATTGGCACGGAGCTGCTCCGGCGTCATGCCAAGACACACCTTCGCATCCTTCGAACGCGGAGGAACGAACAGCTTCGAGACGACACGTTTCGGACGCCCTGGCTCATACACCGTCATCTTCACCAGCAGTTCGCGACAACGCGTTCCGTCACCGTGATAGTGCGGGGCGAGGAAGCGGAAGATGTGGTCGGTGGTTCGTGATTCGTGGTTCGTGGTCGGTGCGGGGATGGAGCGGCCGCCGCGGATGGTCTTTCCGCTCTTAGGCGAAACGATATCAACGCGGAAATGATACGGAGCGGAGATCTCGACGCACTGTCCCTCCGGCGCCACCGCGATGCGCTTCACGTTTCGCGGATAGACGATGTGGAAGAGGGGTGCTTGGTGCTTGGTGCTTGGTGCCTGGCGCTTGATGCAGGGTGCAGGGTACTGGGTGCGCTCCGCACTATGCGTTCCTTCAAGCATTCTGACCTCGCCAGGGCCGAGCTCCACCGGACCTTGCGCCGCGAATTTCGCGTGATCCCAGTCGATAATTACAGGGTTGTGACAATCGAGATTCGCAAGGACGAGGACCTCCTCTCCGTTCTCGCCGGTGCGCTTCACCGCGAGCGTATTGCCGTCGCCGCGCGTGATCAGTTCGAGATGACTCGCACCGCAGAACGCTGGATGAGTATCGAGCGTGTGATTCAGCTGCGCGATCAGCTCGATCATATTGGAGGGATTGCCCCAGTAGAGATCATTCTTGCCGTGGACGTCGATCTTCTCCCTGCAGTACCATTCTACGCCGTTCGCAATTCCCCACGCGCCCTGCCAGGAGAGCAGCGCGGCCAGCTGCACGCGCAACCGCGCATAGGTCTCGCCGCCCTTCGCCAGCCGATCGTTGTCATGAGTCTCGGCGAAATGCACGAGCGTGCCGAACTTCTCGCTACGTGCGATCGCACCTGGCAGATACCACTCGAACTGTCCGCGATCATAAGTCTGGAAGATCTCGGAATAGGCCCAGTTGAGGTTGGAATCCGCCAGCAACGCGTCCGTCACCCTAAGCTCGCCACCGAGTCCCTCAAGCATGAAGACGGTGTCAGGATATTCCTCGCGGACTCGCGCGACGATGTACTTCCAGGTGTCCGCGGGAATCATATAGCCAGCATCGCACCGAAATCCGTCGACACCATTACGGCACCAGAAGATGAACACATCCGCCATGTAGGCGCGGAGCTCGGGATTGGAATAGTCGAGCTCCACGAGATCCGCCCATTTGACGCCCCAAGCACCGGGCGAATGGAACCGTCCGTCGGCCTCGTGATTGAACCAGTCCGGATGATGAGTCTGCAAGGTCGAAGCCCAGCCCGTGTGATTGGCGGGAAGATCGACGAAGAACAGTCCGCGACGCGAATGCACGCAGTCGATGAGCTCACGGAACTGGTCAAGAGGAGTCGCGAACTCATCGAACTCCGCCATCGCCGGATCGACGGAATAGAAATCAGTGGCGGCGAACGGACAGCCGTACTCGCCCATCACCGCATAGGTCGTAGGCACCGGGAACGGCGGCAACGTCTGGATGATCTTGAAGCCCATCTTGTCCATGATCAGCGGCAGCCTCCGCGCGACTTCGCGGAAGGAGCCGAACTGACGCGGAAACACGGTGTAGATCGAACAGTTCCTGCGCAGATCGTTCGGCTCCACCTTGACATGGAGATTGTCGCCATCCGGCCATTCCGGAACGTTGGACCCATCGGGGAAGAAACACGCCTTGCCGGAGAACACGCCGACCTCATCCAGGGGAATGTCGACTTTGAACACTCCGGGCCCGGTCTCTGTCATCGCGATATCCGTCCAGGCCCTCGCCAGCGGCACCTCTCCGCGTTCGGTCTCGGCGATGATCTCACGCCGCCGCACCTGTGCACGGCCGAGATTCGTGCGGAACGCCGCGCGCCCTTTGCGAGGATGGTCCAGGGTGAGAGTTACGGAAAGGACATCGCCCTTCCACTTCAACAGAAATTCGGCCGAATCAGGTAACTGTTTCATACTTGTTCAAGATAGACCTCTTCGAGGGTGCGTCCGTCGGCGGTGAGCTCGGCGAGCGAGCCGAAGCGACGAACCCGCCCCTTGTCGACGAACGCGATATGGGTGCAGAGCCGTTCGAGATCAAGGAGGTTATGGGAGGAAATCACGGTGGTCTTGCGGTCCTTGCGCTCGAGAATCACCTTGCGAAGCCTTTCGGCCTCGACAGGGTCGAGTCCGTTCATCGGCTCGTCCAGCAACACCAGGTCCGGATCGCCGAGGAAGCACTGCGCGGTCATCACGCGCTTACGCATGCCATGCGAAAGCGAACGGACCGACGCATCGGCGCGGTCGAGGAGATTGACCTTCGCGAGAACGGAAGCGGCGGCTGCTTTCGCATCGGGCGAAGTCATCCCCTGAAGCCCCGCCAAGCCGATCAGGAGCGAGCGGGCGGACATCTCAAGCGGAAGCTCGGAATCCTGCGGTAGGAGCCCGAGCGTACCGGTGAAGGCAATGCTGCCGGATTCGTAGCGCACCAGTCTGGCAACGGACATCATCCAAGTCGTCTTGCCGGCGCCGTTCGGTCCGACGAGTCCGAGCACGCATCCGCGCGGAATCGCAAGTGAAAAGCCGTCCAGCGCCCGGCGCTTGCCATAGCATTTCACGAGGTTGCGGCTTTCGATGGCGACGCCGATCATACGTCCCTCCTCGCAAAAACCGCGCTGCCGAGTCCGAGATACAGGAACGCTAGCGCAAGCGTCCCGACCACGCCTTCAAGGAGCACGGAGAACGATGTGCGCCAGAGCGCGTACTCGTAGCCCTGGGGACGGATAAAATCGAAGACCGCGCTGCAGTTATCGGCGAAATAGCCGAATGCGACGAACGCAGCATAGAGTAGAAGCGCAAGTCCAGTGGCCTTGCCCGGAGACTTCACGCACATCGAAGCACCCGTGCAGATGCCGAGCCAGGCCAGCGAATACACCCAGGCACGGACCGACCAATCGAAGAGAGAAGGAATGAATCCGATGGCAGACCACCCCGGCAGACGGCAGACGGCGACCGCCGAAGCCGCGGAAGCGAGCAAAACCATCGCGATCAGCAGCACCGCGGCTTCCGCGGCGAAAAGACCGAGCGTCCATTCGGTGCGCGACACGCGCAGCAGCACATATCTCACCGATCCCGAACGGATCTCGGCGGCAGCCGTCGGAGCGCAGGTGATCAGGGTCATCAGCGGCACCACTCCGAAGACGAAGCATCCGAATGCAAGCGCAACCGGATGCTGCGAAAGCATGTCGTTGAAGAGAAGGCTTGAATCAAGCATCCTGGACATCATCGTCTTGAAGGCGGAAGACCGCCAAAGCGTCATCGTCACTCCGCCCGAATTCTCGGCGGCAGGGAGCCCGAGCGTTGAGATCACCTGCTCCTCCAGAGTCGAGAAGAGGCTGACGGTGACAAACATCACTCCGGCGCCGATCAGCGCGAACAGCAGCACCGTCACGACCGCGCGACGACTGCGAATTGCGGACGACAACTCGAAGAGCGCGGCACGGAAAACTCTCGGCAAACCGCTCACCTCATTTCGTCCCCTACATTGAATCCACGCGGCTCGAGATAATCTTGAACCTGGATCATCGGCTCAATGACGGACGGATCGATGAATTCGTGCAGCGGAATGTTCGAGACTTCGCCGCGGACATCGTCGCCGACGCATTCTCCGAGCGCATCATAACCTTCTGCAAGCGTCTGGGTGAAGGCGCTCATCATCTTCACGCTGAGCTCCGGCGAAACGTCCTTCGTCGCCGCAACTTCCGCGGCGAATTCGCCCATCAAGTCCTTGAGGTCGGCGTTCATGGCGTCCACCATCTCGTCAAAACGCCTTTCCTCTTCGCCGCTGACGTTGAGCTTCGCCTTCCACTGGGTGCGGGCGAGTTCGCACCGCGTCCGCCACAGTTCCTTCGCGTCCTCGATGCGGTTCTTGAGGTCCGCACGGTCGCGCCAAACGGCACGTCGCTGCGTACGATTCCATCGATTAGTGTCGGCGGCGACATGGACGCGGTCAGCAGCCTCGGCGAACTCCTCACGATTCGTCTGCGCTGGTACCGATTCGACCCGAGACTTCCGCGCACGGTCGGGGATGTTCACGAGATTGGCGATGGCACCGAAACCGCTTTTGGCATTGGCTTCGGATTTGACCGCCTTTTCGGACCGCATCTCCTTAAGCGCCTCGAGGTCCGCTCTCGGACCCCACGCGCCGGCGATGAGCCCAGCAACCGCAGCCAAAGGAATCAGATACCAGTTTTTCATTTTCGCTATTATACCAAATCCGCGATATCGGCGGCGATCTGTGCCTGAAGTTCGGCAAGAGAAGCGAACTTCCTCTCCGGACGAATGAACTTTATAAACTCCACTGTACCACTACCACTTACATCTACCACTTCTTCCAGGAAATGAACCTCCAGCACCGGTTCCTTCCACGCACGATCGCCGAAAGTCGGCGCATAGCCGTAATTCGCGATCGCACGATGCCCCAAGACGGAGACCTGATAAACGCCGAGGGGAAGTGCAGGGTGCAGGGTGCAGGGTGCAGGGTTGCAGGGTGCAGGGTTGCAGGGTGCAGGGTTGCAGAGTGAAAGGTTGATCGTCGGGTAGCCGAGCTTACCCCCTTCTCCCTTACCTTGAAACCTGAAACCTGTAACCCTGTAACTTCTTCCCAGCATCGCGTTCACGGCGGCGATTTCGCCGCGGGAAAGACATTCGCGAATCCGCGTCGAAGAGACAATGCCACCGTCGTATTCAGCCGCTTCGACCACCTGCACTTCTATCCCATGTTCTCGCAACCAACGGGGATTTCCAGCTCCATTCCTGCCGAAGCGCCAGTTGGCTCCGCAGCGGATGGTAAAAGTAGAAGTGTGAAGTTGAAGTCGAAGAATGGAAAGGAATTCTTCCGGAGATTGAGAGGCGAGAGCGGGGGTGAAGTCCAGCACGACAACTTCTCGGACACCGCAAGCCCTGATCGCCGCGACGCGTTCTTCGCAGCTCATGATTAGCCGCGGCGCTTTTGCCGCGTTCAAGACCAGCAGAGGATGATCGCGAAACGTAACCGCGATATCGGCGCCCTTAAGTATCTTCTGGTGTCCGAGATGAACCCCGTCGAAAAAACCTATGGCAACAACGGACATCGGAAGGAATGAGGAATGGGAATTAGGAATGAGGAATTTCGGATATCAAATTCCGTCATGCACGGAGCGCGGCGCTAACAGGCAAGACCAACGATGCGAAATCAGCAACAGAGGTATTTAGTATCCTATCAAAGGGAACGGCATCCTTGATGTCGAACTTCCACTGTTTCGTGCGGCGGAGCGAGGTAAGCGTCGCGCCCATGTCCAGCGCCAGCGCCCGCGGTAAAACGCTCTTCGTCGCCTTCAGGAAAAACCGCCGCTCTCCAACTCCATCCTCCAACTCCAACTTATACACGTGCCCGAGGAACTGCCCGTGATCACCGGTATCGACGACTTCGTATTCGGCGGTTCCCTCCTTGCGAATGGCTGCAAACCTCGGCTCCGTCTGAAAGACATCCCCCTTGAACTGGGAAATATCCACACCCCATTCTTGAGCTCTGCCTTCGGACTCGACCTTCTCCCCCTGGGAATCACCTGTGTTGGTAACAAAAGAAGCGTCCATCGTTCCCTCGTACTCGCGGTCTCCTCCCATGACCTGGTCGGTGTACTTGTTGGCGTCGCCGATCAGCAGGACCATGAGCCCAGAGGCCTGCGCGTCAAGCGAACCTCCGTGCCCAACCTTGATGAGACCGAACATCCGCTTGACAGTCTTAACAACGGAAGCAAACGGGATATTCACGGGTTTGTCGACGAGGAGAAATCCGTCGAGTTCCTCTAGGATCTTAAGCTGGTTCAGATTAGCCATAAAAAACAACAGTTGGAGTTAGAAGTTGGAGTTGGAGAACGGAAGAAAGACACCTTTCTCCAACTTGAACTCATCCCTCCAACTTATTCAACAATTCGAGAACGGCGTCACCCTTCTCAAGCGAACGATCAAGCTGAAAGAGAAGCCGCGGAGTGAACTTCATACGCACCTCGCGGTTGATAATCGTCTGAAAACGCTTCGCATTATGCTTCAGATGCTGAATCGCCGTCTCCTTGAGGGCATCATCACCGAAGACAGAGACAGACACCGTCGCGTCGCGGAGATCTTTTCCGCAATGCACGCCAGTAACCGTGATGAGCCCAGGAGCGACCGTATCACCCTGCATCACGGAGAACATGCTCTCCGCGATGACCCGCTTCAACAGCGAATTGATTCGTTCAAGCCTGTCAACCGCCATAATACTTCGCCCATGATCGCGTTAAAGCGATCTTGGAAGCTCCTCCATGGAGTAACACTCGATGACATCACCGACCTCGAAGCCTTCGAAATCAACGAAGCACACGCCGCATTCCTGCTGACCGGTAACTTCCTTGACTTCGTCCTTGAAGTGGCGGAGCGTCTGGACCTTGCCTTCCCACACCTGATCCTTCTTACGGAGGATGCGGTACTTCTCCTTGGCGACAAGCTTGCCGTCGAGCATCTGGGAGCCGGCGATCTTGCCGAGCTTGCCGATGTCGTAGATCGCCTTGATCTCAGCATGACCGAGGACGACCTCCTTGTATTCGGGCGGCAGAAGGTCGAGCATGCAGTTCCTGACATGGTCGAGAAGCTCGTAAATGATGCGGAAGGTGTTGATCCTGACACCGTCATGACGGGCCTGCTGCTGCACGCCGGAATCGTTGCCGATGTCAAAGCCGACGATGATTGACTTTCCGGCGGCGGCATTCTTGACATCCGTCAGCGACACGTTGCCCGTACCCTGTCCGATGACATGGAGCGCAACCTTCTCGCTCTTGATCTCGCCGAGCGCCGAGACGATCGCCTCGAGCGTACCCTGGTTCTCGGACTTGACGATGACGTTAAGCTCAAGCTGCCCTTCAGCCGCCATGCGCGACATAAGGGCGTCCAGCGACGAGGCACGGTTGGAGGCAAGAGCCTCAGCCTTCTTCTCCTGAGCGGTCTGCTCCGCAAGGTCGCGGGCACGCTTCTCGTCGAGCATAACTCGGAATTCGCTTCCAGCCTCCGGTACGCCAGAAAGTCCGGTGACCTTGACCGGCGTCGACGGCGAAGCCTCCTTTACGCGACGGCCGCGGTCGTCAATGAGCGCACGGACCTTGCCGAAATGTTCGCCGATGAGGATCGCATCGCCGATCTTAAGGGTTCCGCCGGTGACGAGAACCGTGGCGCACGGACCAAGCCCCTGCTGGAGCTCAGACTCGATGACAAAGCCATTGGCACGGCGTGAGGGATTAGCCTGAAGCTCAAGGACTTCCGCCTGGACAAGGATATTCTCCAGTAGCGCGTCAACACCTTCACCGGTCTTGCCGGAAACGGGACAGCAGATGATGTCGCCGCCCCAATCTTCAGGGGTAAGACCGGCCTTCTGAAGCTGCTGCTTGACACGATCAACGTTCGCCGTAGGCTTATCAGCCTTGGTAATGGCGACCATCACCTGGACGCCGGTCTGACGCGTAACCTTGATGCACTCCTCGGTCTGCGGCATAATGCCATCGTCTGCCGCAATAATCAGCACCGCAATATCGGTGATCTGCGCGCCGCGGGCGCGCATCGCGCTGAACGCAGCATGACCAGGCGTATCGAGGAAGGTGATCTTCTTACCCGCGACGTCGACCTGATAGGCCGAAATCTGCTGAGTGATGCCGCCAGCCTCCCCAAGCGCGACCTTCTCCTTACGGATCCAGTCCATAAGCGTCGTCTTACCATGGTCAACATGACCCATGAAGGTAATGACTGGCGCACGCGGGCGAAGCGTCTCAGGCGCATCTTTAGGAATCAAGTCATCGGCATCAATCGCCTTCATCACCGGTCTGGCCGCAGCCTTGTCACGAGCATGCTCAACAACGACTTTGAAACCGTACTTTTCGGCGATCTTCGTCGCGATATCCGGCTCAATACGCTGATTGATCGAAGCCAGGATCTTGAGCCCCATAAGGTCGGCAATCAAGCGGTTCGGCTTGATATTCAGCTTAGCCGCAAAATCCTTGACGATCACGGCGCCACGAATCGAAATCTCCTTATTGGCCTCATCGACGGAAATGCGACTACCCTGCTGCGGCACCACCTGAGCAACGCGCGGAGGACGCTTATCAAAGCTCTTCTGAAGCTCACGACCGCGCTTACCTTTACCGCTGCGCTCGTCATCGTAATCATCGACCTTAATCACCGGCTTGACCTTTGGCTTCGGAGCGGCGGCGACGGAAATCGAGATCCCGCCAGAGCCTGGAGCCTTCTGAAGCGGCTTGAAGCCCTTGTGCGAGGTCATCGACGCAAGCGACTGCGGCTGCACGACGGTCGGGGCCTTCGGCTTCCAACCCGGAGCCATCTTGATCTTCGGCGCCGCGGCAGTGGTAGTGGTAGTGGAAAGTGGTACAGCGGACTTTACTTCTCCAGAAGGCTTAATCTCCTTTGTACCACTACCACTCTGAACTACCACTTTCTTGCCTTCCGCGGCTTCCTTCGCAATACGAAGGTGCTCGTCGAGCTTCGCCTTCTGTTCCGCGAAAAATTTTGCGTTAAGCTCTACGACCTTAGCGCGCTTCTCAGCGCGTTTCTTTAGAATCTCTTCGGAAATAGCCATGAACGATCTTCCTAATCTGGTCTCTGATCCCTACTCACAAGTTCACTCGGCGCTGACGTCGGATTCTCCGGACGTCAGGGCCGAGACCGCCTTAGCGGCGGCGTAGATCCCCTTCGCGGTAACCTCGTCAAGACCGGTCGAGGCAATGAAGCTCGCTTCATCCTCTTCGGCTATTCCATCAATGGAGAGATATCCAGCGTCAGCCATCTGCGTGGCAACCGCCGTGGAGACAGAGAAGGTCTCGGCAAGCTCCTTAATCGCCTCGGCCTTCTGATCCTCAAAGGAAGCCGTAGCCATCGACTTGCGGATCTCAACATGCCAGCCCGTAAGCTTGCTCGTCAGGCGCACGTTCTGCCCGCGCTTGCCAATCGCAAGCGAATACTGGTCTGCGGCAGCGACGATGTGTACGGTATGATAGAGCTCGTCGACGACAACTGATTCCAGCTTCGCCGGCGCCAGCGCCTGGGTGATGTACTGGGCGATGTCGTCGTTGTAACGGACGATATCGATTTTCTCGCCGTTGAGCTCGGTGACAATCGTGCGGACACGGCTGCCACGCTGACCGACACAGGCGCCGACTGGATCGACGTTCTCCTGGTTGGTACGAACCGCGATCTTCGCGCGATAACCGGGGTCGCGACTGACCGACATGATCTCAACCACCCCGTCGGCGATCTCGCTGACCTCAAGACGAAAGAGGGCCTCAACAAACTTGTTGTCGGCGCGGGAAAGCATCACCGACGGACCCTTGGCGTCGGGATCAACGCGCTTGATGATCGCGCGAATAGGATCACCGATCTGATAATCCTCAGTCGGGATCTTCTCCTTGCCGGGCAGGATCATCTCGGTCTTGCCAACAGTAACATAAGTATCACGATGAGAAACCGCAGAGACCGTTCCGGAAACGATGTCGCCAACGCGATCACGATATTCACTGAAGGTGTTGGTACGCTCAGCCTCACGGATCTTCTGCATAATCATCTGACGCGAAGTCTGAGCGGCGATACGACCAAGACGCGCGGCCGGCATCTCCACCTCAACGGTATCACCTTCTTTGACCGGGTTACCATGATTGAAACGAACCGCGCGAGCGATACTGATGAAACCAGGGCCAGTCTCTTCGTCGCTAGCTACGAGCGTATCGTAAACATGGAGCGAAAGATCCTTACGATCAATCACGACACGAAGATCATTGGTAACCGAGGTGTTCTTGCGCGCGGCCTGCTGAATAGCCTGCTCGATCGCAGTAATCACGATCTCGCGGCTCACGCCACGCTCGGACTCGATATGCTGGACAACCGCCAACAACTGATTGTTCATAGCCATAGTTTCGCTCCTTTTTTGTCAAAAATCAAAACACGTCCCCCGGTTCGACCCACAGGATCGCCGAAAAACGAAGAAATTATAACATTTTCGGCTCACTTTTGTCAAGTGAGCCATAAAATTCACCCTTATCCCACTTTTTCTGGGGTAATTTATCCCAGTTTTCAAAAAAGCC
>CAMGEN010000019.1:0-34393 GCA_946055075.1 uncultured Verrucomicrobiota bacterium | reverse complement strand
GACAAGAAGTACTTCCTCATGGATGAGATGGAAGTCAAGGCGCTTTTCTTCAACGACAAGGTGATCGGCGTCGATCTCCCGCAGCTCGTCGAGCGCAAGGTGATCAAGGTCGAACCCGGCGTTAAGGGCAACACCGCTTCTGGTAAGGTCACTAAGCCTGCGACGGTCGAGGGTGGATATGTTCTTCCTGTGCCGCTCTTCATCAACGAAGGTGACGTCATTCGCGTCTCCACCGAGACCGGAGAGTATAACGACCGCGTCTCCACTAAGTAATCAAGGCTGGAGATACGATTATTCGGCGCTTCGTTCCCAAGGGACGGAGCGCTTTTCTTTTGGTATAATACGCGTATGAATACGATTACTTGTCTTGCCGCGGCAGTGGCTTTTTCGTTCGGTGACGTTCAACTCGAATGCAAAGATCCTGGAATCTGGAAGATTGACGTCGTCCGTGAGGTGGAGAAGGACGGCTCGGAAGTTGCGAAGGTGGTTTTTGACGCGCCGGAAGAGGCAGTTCCGCCGCGCGCGAAGTTGATCGCGACGTTGCCACAGGTTGATGCGACGGACGTCTGGACGATTAATACGTCCGATTGCGGCATTCCGCCGAACTGGAAGGGCTGGGACAACTACTGCAGCTGCACCATCGGCATGCCGCTGCAGGTGGCGTTCAACGGACACGACCAGGCGGTCTTCTCGATCGCGTCGAGCGAATGCATCCGGCAGACGGACGTGTTGGTCGGAGTCCGTGAAGAGGGTTCGCTCCTCGAGGCGTCCGTCACCTTCTTCACCGTACCCGAAGCCCCGCTTCGTCATTACGAGGCGAAGGTGCGTCTCAATGCGAAGACGCGTCCTTTCGCGGATGCTGTGCGCGAGGAGGTCTCCTGGATCGAGAAAGTCGGCGGATTCGTTCCGTGCCGCGTCCCGGACGCCGCGTTAGAGCCGCTCTATTCGAGCTGGTACAATTTCCATCAGGACGTCTTCGCGAAGGATATCGAGGAAGAGTGCGCGATCGCCGCGAAGCTCGGGATGAAGACGATCATCCTCGACGACGGATGGCAGACGGACGACACGAACCGCGGTTACGCGTTCTGCGGCGACTGGCAGGTGTCGAAGCGGCGATTCCCCGATTTTGCCGCGCACGTGAAGAAAGTGCAGTCAATGGGCATGAAGTACATGATGTGGTACTCGGTGCCGTTTATCGGACTGAAGAGCGCGAACTACGAGAAGTTCAGGGGCAAGTACCTGATCGAAAAGGGCGGCGACGGCGCCGCGGTGCTCGATCCCCGTTTCCCCGAAGTGCGCAAGTTTCTGGTCGATCTTTACGTGAAGGCGATGAAGGACTGGGATATCGACGGATTCAAACTCGACTTTATCGATTCGTTCCGCTTCGAAGGTGAGGATCCTGCTGTCAAGGAGAACTACGCTGGACGTGATGAGAAATCCGTGCCGGTGGCGGTCAATCGCCTGATGACCGAGGTGAAGTCCGCCCTGAGTGCGATCAAGCCGGACGTCCTAATCGAGTTCCGTCAGCGTTATGACGGTCCCGCGATCCGTCAGTACGGCAACATGATGCGCGTCGGGGACTGTCCCGGCAACATGCGCCGCAACCGCTTCGCGATTGCGAATCTCCGCCTTGCCAGCGGCGCGACCGCGGTGCATTCCGATATGATCGAATGGAACTTCAACGAGGATCCCGCGAAGAGCGCGCTTTTCATCATCAACTCGATCTTCGGCGTCGTGCAGTATTCGGTGATGCTCCGCAATGCGCCGGAGAATCATCGCGCGATGATCGAGAAGTGGATCCGGTTCTCGAAGGATCATCGCGATACGTTGCTTAAAGGGAAGTTCACGCCGCATCATCCCGAGTTGCAGTATCCGTGGATCGAGGCGGAAGGCGATGCCGAACGCATCATCGGCGTCTATTGCGACAATCTGATGATCCCGGTGCCGAAGGACGGGAAGAGGCTGTTCGTCATGAATGCGTCCGGTACGGACAAGATCACGATCCGCCGTGACAACAAGGTTATTGACGTGATCTGTCCCTCTGGCGACTATACAGAGATTCCAGAATGAAACTGAAGAAGATACTGGACTGGTGTGACGCGCTGCTTGAGTGCGGGAAGTTCGATGATGTCTCTAATAACGGACTCCAGGTCGCGCGCCAAGGCGACGACATTTCGAAGGTCGCGTTCGCCGTGGACGGCAGCGCGAAGAGCGTGAAGGCGGCGTCCGAAGCCGGAGCGCAGCTGCTGATCGTCCATCACGGCATCTCCTGGGGTGGTGGCATCAGGCGTCTTACTGGCGGCGAATACAATGTAGTGAAGGCGGCGATGGACGCGGATCTCGCGCTTGCAGGGTACCATCTTCCGCTCGATGCGAACAAGAAGGTTGGCAACAACTGGGAACTCGCCCGCTACTTCAGACTCAAGAACGTCAAGCCCGCTTTCAGCTATCACGGCAACGTCATCGGGCTGGTGGGGAAGTGTCTGAGTTCTCGAGCGTTTGAGTGTTTGAGTGGTCTCGGGTGTTCCGGCCAATTCAAACATTTTCAACTCAAAAACTCAAACACTTTGACCATGGGCATCTGCTCCGGCGGCGCCGGCGAATTCGCCGCGGAAGCGAAGGCGCTCGGCTGTGATCTCTACATCACCGGCGAAGCTAGCTGGGGCGATGTGATAGCCGCGGAAAACGTCGGCATGAAGATGGTTTGCGCCGGACACTACGAGACCGAGACCTTCGGCGTGAAGGCGCTGATGAAGGCGATGCAGAAGGCGTTCAAGATCTCGACGGTTTTCGTCTCTATGCTTTTCTGTTTCTCCTTGGGCGCACAGACAACTGGGGATGCGGAATCCTTTCCACTCCAAGAAGAAGATCTCTCTTCCTTCTACCTCGGAGCCTCTGGTGCCATTGTACTTCCGCAGGGCGGTTCGCGCATGACGCATCTTGGTGGCGCGGCGTTTCACGCTGGCTATTATTTCAATGGCTGGTTTGCCCTCGAGGGTGAGGCATCGTGGATGGAGAACCGCGCGGGTCTAGCTGCGCGCGGCATCGTTCATTGGAAGGGCTGCGACGAATGGGATATGCTCTTTGGCTTCTCGCGGTGGGATCCGTTCTTTTCGATCGGTGCGTGCGGCTGGCTCCCTGACGGACAGGTTGGTCCCGCCGCCGGCATCGGTCTCCTCTACTATCTCGACGACAACTGGGCGCTCCGCTTCTCCGGCGAAGCGACTCTCGGACTGGATTGCGATGTTGAGATGATTTATTCGCTGGCGGCAGGCGTGCAGTATAGCTGGTGAGTAAGTTGGAGAAAATAGTTGGAGTTGGAGAATGGACGATAAAGATTTTTTGTTTAAGAATTTGATTGTCTGGCAAAAGTCCATGCAGTTCTCGCGTATGGTTTATGATCTGGTCCGTCAATTTCCAGAATGTGAGCGATATGCTTTGAGTGATCAAATTCATAGGGCTGTTGTAAGTATTGCCAGTAATATTGCAGAGGGATCAGGGCGCGCTGGTAATCGTGATTACGGACATTTTCTGGCGATTGCGAGGGGAAGCCTTTACGAGACGATAACGCAACTGGAAATGGCGAGGTCTTTTGGGTATATTGAAAATTATTCAGAAGCGGAAGTGTTGGCGAGAGAGATTTCTCGCATGCTTACTACTCTTATAAAAAAGTACATTCCGCTCTCCAACTCCAACTCTTAACTCCAACTATGAATAGTAGAGCAGAATACTACGACAAGATCGCGAAAGTCGCGGTGACGACCGTTGACGTTTCCTCCGCTGCGCAGGCGCTGGCGCGGGGACATCTTTGCGGACCTACCAGCGCGTATTTTCTCGCCCGCGCTTGCGCGGCCGTGGCGCTTCTCGGTTCGGAGATGAGTGAGAAGGACGAGACCGTGATTCTGCAGATGAAGTGCTCGGGTCCGCTCGGCGGCTTCAACGTCGAATGCACGGCGCAGGGGACGCTTCGCGGCTATACCGAGAAGAAGACGCTGGATGCATTTGACGGACTCGGACGTCCCGATCCGAAGCTGGTGATCGGCGACAAGCAGATCCAGGTCACGCGGTCCGTCCCAGGCAAGATTCTCTCGCAGGGGATCTCGAATTCGCTTGATGGTTATCTCGCCGGCTCGTTGCAACGTAAGGCGGTGATCTTCACCGAGGCGGAAGTTGATGACGACGTCAATGTGAGGTCCGCGCGCGGCATTCTGATCGAGGCGCTGCCGGATTCGAAGGCGAGCATCGCGGACTACAATGTCGACGCGGCGATTCTGCCGCGGGATCCGAATGGCGGACTCGATCTTTCTTCTTTCGAACTTCGCCGCACTCAGCCGCTTAAGTTCGCCTGCCGTTGTTCGCCTGATCGTGCGCTGGCGATGCTGTCCGCGATGTCCGAAGCGGAAAGGGCGACGCTCCCCGAATCGATTGATATTACCTGCCATATGTGTGGCCGCACCTTCACGGTGCACAGATAGTCGGATGGTGCATTCAAGGTGATAACGCAAAGAACCTCGCCGTGTGGCGAGGTTCTTTTTTGTGGTTTTGTTGATGAGTGAAGGTCGGAGAATTACTTCATCATCACCTCCAAGGGGTAGGCGCATTTACCGCGCGGTGGGGCGAGGCGCCCCACCATCCAAGATCAGGGGTGTATCGCGACGCCGATTTTGAGAAAATAAATCAAGTAGATGAGAATTGAGTTATAAGCTCAATCAGATGATTTCTTAAGGACGGACGGTTTGCAGCCGTCTTTTTTGTTTCATGCAAGGCAGAAAAATACCCGATGCACGAATCATGCACCGGGCATAAAAAGACCGCCACGAAGGTCCAACTGGGAATGATGATAAGAAGATCTGATACTCAATAGGAGCCCGTTGGTCTGGCATCGTGGCGGTCAAATAGGTCCCGGCGGAACGACGAGGACATGCTTAGGAACCTCGGCTAATCTTTACTGATTCCCGCCCGGGAAAAGGCGTTATTGCTGGCGTCCGGTATCGCGCGGTTCGATGTCGGCCGTCATCTTGGAGTGGCGATTGACTTCGACGACGCCGAAGTAGCGGTTAGTCTCGGTGACTTCGTTGGTAACCGTGATATGGGTGGAATCTTGCCCGGCTACGCGGATTCCTCCGACGTAGTCGAGTACGTTGATGGACCATTCGGTGCCCGGAACGGTGATGCCGATCGCCAGATTGGTGCCGTCAACGACCTTACCTCCCTTGTAGACGCAGCCGGAGAAAAGGATGGGAATGGCAAAAAGTAAGAGTGTGGTGGGAATATTCATGTTAACATCCTTTATTCGAATACGATGTTCTTCGCCTCCTCGATCAGTGGTTCCAGCGCCGCGGCGATACGCGCCTCCTCGTCAGCGTCGATCTTGCCGTCGGCGATGATGGCGTCGAGCTTTCCCTGGTAATAGGCGATCTTCTTGGCGTAGGCGGAATAGCGGGCGAGCTTCTCGCGCTTAGCCGAATCGATGGCGTTGTACCCCTCGGCGATCTGGCGAGCAGAGGCAGCCGCGAGGGTCTTCGACGAGGGACAGAAGATTTTGGCGATCAGTTTTTTCATGGTTTGTCCTTTCTATTGATTGTTGGGTTCGTGGTCGATGCTCATTTGGATCCTGCATTGATTACGACGGTGACGGTCTGCACGTCATTGGTCCGTTCGGCATTGCGCCGTGCACGGACGGCCGCCAGCCCCGTAGGAATGCCGGCTGTGGTTAGCGTGGCGGGTTTCTGCTTGGATGCCTTTCGCGGCCGGAATGCGGTCTTATAGCGCCAGACGGCGCCCGAAAGATCGTTGGAGTAGACCTGGACCTTGCAGAGCTCGTTCGTGTAGATCTCCTCACGGATCAACTTGCCGTGCCAAGAGCGCCGTCCCGCATCGGTCTTGACGTCGCGGTCGTACTTGTCCATCTGAAGCTTGATGGCATGCAGTAGGGCTTCGGCGCCCCGTCCGAACATGGCGGACGCCGCTCTGGTGACCTCTGGTGTCATAAGGACGGTAGACTGTTTGCCGTCTTCGTAGTCGCATTCGATATCGGCGAAGGCCGAGATAGCAGCGATGCCACAGATGATTGTCAGTGTCTTTTTCATGCGTTAATCCTCCATTAAATAGGGCAGAAGGTTGTCGGACGGCGGGGCGATCGTCTCGCCCTCGGACGTGGTGATCTCGGTCCGCACCGGGATTGCGATCAGCATGCCCTGGTCATGTCCTTTGCCGCCGGTTGCTTCGCCCCAGTAGGTTTGCCAGACGCCGTTCGTCCGGACCGCCGGTCCGGGAGTCCAGGGCGTGTAGCAGATTGCGTTGTAATTCGTTGCGTTGTCAAGCGCGACGCCACACGGAACCGGGAAATCGGCGAAGGTGGTCTCGACGAGCGTGACGCCGTGTTCGTAATTGGTGTCGTCCAGTGCGTACACCTCGATGATGAATCCCGCCGATGCCGGCACGATCGGATGTCGAATGAAGTCGATGTGGATAAAGTCGTTGGTGACGTAGGATCCGTGGTCCGTGAGATACGCGATATCCGCATCGGTACGAGGGTACTCCACCTTGCCGGTAATGTGCTTCGCGCCCGCGTAGAGACTGAATCCCGCAGCCGCAAGCAGGAAGATCTTGCGGTGCTCGGATCGCTTGAGCTCACGCCATCCGGCAATCAACATCGCAGCCACGAACGCTGCGGCGAAAAACAGCAGGGTGTAACCGTGGAGATACTGTGTGAAATCACGCATGGTCAGGGCTCCAAAGTGAGAGTGAGGACGGTGTGTCCGGAGATGGTGGCGGTTCCGACGCGATACTCTTGCCCGCCTAGGACAAGCTTCTGGACGCTTACCGGCGCGGACTGCTTGATGTAGGTGTTGCCGCCTACCTCATATTCGGCTTTAACGAACAGCTGCGCTTCTGCAACCTTCCCGGCGACGACAGCCGTCCAATTCCCGGACGAACCGCTCCAGTTGACCGTAGCCGGACAGTCTGCATCTTCTTCGTCCTTCCAGTCGACCGGAGTGAGAGACCTGGTTACGTAGATCTTCGGATGATCGGCGGACTCTACCGCGTAGCCGATCTGCAGGTGCGTGATGGCGTAGCCCGCAAGCGGTTCGCACGATCCGGCGGTGGCTCCGACTGTGCGCTTGTCGCCCTTGACGATCTCGAAGAGCGGATTCCCTTCGTCGTCGCTGATCCGGAAGAATCCGTTAGACATCACGCCGCCGGATTCGGCGATAAGTCCGTTGGACTCCAGCACCCAGACGGCGCCCTCGCTCGTGACATGTTTCTGGAATGCCATGCCGCCGGAAATCGCGATCTTGGGCGACGACAGCCAGGTGTATCCGTCCGGAGCCCATCCGCCCGTATGCGAGTCGTAATAGCCCCAGGCGCGATCGGCTTTGCCTTCGACCGCGGATTCCACCGCCGCCATGCGGCGATCGTTGATATCCCAGCGTGTACGCTCGTCCCAGATGGTCCGGAAGGTGCCGTTGGATAGCTTGTACTCGAGATAAAGTGATGGTAGATTGACGGCTGAATCGTAGTTGGTCACCGTCACGCGCACGTCGTCACCAGACCAGTAGCTGGACCACGTGCTGACATTGTCGGCGAGATTATTGACAGTGTTCCGGATGTCGGCGTGGGCCGAGGAGGACGAGTTGTGCGTGCTGATCTTGCCGTCGACCGTCGGATCGGACTCGAACGTGAGATAGCTGCCCTTAGGCTGATAGGTCGCTGCAGCGTGGGTCTGCGTCTCCATGCCGGCGATCGCATCTGGCTGGACCGCGGTCATGGCGCGGTTGGAGACGGTTGCGTAGTTGCCGGGAGCCGGGGCGAGTTCGATGATTTTTGCGTCGGTTTCGGACTTGGAGTAGTAGGGTGCGTTGAGGACGGTGACCTGGGCGAAGTCGAGCGTCTTGACCGGCAGCGGGAGTTCCGACGGTTCCGCGCCGGGGGACGGACGGAGCCGCAGCTGGAATGCCGCACGGTAGATCTCTCCGGGGGCGCCGATGAAGCAGCTGTAGACGTTAGCGCCGACGTCCATCTCGGGCTCCCAGCGTGCAATCATGACGTTGTTGGAGATGACGGCCGGAGCGGTCCAGTAGGCGGAGCCCATACCATTGGTCTGCCAATAAATGCCGATTAAATCGTTGGTGATTGCAAGCGGCTTGCCGTAGGTCTGCATTGCCGCTGCAAACTCGATGGTCTCTCCGTGATAAGCCTCGAACTGGGCGGGCTGAACGCGCGAGGTCTCGACGGTCCAGTGCTGCGGGATCGCGGCGGAAAGGGAGAAGGCAAAGAGGAAGGGTGAAAGTTGAAAGAGTGTGGCGAGTAGTTTTTTCATGGTGTTTCCTTTTAACCGAGAAGGGTGATGTCGGGTTTCCAGCCGGAGGTGAGTCCGCTGACCGAGGTGTTGACGCCATCGATATTCGCGGTGCCGACGCCCTGCGGCAGCGTCATCGTCGCGGACGGATTGAGTCCGTCGAGATTGACGAACGCCGTAAACATCAGCGAGACGACGTCATCCGTGATCGGATCGATATCGAAGGTTGCGGACGTGGAGCCGGCCGCATCGATGACGCCGACGAGCTGCCAGCCGTCGACGGACTTCGCCTCGGCGGTGTAGATCCGCGGATCGGTGATCTCCGGATACTGATCGACATAAACGCCGCGGCGGATCCATACGTTGAGCTTGGATCCCGCGGTCGCGGCCGAAAGCGCGGTCCAGTCGAGCTGCACCTTGCGCGCCGCGAACGCCTTAGGCGCGGCAAAAGCGACGCAGAGCCGCGCGAGCGTGAGCTGCCAGGTAGGCACGTCCTCGGACGTGGATTCGCCCGTCGGCACCGTGATGGTGTCGCCGCGTACGGTAAACAGCGCGCCAGGACGGACGCCGTCGAGATTGAGCACGCCGATCGACATCCTGCCCAGACCGCCGCGGTAGAGCCGGGCGTAGAGCTGGCGGAGTCCGATCGCTGACTGGGCGTCGGTAACGTCCGGATGAAGGTGCTCGTACTGACTCCAACCGGGCGTCACTTCCGGCGTTTCAGCGTGCCAGATACAACCGGTCAATTCGTCGTTTAACGCGATCTTCGCCGCGACGGTATCGGCGTCCGGATGCGGCACGGCGCGCACCGTGCCGGTCGACGGACTGACGAGCGCGATCTTGGAGAACGCGGTATCGCCGCCGAGCGAAGTGAAGTCGCCGGTGATCACGTAATCACGCGCGGCTTCTTCGTTCGCGATTCCGGCGAAGATCTTGAAATTCTGATAAGTCGACGGCGTGATGTTCTGATCGAACGCCGGGCGCGCGACGGTGTGATTCGTATCGAGCCAGCCGCGGATTACCGCGCAATTCGTCGCAGAGACGGATCCGACGGACGTGAGCTCGCCACAGACCGCGATCAGATCGTGAGTCGAGTTGGCGTTGGTATTGACGAGGCCGGAGATCGCGGACACCGTGCCGACGACCGGGAACTGCGCTGCCTGGTAGGTCTTGGACTGGATCACCACGTTGCCATAGAAATTACGCTCGTAATAAAACGCCATACCGACGACGTGCACCTTGTTGGTGGCGCGCTTAAGCGCCGCAACGGTCGCAAAGCAGTTGCCGTTGAGCGAATCCTGGACCGGCACGCTCACGACGACGTCATCCGGATCGGTCACGCCGAGCGCGGACTTGAGATCGTATTGCGATCCGGGGAAGATCGCCTCGAGCCGCAAGGTATCGCCGATCCATTTCAGCGCGATAGCCGGCGCCCATCCGCTGCCGCGCGTCGTATCCTCGGTGGTGTAGGTCACTCCGTCCTTGCCGACGACCATCAGACACCAGGCCGCGTCATCATTGAGATACGGAGCCGCCGCGACACACGCAAATCCGCCATGATCGGCCGCGAAGGACTTAAACGACGACGGCACCTGCAGGTCGGAGCGGTCGAGTGTGATGTTTTCAATAATCCGTCCGGACTGGACCGAATATAGATAAATGCCGGGAATCTCCGCGAAGGTGCCACCGTCGAAGGTTCCGCCAATCGCGACAATATCCCACCGGGAGCCGCTGATCATCCCGCCGAACGGAGTGATACACGTGATACTCGCGGCCGGGATATCGAGGAGCTTCGCGAACGCACCGGCGGAGAGCTTGCGGAGTCCGTCGGTACCTTTCACCGTCGGCGGATTGTAATTCGACGCCAGGACATCGCCGGTCCGCTGCAGCTGGATCGTCTCGACGCCAGACACGCCGGACAGCAGATCGGGATAGACGCCTCCCTTGACGACGTTGTAAGTGTGAGCCGTCGGCGCGGCGGCCCAGAGATCGATCGTCGCGCCGTCCGTCCAGCCCGTCACCGCGGCGGAAGTGGTGATCGTGATCTCGTTCTTCGTCATGTACGAGCAGCCCTCGATCCAATTACCGCGGACCGTCGAATAGCTCTCCATGAGGACGAACACGTAGAGATACTTCTGGAGCGGAAGCGAGAGATCCTTAAACTCGGCATCAGCGGTCGTCGGATACCAGTAGTCCGTGCCGCCGACCGTGCGCGACGTGCGCGGCGCGACGCCTTCGAGATGCGCGTCACCGGTCCGGCACACATTGCAGCTCGTCGGGATCTCGCCTGTGGAATTGGTCATGATCGCGATCCTGGCGCCCGCGGCATTATACGGATCACTCGTGATCGAGGCGACAAGCGACGTGAGATTCGGAAGCGTACCATCGGGGAGCACATATCGATATACAGCGGCGTTCGCATAAGCGCGATGTTTTCCGCCGACGTGTCCGGCGCAAAAGAGCGCCGCGTCAAAGTTGTCGCGGTTCGCCACGTTCGAATCGAGTCCGCTCACGCCGGACTCATCCTTCTCGTCGGAATGCGACGTCATCGTTGCGGTTTTGACGCCGGACGCGAGCCACGGCACGCCGCAAAGCTCGTCGACGATCTTCTGCGCTTCGACCGCCGAAGCGTAAACGGGAGTAGAGTCCGCCGCGGTATAACGACGAAGAAAACGCTGTCCGATTAACTTATAAGTTGCCATGATACTGTCTCCTTAATTGCAGTTACAGCCGTCATCACCGGTGTGACGATCGCCGCCGCCGGCAGGAACTCCGCCAGCCGGAACGCCTCCGCCAGCGGGCGCTGATCCTCCGGGCTCCTTCTCCTTCGTTGGCGCGACGCCACCTTCCTTGCCGCCGGTCTTATCGTGATCACATTGCTCGCCGCCTGGCGTTTGTGGCGTTTCCGGATCTTCGCCCTCGCCGTCCAGCGGAATGTAAATCACCTTGCCATCTTTTCGGGCGACAAGCATCGCGCCGGTGGAATCGTCGCTCGTGATTGCGCCAGTTTCAGGGTCGGCTTTCAGACGTTGTGCAAGCCCCTTGCCGGAGTCTTGCTGATTGTCTTTGAAATGAAAGAACTCGATCTTGCCGTCTTTATCGATGTCTATTGAAGCACCATCGGGATTCGCGGTTCCGCCGAGGGAGACGGCGAAGGGGTGGCAGGCGAGCTGGCGGTAGACGACGCCGAAGGTCTTCTGTCCGACCGACTGGGTCTTCAGCTCCGCGATCGGGAGTATCGCGAGGATCTCGGGATCTTCTTCGCTCTCGCCGCCGGCCGCCTCTTCGAGATCGAAGGTGAAGGTGGCGGATCTGTCGTCATAGGCGACGAGGTAAAGCGTGGATCCGTATTCGGAGACTTCGGATTCGTCATCGAGCTTGTACCATCCGTCGGTATCTGGGATCGCGGTGATGCCGTCCGGCACGACGATATCTTCGCCGATCGCAACGACATTGGCCGGAACGTAGATCGCGAACTTGTAATCATCTCCGCCGGAACCGGCGACTTCGAACGGACGATGCCGGACTCGTGCGCGGAGGTTTTCGGGCAGAGGTTCGAAGCCGGTGCCGGTATCACCGTCGAATAGGAGCATCCGTGCTGAGCCGACCGAGCCGATCGCGTTCAGGCGCTTCGCGACGGAAGCCCCCCATGTGGCGGTCATCGGCCTTCCCTTGACCGGAATCTCAATCGGATCACCCATTTTCAAATTTTCCTGATCAGCTATTTTCGAGCGGCATAGCCCAGCGGTCGTCGCCGTACAGATTCTCATCCCACCCGCCCTCGGACACGAGCACGCCCATCCAAGATTCGATTCGAACGAAGTTGCCGTCCGACTGCTCGTCCTTGTCGTCCTGCACCTTGAGCCACTGGTAGTCTCCGGCAATCGACGGTGCGCCCTGCGGCAGGTTGTCGATGAAGCCGAGTTTTTCAAAGCTGCCCTGCGGGTCGCTCGAGTAGATGCGCCTGCGGGTGACGAGCGGGTAGAATCGGATGACGGATTCGATTCCCTTCTTGAGTTTGCCGACCACGAGCAGGTCGACGTCGGATAGAGCCTTCAGCTCGCCGTGCGGGGTGATGAACTGTCCGGCCTCGATCGCATCAGGATCCGTTTCCTTCATCCACAGCTCGATCCTGGGGCGATAAGGGTTGTTCCCTTCGGACGGTCCGCAATAAGCCAGGATCGACTTGTCATTGCGGACTGACTTCACGGACCACGTGATTTTAAGAGGCGTCTGTTCGCCGCCGCCGCTGCCGCCGGAATCGTCGGGGACCATGTTGAGCGTGAGATACCCGAGATTGCCTGGGGCGCGTTCGAGGACCCAGCTCTTCAGCACGTGCCCCTCGAAGGTGTCGCCCTGATTGTATCCGTTCGCGGCGGTTTGGAGCGCAGAGTAAACGCCTTTGAAACGGCACGAAAAACCTTTCGCGTTCGATTCGTCAAGACGTTCCATGTCCGACGGCTGACGCTCGCCGGGGATGTTAGAGATTACTGCCATGTGCTGCCTCCGTTTCGTCTGGTGTTCTGCGCGATCTCCTTCAACAGGTCGTTGCCCTCTTTCTCGAGAATCGCAATCGTGTCATCGGCGGTCTTCATCAGGGGATCGCCGAAATCGCCGAACAGTCTCGTCCTGGATCCGCGTTGCGGCACGGAGAAGAAGAAGGATCCGTTGATCTTCGATGCCGGTGATGCGCTCGCCGATCCAGAACCTTCGCCGCCGGTTGCCTGCGGCATGAATCCATTGCCGCCGCCGACCTTTGCGAGAGCATCCGTTGCCGCGTAAAACGGTACGCCTCCGGTTAGTTTGGCGCCCTTGAGGGCGTGTATCGCCGTCTCGAGCTGTTGCTGGCGTTGGCGGTTGACGCCGAGATATCCGCGTTGCAGGTTGGCTTTGTCGTACTGTCCGCCGGAGATGAACTTGTCGACGTTAGACACCAATGTCTTTTCCGCATCCTTGAGCTTCTTCAGCTCCGCCTCGGCTTCGGAAATCCTTTCGGAGAACGGTTTGGTCTTGTCCGTCATATCCGTAAGACCGCGATAGAAATCTGAAAACGCCTTGGCTCGCTGATAGTCGCCTTCGCTGCGATTCCACTCGTCGGTGTACTGCTTCTGTTCCGAATCCTTATCGAGATACGTGGAGACCGCGCCGACGACGCCGCCGACGATAGCGCCGACCACCGCACCCTTGGGCCCAGCGGCCATGCCAGCCATCGCGCCCGAGCTTGCGCCGGTGATGGTGTTCGCGGTGTATTCTACCGCGTCCCGGGCGGCGCCCTGTTGCATGTGCGACGCGGCGTATCTCGTCGCCAGCCCGATGCCGATGCCGGTGAAGGCGCGGACGACGGATAGCGACGAACGATCGAGCTTGGATGCCGATTCCGCCGCACGGTTGAGGTTCTGCGACAGCTTGTGCGCGGCAGTCGAGGTTTCGCCGCCGCCACCACCACCACCGCCGCCGGAGCCGAGCTCCTGCAGCTTGCGTTTGGCCTTGTCGGTCTTCAGTTCGACCTCTGCTGTGAGTTTACGCGTTGCCATCGTCTATTTTCTCGATTTCGGAAAGCGGGAATATGCTGCTTTCCTTTAACGCTTCCTGCCGACGCAGGAGGGAGAGTACGGAGAGCGGCGTTTCCCAGAAGATCTCGCGGAACGACCAGTGGTAGGTCCGGGCGAAGTAGTCGACGAGCGCGGCGATCCAGCCGTCGTGTCCGCGCTCGTCCTGGCTTTTTTTGGGTCTTGCTCCGGAATGACGTCGCTGACGACCTGCAGCTGGATTTCGCAGGCGGCGCGGATCTCGTTCAGCGCGTCGACCGGGACTGAATCCGCCCAGGCGAGCGCGAGATCGAGGAGGTTCGCCTTGAAGATCTCCTGCGCACCGTGCGTCAGCAGGTAGAGCGAGGGCAGTAGCTCGAGCGCGTCCTTGGCGTCTTCGCCGGTGATCAGCGGAGACTTGATGCGCTCGAGCGCCGCGTACATCGCCAGCGTCATCGGCTTCACTTCGCCGATCGGCAGCGGCAAAACCGCCGCCATCGCCTTCCTGGGGTTCGCCTTACTCATGATCAGGTATTCTGCTGATTGCCGCTGGCGGGAGCGTTGTCGAAGCGGTGCGCCGAGAGGTTGTATCGCCTGAGGCCGTTGTAAACGCCGGCCGCCTCGTGCGAATCGACGTAGTACTTGACGCCGTTGTAGGTCACGGTCTTGTTCTCGCCTCCGACCGTGCCGTCGGTTTCGGCCAGTTTGGTGCCGCGATAGGTGAGGCGGAGATCGACGCGGGTGTCGTAGTAGATCTCCTTCGCGGTGGCGTTCTTCTGATCCGGCACGGGCTCGGCCAGCGGGGTCAGAGTGATCGATTCGGATTCGACGGTGATCCCCGTGGTCGTGGTGGAGATGCCGTATTCGCCGTCGGGTGCGGCAGGTGTCATATCCATGGTTCGTTCCTTTCGTTAGTCGTTGGTGAGGTGGATGGTGGTATTGAAGCTCGCGGTCGCGGTGATCGTCTTGGTGCGTTCGTCGGCGGTCTGGTCGATCGAGACGAGGCAGAACTGGCGTCCGTCAAGCGCATGTGCGACGATCTCCGCGGCATCGAGGGCCCGAATGACGTTCGGATTCTCACGCGAGAGCGGCGCGACCTCGACACAGCGGACTGCAAGCGTGCATTCCATCGGCAGCGTGCCGGCACGATCGCCGTTCCGCTGCATTCTCGGCGTCACCACCACGACGGCGACCTTGCCGCCGGAGATCCACTGGTTCGACTCGTCGTAGATCTCCCGCGCGTCTTCGGCAAACGCCTTGCACCCGCCTTGCACGAGCGCTTCGACGCCGTTTAAGGCGTCCGCGATCTTAAGCTGGAATTCGTGAATTTTCATTTTCGGGGTTGATTTCTGAAAGGGGTTTGTGGTATTATTGTTTTGTCCGTCGCGGGAGGGTGGCGCAGAGGCGCGAGACCATCAGGTCACTCCTGCCCGGGCTTTTTCTTTCCAAAAGCTCAGAGGCATCGCACCGCTCCTGTGGTCAATCACGAGGTTGAGAATTCCTCCGTCAATCGTATCGAGCTTCAGCACGCTCGACCCTTTGTACTTCCCAGGAGACACTGAATCCGGAGATCTCCATAGCGTCGGGATGAGTTCATAATCTCCTGGCTGCAGCGGGATGTTCGTCGGGCGCGTCTCGTTAGTGCCGATGTGCTTGTTTGCGTGCTGTTTCACCCAGTCGCCAGTGACCGTTAACGATGTGTTCTCAAGGTGCTCGCGGTCGACACCGGTGAAGTGCGATAGAAGTTCCTTTGACGACTTGCCGAGACGCACCTTTCCGTTTCCGTTGGCGATATCCTTTAGAAGTTCTCCTTTCCAGACGATCTCGCCGTGATCATAGACGACCTGATCACCGAACTTTTCCTTGAGGTCGTTCCAGATCGGATCGTCAGTTCCATTGAACGGAACCGATGCGTGAAGATTCCCATTGAAGTCCGGGGTCTCGGGGATCTTCGGCTGCTCTTCTTCGCCGAGAAGCCCGATTTCGCGGCAGACCGACTTCTTGACATCGCGCACGCCCATGCCGGAGTTGAAGTCGAACGGCGGAAAGGGATTGCCGAAGCGCGAGAGCTTCATCCAGATCGGCGAAGTCTTGAGCGCGATCTTCGCGCCGTTACGGGCGACGCCTTCCCAGCCGACTTCTTCAGCTGCTGAATTCCACCGTTCATCCCAGTTGCGCTGGAGTTTGCGGCGTTCGACGCGAACGAGTTCGTAAGCCGGGAACGCGAGGATCGCGCCGGCGGTCGTCGCCCGGATATGCGAAGCGTAGCCACGCGCCTGATCGGCATTCGTCTTCATCATCACGTCGAGACGAGACTTGGTCATCAAATCCTTGATTGTGCCGCGGCGGCTCTTCTCGCCCGGCTTCAGGTCTTTATCGGCATCGTAGCCGATTGATGCGAGATATTCGCGGAGGTCGCGGCGGACTTCGGATTCCGATTTCCCGCCCTTGACAAGATCGGCGACGTTCCGCCGCATCGCGTAGAGAATTTTCGTCTGCGTAACCTGAGACAAGAAGAACGAGCGGTCGCGGAGTCCCGCCTGTACCTTCGACCATCCCTTCGTGTCGACGAGTTTCTCCTTGTCGCCGAGCTTGCCGTTGGTGCTCGCTATGAGTGCCTTCCGGAGCATCTTGTCCGCAGGACTCATGACACGGCCTCCCATACGGCGTCTTCAGCTGCGCTCAGGATCTCGCCGTCGGACGGCAGTACCGACGGATCCGCGGGGATCGTTGCCTTGGGGACGAGCAGCCAGAGGATCTGTCCGGTTTTGCGATCGCCCAGGGCGCCCGCGGGAGTCTTGAAAAGCTCATGTCCCATGCCCGCATATTCGCTCGGCCATATCCCGGCGACGGCAGGATCGAGCGGAATCGCGAGCGCCTTCTTCTTCGGATACACCGTGCCGCCTTCATAGTGCATGGCGACACCGGGATAGTCGACTTCGACACGGGCGACATTGCCGGACGCCTGGGAGGAAACGGTGTTCGAGGCCTTGGCGTAGTAGTTCGACTTCGGGAATCCGGCACGCGGAGAAGTGGCGTCGTTCTTCTTCCGAAGATGGCCGATTATCAGCACCTCAATCCCACGCGACGCCGCTTCCGCCGCGACGTGCGCGGAGGGAATGAGTTTCTCGGGGTCGATGAGACGGAGTTTGAGCATGGGTCAGTCGAGAAGGTGGGGAGGGGTTACCTCGGCGGCGATCGGAGCGGTCGCCTTTTCGGAAGGGTCTTCGGCGAGCGGTTCCGGATCGACGAACTCGGACTCCGGCACGAATTCGCCCTTGCGGAGTTCGTTGAAGAGCGCGAGCGCGTTTTCGTACGCCTTGGTGCGCGATTCGTTGACTGGCTGGTTCATGCGCGTGAGGATCTGATAGCGCATGCAGTCCATCGCCGGGGAGATGAGCGACTCCGGGAGCCAGTCGTCCTCGCGGGCGATGCGGACCTTCGCTCCGCCGGAACGGATGCAGCCGCGGACGTACGCGCAGATCTGCCGGATCTGGGATTCGACCGGATCGTGCTCGAAGTCGGCGCTGCGGCGGTAGGCCTCGATCTCGCTTTGCGCGAGCGAGGAGTTGAGATCTGACTCTAGAACCTTGCGCCAGGACATTTGAAAGGGTCTTTAATGGTGGTTGCAGGATGGTTGAAAAACGGAAGGTGGAGACGGGAAGCGGAAGACTCTCCGCCTCCACCTTGGATCCGCACTACGGATTATTCCGCGGTGCCGACCTTGATGATACCGGCCGTGGTCGCGGCGGCGTTCGAGGAGAGCGCGATCGCGCCGAACCACAGGTCACCGTTGATGACCTTGCGGTTGTGCTGTTGATCGTTGGCGACGACGAGGCCGAGCGTGAGGCCGCTGTCCGGATCCGTCTGGGAACCGGCCTGCTCATAGTTCGCGACGATCGCGGGGACGCGGCCGAGGAAGCCCATCGAGAACGCCGGGACGATGAACGCGCGCGGCGTCATGCCGGAGAGGACGACCACGTTCGCGAAGCCGAGCTCCTCGGCGGCGCTCGCCTTGGTCGCGCTCAGGTTCTTCGCGTGCATCGCGGCCTGGATCTTGGACCACTCGGTGCCGTTGACGACGAGCGTCGCCATCTCGCGGTGGAGCCAGCTGCAGTCCGCCGCCATGCCGGTGTAGTCGGCGAGCGCGGTCGAGTCCGGGATCTTGACGCCGGTGGAAGCCGTGACGCCGTTGAGCGACGTCTTGAGGACGCCGAGCATCGCCATCGAGCAACCGCCCGCGCAGCGGACGGAGAAGAGCTGCTTGATGCGCGGAGCGTTGACGCCCTTGTCGACGTCGACGCCGCTGATGTCGTAGCCCTGCAGGAAGTGCGTCGCGGTGAGCGTGCCGTACTCCGTGGAGCCGCCGGTGAGGTAGTTGTTGGAGGTCTCGTTGTACTCGAGCGCCGCGGTGACGGTAGAGAGCGGGACCTTCATGGTCGTGCCCGGCTTGATGTCGAGACCAGGGGCCTCGGCGGAGAAGTCGGTCATGCCCATCTTGCGGAGGATGTCGACGTTCGGCTTCATGTTGCCGAAGAGGGCGTCGATCGCGAGCGTGATACCAGGAGCGGTGATAGCCATAGTTTGTTTTGCCTTTCTTTGGGTTTGTGGGTAACGGATCAGTTGCCGGCGTCGATCTCGGCCTTGTGGGCCTCATAGAACGCGGCGCGTTCGGCGGGAGGAAGCGCGGCGAGCTGCTCGCGGCAGGTGCCGAGGTTCTTGTCCTTGTCGACGGCGGGAGTGTTCTTCGCCGCGCCGAGCACGGTCTGAGGCTTGTCCTCGACCGCCTTGCAAGCGCCGAGCATCTTCTTCGCCATGTCGGGGTCCTTCATGTAGACCTCGCGGCAGGCGGCGATGTCGGCGATCTTCGCCTTGTTGGCTTCGAGGAAAGCGTCGCATTCGATGCCGCGGCACTTGGCCTCGGCCTTCTGCAGCTTGTCCTCGGTCTCCGTGGCCTTGGCTTCGGCAGCGGAGGCCTTCGTCTTGAGCGACTCGATCGCCGTCACGCAGTCCTGTTCGGACGCGCCATCGGCCAAACCGAGCGCCTTGATGATTTCATTCATCTTGTTTTCTCCTTGGGGTTTGTTGACCTCCGCGGCACGCGCCGCGGCAAGTGTGGAAAGCTCTTCGAAATGCGGGGTGTTGGTCATGCCGATCGACTTCAGCTCGAACGGACGGTAGCACTTCGCGCCGATCTTGTCGGAATAGAACGCCGGCGAACGGTTGACGAGGATGTGATCCTCCCAGAGCTGCCGGCCGCGGGCGGTGAATTCCCAGCGGGTCCAGATGGATCCGTCCTCCTCCTGGCGGATGTCCTTCGCCCAGGCGAGCGCCGCGGAAGACTTGTCGGTCGACAGCGAGAAGTGTTCTTCGTCGACGAGGATGCCGGGCCAGTCGGTCTTCTTCGCCGCGGACCTGAAGTTCTCGATGATGTTCTTCGCCGCCTCTTCGTCGAAAACGTACTCGGCGTCCTTGTCGGCCTTCGGGATCGTGCCGCCGACCGGATAACGGCCGTAAGGAGGGAAGGTCTGGAACCAGGTCGCGTTCGTGGACGGCTCCGCCTTGACCGCGCTGCAGGCGGCGAAAATCGAGAAATGTCTGTTCGGTTTCATATTCAACTGATAATTTCGGGGTTTTAAGGCGTTATAGGGCTCGGGACGGGTCAACGGTCATCTTTTCCGCTCGGAACGTTTTGCAAGCGGGTGTCGTCGTTTTGCAAGGGGGTCTCGCCGAGTTCTTCGGCCATCGTCTCCGCCAGAACCGCGGCAAAGGCGTCGGCGAGGGCGTCAGCACCGGACTTTCCCGGCTTTTTCGGCTGCTGCGTATGGTCTTCGACCTTCCTGGCGGCTCCGAAGCTCGTCGGCATTGCTGGGGCTTCTTCCTTCTCGAGTGAGAAGCCGGTCGCCTTCTCGAGCTCGGCCTGGTTGATGCGCCATCCTGCCTGCTTCAGGATTGCGGCGACTTCGGCCGCCTCCTTCGGTGACATCTTAGTCGGCATGTCGAGCGTGAAGTCAACGGCCGCGGGACGGCCCCAGAACTGGCGCTCGAGGAACGGACGCACGATCGCCGCGGTCACGGCCTGGGAAAGAATGCCGGCATCGCGGTTGACGATCTGCTTCCAGACCTCCATCTGCGCACCGCCCGCCAGTGAGCCGGTGTCGGCCTGTGCGAGAGAGGTGAGCGTGCCGCCGGTAGCGAGCAGCACGATGTGCTCCTCCTGGTGGCGGATGAAGGCGTTGAAGGGATCGGTGCCGCGGGATCCGCCGGCGAAATCGGTGATCGTGGATCCGTTCGGCCAGACGCTGCACTGTCCGTTCTCGACGGCCTTTGCCGCGACGATGTAGTCGCCGCGCTGCGCATTGGTCGCGTTCGGGGCCATCGTGACGGCGGGCTTAGGAAGGGCGTAACGCTCGAGGAATCGTCCCCAGTCGCGTTCGCCGACGGCGTGCCGGATGTGGATCGAGAGGGCGGGATAGTCGATCGCACGGGACCGCTCGACGCCGATGAGACCGGCATCGCGGCAGTCGACGGAGTCGCGGTCGAATCCGTTGCAGTTCGGACACCACCAGAAGGTGCCGTCCTTCCGGATGAACTCCCACGAATTGCGCAGCGACACCTCTTCGATCGCGCTGCCGTCCGGACTCCAGACCGGCTGCGCGAGAGCGAAGCCGCGGAAGAACGCTCCGTCGAGATGCTCGAGGAGTTCGGTGAAGTTCTCGATGTTGGAGATGAGCTCGCGGACCGCCGCCTGCTGTTCGTCGGCGAGAGCCTGGTCCGCCTCGGCGCGGGGCGAAACCTTCCAGGTGAAGTTCGCGATCGCAGCGGCACGGCGTTCGATACAGGTCATCAGCACCGGGTTCTTGGACTCGATCTCCTGATAGAGCCAGTGAAGACGCTGCGTGTCGCCCTGGCGTGCACAGTCGAAGATCGCCTGCGCCGTCTGGATGGAGAGTCCGACCAGCGGATTGGTCTGCTCGAGCCAGGTCGTGGTCGCGTCCCTGACGAGTGCACGCTCCGGGACATGCGCCGGCGCGGGCTGCGCTGCTGAGGTTTTGACGGGCTTGGATTTCTTGGCGCTCATTCGACGCTCCTCGTGTCTGGATTGTTCCCGCGGCCGGTGCCGAACGGCGCGACGTATTCACCGATGAAACTTGCGGCGCGGTTGCCGAGTGCAGCGGCCGTGCAACGGTCGCTATGACCCTCTGCAGTACGCTTGGCGAAGTAGTTGTGCGCATCGCCCTTGACGACGTCCTGCATCTCGTGCAGGTCCTCCCGGCATTCGACGTCCATCGGCAGACGGATCTTCACGCCGCCGATCGCAGTGCGGAACTTCGGGAAGATCTCGCGCTTGAAGTTGGGCGTGAAGACACAGAGCTCGCACTTGACCGGATCCGTCCCGTCCTTCGATGCGCCGAACTCCTTCTCGCAGAGATCGCCGAAGCCAACGCCCGGGCCGGTGTAGTCGATCGAGACCTTGTTGCAGAGCTCGATGTAGGGACGGCACTCTTTAAGCTGATCCACGGTGTTGGTCTGGCGGATCACCTTGACGAGCCGCGTCCAGAGGACGTCGCCGATCTTCTCGTAGAGCCACAGCACCGACGGGTCGCTCGTGCGACCGAAGTCGAAGCCGGCGTAGAACTGCGATCCCGCGGAGCGCTTTGCCTTGAGCTCCTCGAGGGACATGTCGGTCGACGCCTCGTAGCTCTCGCACTTCGCCATCAGGTCGTAGGGGAGAAGTACCGAAGAGCCGTCGATGAACTGACAGAGGAATTCCTGCGCCCACGCCTCTTCGTCATCGACCGCACGCCGGAGCTCTTCGACGTCCGTGCCGAGGAAGGGTGCCGCGATCGTGATGGGCGTACGGTGGACCGACCATTCGCCGGACATCCAGGCGACGCCTGCGGTCTCCGGATCGATCAGTCCCTTGTTCGTGACGATCTCGTAGAAGCGCTTGCCGCGTCCGGATTTGCCGTTAGGCGTCGAAGTGAGGAACGCGGTCTTGAGTCCCTTGAGCGGATTCGAGATCGAAGGGAGGATCGCCTTCCAGGTCGCGGCGGGATCCTCGAAAAAGGCGAACTCGTCCATCCAGATGTCGGCGGAGAAGCCACGCACGGTGTCGGGCTTGCCGGGGACGGCGATGATGCGGCTGCCGTTAGCGAAGCGGATCGTCGCGGCGCTCATGAGTGCGCCGGGAGCGTCGCGCTCTTCGAGCACTTCCTCAATCGCGAAGTCGAATGCCTTAGACCAGTCCTGGCATTTGAGGACCGCCTCGTAGCTCTGGCGCTCGGAAGGGGATGCGATGACGAAGTCGGTCTTCGGGGACGTGAGCACCTTCCGGACGGCGCGGCCGGCTCCGGTGAAGCTCTTGCCGACTTGACGTCCGGCGATCCAGCAGATGAACCGATGGGCGTCGTCGAAGACGTCCTTCTGGTAAGGCTTCAAAAGCTGGATGGGCGAAACGATCACAGTCCGAAGATCTCCTTGAGTTTCTGTTCGCGCTGCGCGGGCGTGAGCTTCTCATTCGCGATGACCTTGGTGGCCTTCGCCTCCTTGGCTTCGAGGATCTTGAGGCGGTCGGATGCGATGCGCAGCTCTTCCTCGCGCTGGTCGATGTGGGCGAGCTTGAAGACGGTGTCGAAGAGCGCCTTCGCGCGGTCGTGTTCGCCGGCGAACTCCGCCTCGGCGGCGAGGGTCTGGAACGAGTTAATCAGATCGACGCGATCGAACTTCGTCGTCTTCGCCATCGTCTTAACATCTCTGGCCGCGGCGGCCGCACGTTGAAGGAGCATCGCGGCGTTGTTGCGCATGCGGTCCAGGAACCGGTACCAGGCGCGTTCGCTGGGGACCTTGACGTCCGGGAAGTCCTTCTTGATGATGAGCTTCGCCTCATGGAAGTTCCGAGCCGTGCCGGCCGCGAGGTAGACGCGGGACTGCTGCTCGTCGGTTAGACGGCCTTCCCATGCGTCCGATCTGGTCTTCTTGTTCATGAGGCGGTGAAAGAGTTGTAGTGATGAGTTGGAGTTGGAGAGCGGATGTTACAACGCGGCGGCGGCGAGGATGCCCGACTGGCGCACGGCGAGACAGTGCACGCCGGTGAGCTTGTCGGTGTAGGAGTAGATCCACTCGCGCTCGCACATGTAGTCCGTGAGCTGCTGGCGGGTGAGGTCGTCGATGCGCGTGCCGATCAGGCGTTCGACCTGGTCGAAGAGCGACCTCGGCGGAAGTCCCGCGGCGACGGTGTCGAGCGTCTCGAGGGCGCGCTTGCAGATAAGCTGTTCGGTTGGGTTAAGTTGTTTCATAGTCCCTATTCCCCATTCTCTACTTCTTTCGCTTGCAAATGCGTTCGAACAGCTGACGGACCATGTCTTTGGTCTCGCGCAGCTGTTCGGATATGGAGTCGAATTTCGCGTCGACCTTCGCGGCGAGCGCGGCCTGTGCCTGTTCGAGCTTGGCGATGCGTCCGAAGAGGTTCTCGTGGTCCTTGGCGTTCGCCTTCATCGTCGCCTGGTAGGATGACTGCTCGACGGCGAGGGGTTGCGGGAGCTCGGCCTTGATGCGCTTGATCTCCTCGTCCTTCTCGGCGAGCTTCTTGTCGTTGCGGGACTTCTGCCAGATCACGCCGAGGACGGCGGCCATGCCGGTGAAGATCGCGGTGATGAGTTCGGGCGAGATGAGCGACATCCCGCCAGAGACCTCGGCGGCCTTCGCACTTGCAGCAACAGCTAATATCAGTGTCGTCATTGGTTTCGTTCTTTCCGCCCGCAGAGCGGGACAGGTTTGCCAGGCGTGCGGAGCCTGCTCGCACGGTCGCGCCGGACATGCACTACCGGTTCGACGGTGGGAATTATCGCAAATGATGCAATAAATACGGCAAACGTTTTGCGTGTAATCAGTTGATTTCGTGCTAATTGCACAAAACGCACGAAATCACTTGATTTCCGTTTGCAACTATTTGCAAACGATAATCAACTGAATATTTAATCAAATGATAAGAAGGGTGAAATAGCCGCTTTCAGACAAGCAAAAACCGCGGCAAAACTGCCGCGGTGCAAGGGAGTAGGAAATCGTGATCTTCCTATTTGCGTTTTACGATGAAGTTTGAAACAATGCCGGCGGCTCCCATTCCGGCAACGGCAGCGGCCGCTCCTCCGTGTCCGTTAACCGCGCACACGATGATCGCCGCAACGATGGCGAGAAGAACTATCGCCGCGAAAAACTGCCCGCGCATTACACCGGCATGATACAACTTAATATCGGCCTCCTTTACGCGATTCTCGGAATCGTGATCGCGCTGAAACTGATCTCGACGCACACGCGCCTCTTCTTCCGCCATGCAGAGGATTCGTTCAGGGGCATTGGGCACCAGTCGCTTGAACTGCTCGAGATCGGCTGGCGACGGAATCGGGCCGTGCCAACTGGTATGAACAAGCTGTTGCTGCTGGTGCTGATTATTCTTGCCCATTATACCAGCTCCGACTGAAGGCGAGTTGCCGCACGGCGGAAATCGCCGCCGATGTTTTCCCAATCCTGACGCCAGGCGTCTTCGGTCGAGGGATAATCGTAGTTGGAAGGAGTGTATCTCAACTCACCACCTGATAAGTCGAAGATGCTGCGCGGATACTCGAAGCGTAATACGATCTTGAAGAATCTCTTAATTGCTCGAGCCATTTTCGGGAACTCCTGTAGTTTCCATGTCGGATATTATACCACAATTACTTCTTCCGCGGCGGTTTGGCCGCGGACTTTTTGGCGGCCACCGAAGCGAGGTCGGCAACGGTTATGCCGAGCTGTTTCATAAGGTCTGCAAGCTGCTTGCTGGCACAGTTCGAACAATCCCTCGCCGTGTTGCCGTTGCCGATCTGACTGATGTTGCCATTGCCACGCTGCTCTACCTTCGTCGCGGCAGAAGTGCCGCGGTCGATGCCGAGCAGTTCATCGGCTGTACGATTAAAGAACACGCAAATTTTTCTGATCGAATCTGCGCCCGGCTCTGTTTCATCTTTCTCCCATCGGTTCCATGCTTGCTGTTTAATGCCACACGCAATCGCCGCTGCCTTTTGTGACAGCGTTCCTCGCCATTCTTTTAACCTCTCACCAACTGTCATTTTTTTGGTATACAAAAAAAGTGTATTTTCCCTATTGACGTGACTACAACTTTTGTTGTATACTACTCTTGTCACGCGACAAAAGGCAAGCGGAAGTATAACACAAGCCGACGCCGACAGTCAAACGGACCCAGGAGGATAACAACATGCACATCGAAGATGACATTGCTCGCGAGGGCGAAGATTCCGCCGCGGAGCGTTACCACAAGGCATATCAGGATTCGCTGGATCGGAAGATCGATGCGGTCTGTGCGATCATCGCGATTCTCACGATCATCGCGTTCGCGATCGGATTCTACAACTGCCCCGGCTGCAGCCGTGAGAAGTTCGTCTCCGAGCAGGCCGCCCAGCTCGATGCGGAAGGAGGTGCCAAGTGAATCTCCGGTACTCCGAGGCATTGACAGAGATCCAGCATCTCGCCACGCGCGCGATCTTCGGCGGATCCGACGAGTCGGCGACAACCGCATTCGCGGATATCATCGAGCTGATCAACGCGGCCGTCGTCGGTATGCCGGTCGTTCCGGCGAAGGTGATCCCGCACGACGAGCCCGCGGCGGAAGTGCCGCGGCTCAGGACGCAGCAAGAATACTTCAAGCAGCATTACAGCATCTGTGACGGAACGTTTCCTATTCGCCGCGGCAACAGTGAGGAGTGCGTGGTAGAGTCGTGCTGGGTGGATAAGCATCGATTCACTGCGGAGACGGTCGTGACCGAAAAGGTTGACGGCGTCAACCGCAAGTGCGAATTCACGATCCGCGACAATGGGAAGATCAAGATCTCCGGACACTTCCACGGCGGTAAGGCCATCGCCGAGAAGGTCGCGCACGGAGCGCTCAAAGAGTACATCACGAATCTCTCCGGCAACGGCAAACACAGCAGCCGAGGCGGATTCCTCAAGCAGGCGCTGAAGCGTTATCAGGAAGCCCAGGAGAAGGAGGCGAAATGATCAAGATCTGTGTCGTCTGCGGCAAGCAGTTCGAGACGGTCTTTTCGTCTCAGAAGTGCTGCTCGCATGAATGCAGGCACGAGCACAGGCTCCGCCTGGATCATGCTAGAAAAACCGGGCACTATCGGCCGACTACTAGCAGGCTATCGCCGCCTGGACGGGAACGGGATTACGACGGCTATCGCGCCGACGACATGAGACGCATCGGAAAGCGCCGCCGCGAGGTCTACGCTAGGATGCAGCAGTTCGCCCATCTTGACGGCTACCGGAAATAACCACCACTGTACCACTACCACTTCCCACTACCACTAAATCCCCATGATCAACTACTCTGAAATCGCTCGCAAGTGCATCGGACCCGGAGGGGCTCCGTATCACCGGCATCACATCAACGAGGTGATGCACGGTCGCCGCAATCTCTCGCCACTTCTCGAAAAACAGCTCATCTCCCTCGGCGTGTGGGACGGAAGGAGGCATTGTGCAAAGGCCTGAGGTCCGGCAGGATCTCCGGCTGCGCTGGTACCGCAAGCCACGGATCACGAACCACCAACCACCAACCACCAACCACGACTATGTTCAATACTAAAGGAGAATGGATCGCGGAATCGACCAATCCGATTATCGACCGGAAGATCCGGAAGGTTCGCGAACTCGCGAAGCCGGATATCTCGGTCGAGGAATTGCGGATCGTGCTCGGCTACTTCACGAAACACCCGATCGTCAACGATCGCGGTCTCATCGGTCGCGGGCTAATTCTCGCCGTCAAGTCCGGCAACCATTACGACATCGACGCCGAGAGCGTCGTCAGCTATTTGAAGACTCTTACCACGAACATCTAAGGACAAACAGAATGAAGAACGCAATCACAAAGAAAACCGAAATGCTCATCAATATCGTCGCGCCGGGCGCGGAAATGGATGCCGCGGCACGGATCAACCATTTCCACAAGATCTCGATGCAGGCGGGAGAGGTCGCGATCAAGGCCGCGCTGGAAGTCGGCATGTCGCTCTTCCAGGAGAAGGTTCGCCGCCAGGGAACTTTCCTTTCGTGGGTCGAGCAGAACTGCGACTTCTCCCAGAGGACGGCATACAACTATCTCAATCTGTTGCAGAAGTCGATCGGATCGCAGAACGACCTCGTGCAGCTCTCGGACATGAGCGCGAAGAAGCGCGAGGCGACGATCGACGAGTTCGCGTCGACGGTGGAGTCGAAGACCTTGAGCGAGCTGATGTGCGATTACGGGATCATCACGAAGTCGAAGTCCAATCTCGGCGGCAAGCGTGAGGGCGCGGGCCGCAAGCGGAAGGAAGAGCTTAGCTCGGCGGCGGGAGCGGCCGAGGCGGCGGAGAACGCGGGCTTCGCGGCGCAGAACGCGCTGGAGCTCATTGGCAAAGTTTACAAAGCGGGCGTCATCTGTCAGGGCTTCGAGGCGATGGACAAGTCCGCGCTCAAGAATGCGGTCGAGTCGCTGAAGCTGGCGCTCGCCGAAGCGACGAAGATCCTCAAGGCGAAGTGAGATGAACGAAGTAGCAGTCAGATCGTCGGAAGCGGTGGCGACGTTGGAGCGGACGCCGGTGGAGGAGGACTTCGCCTTCATCATGCGCTTCGTTCCGTACCAGGAGCGCGAGCGCATCCAGGGGCGGCTCAAGATCGTGGCGCTCATGGTCACGCGTCCGAGCGACGAGACCTATGTCCGCGAGGCCCGGCTGATCGCCGAGAAGTACGGTCTCAAGAAATGGTCCAAGAAGTCGGCGTACCGGTGGCTCGCCGCCTATGACGAGAATCATCCGTACACCTCGATGCTCGACGACCGTGTGCGTCGGCGCGTCACCGCCGAAGGGCTGGCGCAGAAAAAGGATTTCGTGGCGTGGTTTCAGGAGCTGTGCCTCCGGAACAAGCGCGTCACTTCCGCCGCGATCACAGAGGTGCACAATCGGCTCTGCTCCGGCGAGTTCATCCCCGGCGTCGGCACCTGGCAGATGCTGTGGGCCGCTGAGCACGGCGGAAATCTTCCAGATCCGAACATGGCGTGTCCGTATCTCAGTGGCGTCCGGATGCCGAAGGGCTTTTCCGACCGCAACCTCCAGCGGCTGGTGCCGGGCAAGTTCGTGCTGAACTCGATGCGCAAGGGCAACCAGGCGAGCGCGATGGAGAATCTGCCGTACGTCCTGCGGACGCGCATCGGACTCCGGTGCGGTCAGGTCTGGCAGATCGACGATATGTGGTTCGAGCAGAAGGTTGCCTACACTTACAACAAGTACGCACAGCGCGTCGTCGAGTTCTCTCTGATCGATGTCCTCACGGGCAAGGTCGTGGCGCGGATCATGAAGCCGGTTATCGAGTCCGCGGACGGGATCAAGACATTGAAGGCGAAGTGGGCCCGGTATCTGATCGCGCACGCGTTGTGTGAGATCGGCATCCCGGATTGCGGATGCGTATTCCAGGGCGAACACGGTACGGCGACGCTCGATCAGGGCACGATTGACATGCTGCACGAGCTGACCGGCGGACGAGTCCGCTTCACGGCGGGCGGATTGATCGACAAGCCGCTCGTCGCCGGACTCGACCGCTGCCGTCCGAAGGGCAATCCTCGGTTCAAGGCGCTGATCGAAGGATTCCACCGGGTCGTCAAGGATATGCTCGGCGGCGCCCAGGGTCAGATGGGCGGCGGACGCGGGAAGCAGCCGGAATGGGTGTACGGGATGGAACAGCGCGACGAGCAGCTCCGGCGGTGGTGCAGGGCGGCGGAAGTGGCGCGGCCGGGGATCACGCAGCGGATGCGTTTCCCGTATCCGTTCTATGACGATTTCGCCTACATCGTGCAGTCGGCCTACGACATGATCGAGGGGTCGGTGAAGCATTCGCTTTCGGACTGGAAGGAATGCGGGTTCGTGAAGATGTTCTGGCGGGCGAACGAGAAGTCGACCGACTGGGAGCCGGAATCGAAACTCGAGGCGTTTCCGGCGGAGATCCGGGCGAAGCTCGACGTCGTGTTGAGTTCGAAGCCGGGACTCGTCAAGTTCGTCAACATGTCCCGCAAGGAGGCATGGGATTCTCGGGCCGCCGACCGCAACTGGAAGCTGGATCCGGAAATCGCGATCAAGGTGATGGGACCGCAGCTGTCGCGGACGTGTCTCTGCAAAGACGATCTTCAGCTCGAATACAAGGATCCCGAGACTATGTCCAAGGAGATCATCACGGGATACTGTGACGGCGGAATCCTGCTTGAGCGGGGGAAGAGCTATCTCGTGTGGCTCAATCCCTGCTCGATGAAGGCGTATATCGCCGACATGCAGGGCAAGTTCATCGGCGTTTCAAGGGCCGTGCAGAAGGCCAGCTACGCGGACGACGAGGCGGTCAAGAAGCAGCTCGGAGTCCGCAACGCGGTCATCGCGGCGGAAGTCGAGAAGGCGCTCCCGGCGCTGCGCCGGATCCAGGCGCAGGCGAACGCCGATGCCGCTCACAACGCCGAGGTCATGACCGGCAAGGATCCCGCATTCGAGATCGCGTCGGATGATGCCGCCGGAAAGGAGCTTACCAACGCCGGTGTCGCCGACATCGACTTCACGCCGGATGAGAAGCCGGCGGACATCTCATTCGAAGACATTTTGGACTAAACAACAATCCAACCAGGAGAAAAACAACATGCCAATAAACACAGCACAAATCGAAATGCCGTTCGTGAATCTCACGGACGCCCAGCCCGCCCAGGGAATGAACCGCTCGACCGACCAGGTCCGTGGCTCGATGCGCGCCTATATGGACGACGGCCGAATCACCGCGGAACAGCTCGAGTCGCTCGTGAGGTTCTTCGTCCACGGTAAGCAGCGCAACCTCTCGTTCGACGGGGTCGCGCGGCTGATCGACTACTCCGGATCGACGGTGAGCCGTCTCTTCGCCGGCAAGTATGAGGGTTCCCTGGACGACGTCGTCAGCAAGATCGACGCCTACCTCGAGCTGGACGCCGAGCGCCAGCGGATGCGGTCCGACAAGTTCATCGAGACCTCGACGTGGAAGCGGGTCAACAACGTCTGCAACCTCGCGATCCAGCGCAACGCCATCACGCGCATCATCGGTCCGAGCCAGATCGGCAAGACGCATTCGCTCCGCGAGTACCAGCGCCGGGCGAAGTTCCAGTGCGCGTATCTGAGGATTCCCGCGGCGCCCACGTTCAAGCTCTGCGTCGACGCCTTCTGCGAGGCGGTCGGCGTGTCGGCGTCGCTCCGCATCGAGGAAGCGCGTCCGAGGATCGCGAAGGCGGTCGGCGAGAACACGCTGCTGATGGTGGACGAGCTGCACGAGCTCATCATGTCCGCCGGCAAGTCCACCGCGATGAAAGTTCTCGAGTGGATCCGCGAGATCTGGGACAATTCCCACTGCGGGATGTGCCTCTGCGGTACGACCGCACTCGAAGACGACCTCATCAACGACCCGAAGATGAAGGGTTGGCTCGGTCAGCTCGATCAACGCTGCATCCGGGTGCTCAAGCTCCCGAACGCGGTCCCGATGGAGGATGTCGTCCTCGCCGGGCAGGTCTACGGCATCAAGGGCTCGACGAAGCCGGTCGAGAACCTGCTGCGGAACATCCGCATGAACCGTCTCACCACGATCCTCGCGATGACTGAGAAGTGGTGCAGCGGAATGAACAAGTCCAAGCAGAAGCATCCGCTCAACTGGGAGAGCTTCGCGCAGGTCTACAACGCCACGTTCGAAGGTGAGGTGCGCTAATGTGCTCTAACAAAAAATGTCCGCACAACAATCGTCGGAGCCTCAACCGCAACGGCTGCGAGATCTTCACCGGTGTGATGTGCCTCCAGTGCCGGGATTTCCGTCCGTAATTTCAAAAACGGCCGACTTTGTAAATAAGGATCGGCCAATTATCAGAAAGGGAAAAAACATGAGCAGAAACAAGATCCAGCTGAATCCGTCCGTCAAGCGCTCGGCGCTTGCCCGCTTCCAGAAGGGGGGCAAGAAGTGAGCAGCAAGACGAAGGTCACCGCCATCGTGGAACCGTGCGAGAGCCGCGAGGAGTTCGAAAACGCGATCGATCAGATCGCCCGCCTCGATATCCAGGCACAGAAGCTCGCGGTCGCGATCAAGCAGAAGCACCAGGAGATCGATGACAAGTTCGGCAAGGAGGTCGAGGACATCCGGACCGAGATCGAGCGCCTTCAGAACAACGCGCTGCCCTATTTCCTGAAGCATCAGGAGGAGGTCTGCAAGAAGGGCCAGAAGGAGGGCGAGACGAAGCTCGCGAAGTTCGGCATTCGTACCGGCATGCCCAAGTTCGTGAAGCGCGTCAAGACCGCGCTCGCCGCGCTGGCGGACGAGTGGTTCGGCGATGCGTCCGTCAAGGATTTCGTCAAGACCACCCGCGACATCAATAAGGAGGCCGTGATTGAGCTCTGGTCCACTGATCGCGAGAAGTACGACGCGATCTTCGGCGGACGCCGTGACGTCAAGGTCACGCAGGAGGACAACTTCTGGGTCGAGCCGAAGGCCGACGACCAGGTCAAATAAATCAGGAGAAAAACCATGAGCCGCTGCAAGCACACCTACACCGACGAAGCGTTTCCGACGAATACCGGCAGCCTCAACCGGCCCGCCCGTTTTAACCTGCGCCTGACGTGTTCGGCGCGGGCTCGGACTCACAAGGTTTTCGGCAAGTTCCGGAAGCATCTCGGTCTGCCGGAACGGACCAACTACGCAGCCGTGTTCGAGACCTCGGTGCTGCCGGTTCTCGAGCACGTTCTGCGCAAGATCGAGACCGGAGATTCGGCGACGCAGGCCTTCTTCAAGAGCCTTGCGAAACCGCTTCCGAAAGAGGACTATCAGCTGGCGATTTACCGCCGTCTGAAGGCCAAATTCGAACCCGGAAAATAATCAATCCCTCGCGTGCGCGTACGTGTGAGCGTACGCGCGCGCTTCATAATCCAGGAGTAAAACCATGACATGCAACAAGGAATCCTGCTTCCGTCTGTGGAAGGCAGCGAAGGAATGCCGAGAGTCCCAGCGGCAGTACTTCAAGACCCGCGAAACATCCGATCTCAAACGTGCGAAGTCGTGCGAGAAGGCGCTTGATGAAGAAATCATTCACTTCAACCGCACGGTCAACTACGACGGATCCATCCCGGCTCCGATCGCGATCAACCAACCCGAGCTCTTCGACGGGCGCGAATTCCACCACGACTGAAAGGCGGTGAGGTATGAGAGCTCTCGTCATGTCGATCAAGCCGAAGTATGCGAACGCGATCTATGCCGGCACGAAGCTGTTCGAGTTTCGGAAGAAACCGCCGACGAACCTGAAGGCCGTCTACCTTGTCTACGAATCCGCGCCGGTATCCAATCTCACCGGCACGGTCATGTTTTGCGGATCCTTCACCGTTCGCGCCGGTGCGATGGTAGAATTCATCTGTCGTCTTATGAAGGTCAAGAAGGCGGTGGCCGTCTCGATGATGGGCATCAGCGAGGAGGAGCTGATCGCCTACGCTGGCTGCCCAAACAACTACGTCACGGCGCTCATGGTCGCCAACGCCGTGCGAGATCCGTTCTACGAGCAGTTCCGCATCCGCCCGCCTCAGAATTGGGGCTCCATCCGCGCATACAAGTAAGGAGAAGCATCGTGAAAAATCATAAGCCGGTGAAGTTCCGTCCGATGACTAAGCTGCAGTACGCCTGCCTGTTCAAAGGCTGCCAGGCGACCGCGGCGTATCTGATGACGGATCCCGAGCAGTACCGGAAGATGATTCTCCGGGCCGAGCTCGGTCTCGAGTCGTTCAAGGAGGTGGATCGCGTGCACGGTTTCGAACAGCTGATGCGCCGGATCCTCGCCGATCGCGGCGAGTACTCCAGGGCGCTGGATTACGTCGCTGGTGATGAGCGTCGCCTTCGCCACCTGGCGTTCGAGGCCGCGAAGGCCATCGTGTGTCAGTCTCGTCCGATCCAGACTCAGACGGAGGATATTGTCGGCAGAACCGCCTATCGCTATATCGCGGGCGTGATGGTGCAGATGCGCATGAGCTTGCAGACGGTTGATTCGCTAGCCATGAAGCTGCAGCGCAATGACGGCTGGGACGACTTCACCGATCTGCAGCTCAAGCGGGTGGTTTCGGCTTTGCAAGTTCATATCCGGCGACATTCTTGATCCGTGTCCGATCGGACGGCTTGCAGGCCCTCGGCAACGATCTTGCCGGGGGCTTTTTCGTGCCTTGAAACCGACTTGCGAGGGTCTTGAAAACGGCCTTGCAGAGCCAATGAACGAATCATCTGATTTCTCAACAATTTGATTGTTTGGCGGTTTAGAGCCGATCGGGGCCGGGATTTTCTCAACTAACGACGCGCTGATCGGCGGCATAAAAAAAACGACGCAAACATGCGCCGCGTGCCGATTTTACAAGGGTCAACTGCTACCTACTGCCGCCTGTTGACGACTACTGACGTTTCTCAAGTATCTTGTCTAACATCACCACCATCCAAGATCAGGGGTCGAAAAATAATGAAAAACTTTTTGAAAAAAGACTATTGACGATTAGGTGTCAAGTAGTGTATAATAGTGTCAGAAAATGTCAAAGGTAGGCAAACAGAGTGTCGCAGAGTCGACAAAAGCCGTATCCGGCGTCCTCGTGGGGCGTCGTGATTACGCGCTGGACCCGAAGAAGCGCTTCACGATTCCTAGTGAGTGGCGCGCTGCGATGGGTGACCCTGCATACGTCTATGTTATGCCCGACCGTAAGGAGAAGTGCGTGAACGTCCTGCCTCCGGGTGAGATGGAATCGCGTCTCGAGAAACTCCGCGAGAAGGCGCTCTTTGATCCGGCGGCTAACGCGGCGTATCTCACGATCGGTGCTAACTCTGACCAGCTTACTCTTGATTGTCAGGGCCGCATCCGCGTCAGCGACAAGCTCCTTCAGTTCGCGAACTTGACGACGACGGTTGCTATGGTGGGTGCGGTCCGGATGATCAAGCTCTACGATCCGAAGGCGCTTACTCCGGCGACGACAGTTGATCAGGCGGCGCTCGATGCGGCGCTCGACGCGGCTGGGTTCTAAGTGGGGTGAAGTTGAAGTGGGAAGTTGAAGTTGAAGAGTGGTGGTTTAAGTTAAAGACAGAGGGCGAAAAAACGGGTGGATAAGATGTCGGAATCGAAGCATATACCGGTGCTCTTGAACGAGACGGTGGATGCTTTGTCCGTAAAGCCCGGCGGCAGGTATGTGGATGGAACGCTCGGAAGGGCCGGGCACACGCGGGAGATCATCGCGAGAGGCGGAACGGTCCTCGGAATTGATCGAGATGAAGCCGCTATCGCGGCAGGTGAGAGGTTGAAGGTTGAATTTGAGGGGCGGCTGGAGGTCGCCTACGGCAACCACGGAGATTTAAAAAGGATTGCAAATGAAAAAGGTTGGCAAGAAGTCGATGGGATCCTGTTGGATCTGGGCGTGTCGAGTCCTCAGCTGGATGAAGCCGGACGTGGTTTCAGCTTTCTGCGCGAGGGACCCCTTGACATGCGCATGGA
>CAMGEN010000018.1:0-35919 GCA_946055075.1 uncultured Verrucomicrobiota bacterium | reverse complement strand
ATTCGAGGATCTTTTAATCGTATCCCCGATGTTGGCGGTGATGGCGCCGTACTTGTTGGGCGTGGCGGGCTTGCCGTTGACGGACACCTTCTCGTTCGCCGCGACACGGAGCCAGACCACGCCCGGAACCAAGGTGCCACGGGGCTTCGGCTTGAGCGTCAACTCGAAAGTGTCAGCGTCCTTCTTCTTGAGAACGACGTTCTCGGCCAGCGTCTGATAAAACGAATTATTGCCGAAGGTGTCGAGATGAATCTTGTCCTCATTCGCCTTGACGAGCTTGAAGATCGATTCGTAGGTCTCGAGGTCGGGAATCGGGTTCCAGCCGTCGTTCTTCGTCTTCGTGCCGAGTCCGTGGAACATCACGCAACTGACGGCATTGGACACCATCACCTTCTTCTCCAGCTGTTCGCGGTACTTCGCCTCCGAGTCGCCGCGTCCCGTGGCAATGCGGATATTTCCGACGCGGATACAGCCCTTCACTTCATTCATTAGGCGCCAGGACCAGTCGGGACACGCATTGCCACCGAACGCGTAGGTACGCACCTTGTTGCCGCAATGCTTCTCTATCTCGTCTCTGGAGATCGTCACTTCCGAGAGCAGCTCCGGCCAGTTCTTCTCGCGCATCGCGAAGAGCTCGTCGCGCTTCTTGCCCTTGGTCATCTCCATGGTGAGTCCGGCGGACTCGATCTCGCGCATATTGCGATGGCTCTTCGTGTGCGAAGCGACCTCCATGCCCTTGTCGGACATCTCCTTCAATTCCTTCCACGAGCAATACTTGTTCTCGCGGTTCTCGCCGTCCTTTTCGACCCGATCGGTGATGATCAGGAACGTTCCCGGGAATCCGTACTTGAGATGCATCGGCAACGCGTGCGAATAATGCGTCACCACGCCGTCATCATAAGTAAAGCTCAGCGCGCAGAGCTTCCCCTCCGGAACCTTCGAGATCTCGAGCGCATTCGCGCCGACTGCAGCGAGGATAATTGGCAATATGATGGCAAGCTTATTCATAGGATTAGTTCGCTTTGACGGTAGATTATTTGTGAAATGGGCTTAGGGGGCAGGGGACGCATGCGACTCATGAGACTCATGCGACAGCTCCGCGCCCGAAACTTGTGGGCCTTCTTGTCCCATGCGTCCTATCCGTCCCATGCGTCCCGTGCGTCTCATCTGTCTCATGCGTCTTATGCCGGCTTACGACCAGCCGTTTTTGCGCTTCAGCGACAAGGTGATCTGATCAATGCGGCGGCGGAGCGCCGCGGATTTCTCAGCGAGTTCCTCGACGCTTTTCGCCGAGGCGAGATGGCTATAGAGCCCCTTCTCGAAATCTTCTCCGCGGGCCGCAGTTCGAGCGGCATGCATTCGTTCGCGAACGCCGCCGAACTTCTTGAAATCGGCTTCCTGTCGTTCGATCATCCGATGAAGCAGATAACTCGTCTGACTGCAAAGCGTCAGCATAAGGTTGGCTAACGTATCGGCAGATCGCGTCTCGAACAGCTCCTTCCAATCCGACCAGTCGACATGATCCTTAGCGAAATCGCGCGCGAAAACCGCGCGCTCATCGTTGCGCGACCATTCCGCCAGCTTGTGCGACTTCAGATAATCGAGATAATCCTCCTTAAGCTCGTCAAGCGTAGCCCTCGCGACATTGGTCAGCTTAAGCTCGGTCTCCTTGGAGGTACCGGAAGAGGAGCTTCCCTCGGCGATATTCTGCTTACAGCTTCGAGCCGCCTGAACCATCTGATCGACAGTTCGATCGCCATGCCGCGGCAGAAACCGCTGGCAGAAAACAACGGTGCCCTCGTAGATCACATCGCTCTTGCGATAGACGATCAGCTTCTTATAGCCCCCGTGTGGCAAAACGATCTGCGGAATCTCAGCCATGATTAGAGTATAACAAAAACTTAGTGGTCCGAAAGGCGAAATGGGCAAACGATGGCTGGGGCAAGCGGGGCTGGGGCAAGCGGGGGATGAGACGCATGCGACTCATGAGACTCATGCGACAGCTCCGCGCCCGAAACTTGTGGGCTTTCTTGTCCCATGCGTCCTATGCGTCCCGTGCGTCCCATGCGTCCCAGCAATCCCATGCGTCCCAGAATCAGCGATAAATGATCAGCACGCCCTTGGGCTGCGACGGCGCCTGCAACTCATAAGCGCCGATATCGATCGCGCTTCCGACCACACGCTTCTTCCCGGCGAGATCGGTAATGCCAGCCCATCCCTCCGGCGTAACGCCAGCATTAACCAGGGCTCCGCCTCCCGCCGGCCGGTAATCGCCATTGGCGTAATCCTTGAACGCGGCAGAGGTGATGAGCTTGCAGGATTCGTTAATCGCAGCATCACCGTCGGTTGCGCAATTCGCAAAGTTCGCGGCTGTACCCGAGCACGGGACAATCGTCGTCACTTCCTCGACTGTCTTCGTGTTGTCAAAAGACACCGTGTTTTTAACAACAGCATTTCCGGACTGGTGGATGCCTTTGTAGTCATTACATTCGCCGAAATTGCAGACCACCGTGCAATTCTGAACCTGCGCCGTGCCACTTACGATGATGACGCCGCGTGAATATTGTCCCGCCGTTACATAATTATTAGTCAACAAGCAGTTCTCAAGGCGTCCCGCAGTCATGTAAACGCCCGTCGCACGATCATGAGATCCGCTTGCATTGTCTGTAATATGTCCATTGACGATCTCACAATGCGTCACCAATCCGTCAGCACTCTTGCAGGCGACATTTGCACCTCCAGCGGATGTCTCGCGAATATATCCGCCAATTATCACGCAGTTCGAAACGGTGCCGCCATTTTCCTTTATGTCCACATTGCCACCGCGATAATAGGTTTTTCCATTCTTGATGGTCAGATTAGACAAAAGGGAATCTTTGTTATTGAGCTGAAACACACATTTATACTGGTTACCCCAGGATACATCCGACGTGTTTTCAACTACAACGTCTGCCGGTGTAGCGCCTCCGCCAACAATCCGCACACCATTGGAGACCATGATTGGAGACGAAATCTTATAGCTACTCTCGGACGGCATCACCATAACCGTCGCACCGTCTCCGGCGAACTGAACGGCATCAGGAACATTTGCCGCGGCACAGTCCAGTGTGTCATACGGTTCCTTCGGGAATTGCGAACCGGCTTTTACGTAAATAGCCGTCAACATAGAACACTTGATGCAGTCTTCAACCGTGTAATCCTTTGTTGCGCCAGACGAATCCGCCACACGCACCGTCACTGGATATGTTCCGAGCGTCTCGTAGACATGCGTAGCCATCGCGCTGGCGCTCGGCTCGCTAAAGGCACCTGTATTCTCAAAATCCCACGCATACGTATAACCCGTACCACTTCCGCCCATTGCCTTCGCGGTAAAAGACGCCTCAAACGGAGGCTTTCCGTAACGAGGCGAAGTGACTTCAAAGGATGCCTGCATCTCCGTGGACTGGTCTTCGTAACACCCGAGGTCAATGGCCAAAACTACGCGAGGATTACCAGCAAGATCCTTGTCCGAGACGCCTTCATAAGTCACGCCGGCGTTCATCGCGGGAGAACCCTCTTTAAGCGTGTAATCATTCCCGGCAAAATCGGTAAACAACTCACTGACAGAATAAACATTGCAAGAATCATTGATTGGTGTACCTGCGCCGGTAAAACAGTTGGTGAAGTTCGCCGCCGTGCCAGTCCATGCCGCCGCTGTGCTGTCGGCGGATGTCATTAAAAGGCAATTGATCGCCGATGATGATGCATCAATTTTCAGAGCCGTCCCCTTGTTATTCGCAATAGTGCAATTCAATACGCGAGAGGACGAACTGACATCAACAACGCGATTACCCTGATTGCACCCGTATATCAAACAATTGTCAATCGTCGTATAGGAGCCCGCGATGGCATCGCCGTAGGTAGAGCTCGCATCACAACGGCAATTGACGAACACGCAGCGCGTAATCAAATTCGGCTCCTCGCTTGTCCCCTCGGAGAAAACGCCGCCGCCATGCGAGCCCCAGACTCGAGTGATACCTCCCTTCAAGATGCAATTCGACAACAAAGAGCCGCCAACAGAGAACCAAACAACGCCGCCGTTGGGCTCAATGTTGTTCAACCCTTTATCACTGCAATCCAATGTAATATCCAAGATCTTACAACCCGCACATGTGACCTTGAAGCACCGTGCAGGCGGCTGCCCATTTCCTGTTGACATCTTCTGCTGCACAGTCACCTTGGACGGGTCTCCTGAAATCGACCTGATAATCGTCGGGACGGACAGCGTGACCTGACGCGGATCCGCTTGATTCAGCTCATGCGTACCGTCAGCAAGGAGGATTGTCCCGCCCCCATCGGTCGTAGTACACTCAACCGCCTTGAAAATCGTTTTAAATGGAGAGTCGGCAGACAAACCATTGTTATTGACATCGTCTCCTTTTTTAAAATCAACATAATAATCACCGAAGGCGTTACTTCCAAAAATAAACGCTACAAAAGTCACGGCCAAGAACTTTGATAGAAGTTTTCTCATACTTACCTCTGTTTAGAGGCATTATATCAAAAAACTGAACGATCTGAGGAAATTCTATTACGAAACGGAGATCAGCGAACGGCTTTCGCTGGCGGACGGCAGATCAGTTCGTCGATGATCTTGCCGACTTCGAGCTTGTTCACCTTTTCGGTAATGCGGATGTGCGGACCGTTCTCCTCGTCCGGAATCCAGACATTCTCCCCCGTATCGCCGATCATGCGATAGGTTCCGCGATGAATATTGAAATACGACTGTTCGCCGCGAACCGCCGCCAACACCGCCGTCTCATCCCACGCGGCGCGTCCGCCCATGCCGAAGCACTCCTTTTGCCGTTGCGCAGGATCGGCACGGACCGCATCGCGCGACGGAATGTTGCCGGCGAAAACGTCCTTCACCGGATTACGCGGACCCTCCATCTCGGCGATCGCACGCCCCGCGAACACATCTCCGCCGTACTGCCAGTCGGAAAACACCACCGGTGTCGGCCAATTCTCCAACGCAATCCGAGACGACTGTGCGTCCCACGCTGAATTATACTCTCTGCCGCACGGATACCAGCAGGCCATCGCGACCCACTTCTTCACCTTCTTCGCAACCAGAGTCCGTCCGTCGAGCGGCGAAATCGCGTCCGGCATCGTCTCCAGGAGACGCCGGAGATTGGTGAGGAAGCCAACCGAACAGATGACCACCGACTTGTCGGGAGCGGACGCAAGCGCCTGACGATAGATCACATTCGCATCCGGAGCGGTGTCGGAATCGAGATACTTCACCCATTGCGGATAATCGGCCGCGAGCTTGCGGTACTTATAATGTCCTCCGTCACCACCGCCCTTCTCCCCGATCGGAGACGTCGGATCGACCTTCTCCTTCGCCCCGGTACGGCCACCGATGACGCCGATCTCCTTCGCACATCCGATCGGCAGATCCGATCTTCCGTAATAGCCGTTGATGACGCCGATGGCCGCCGTCGAAGCATTGCCGCGCGTGCAGCTCACGGTCGCAAGGATCTCGCACTCACCCGCGTCGGCGAGCGCGTGCAGACATGCGAGCGCACCGACATCGTCGAAGTCCGTGAGCATGTCCGTGTCGAAGATGATCTTCACGGGTTCGGAGAAAAGCGGCAGCGCGATGACCGCGTACAACGGCAGAAGTATCCTTTTCATCGAATTACCTTTCTTACGGATTTTCAAGTCCGACGGCCTTGAGATATTCTGCATCGGGAGTGCAGTTCTCGTACTTGCAGTTCTCGAGATACTCGTTGAGCAGCTCCTGCGCCTTCGCCCTTTCGGGACGGTTCTGAATCAGGTTGTAGGAACTGCGATCGCTCTTGGCGAAGGCGGCGACGGTCTCATCCCACCCGGCCGGCGTCTTGAAAGTAAGCCAGCTTTCTTTATCCTGCTTCTTGAGCGGCCAATAGGTCCAGCCGATGTTCTTCTCCTCCATCGACTTTCTGATCGCTTCGTTCCAGCCCGGCTGGTTGTGTCCCGTTTCACCCATGTACATCGGCACCCCCAGCCGATCGCGAATCGCCGCATAGTTGGCGACCGTCGCATCGTCATAGACGGGATTCTTGAACTGATAGCAATGACAGGTGAGCATCTCGTTCTCGCCGAATTTGAAGTCCTCGAACGGCGCGAAATTCGTATCCCACTGTCCGCCGGCGAACATGAGGATATGATTGCGATCAACGCTGCGGATCGCGTCCGCGGCCATGCGCTGGACCGCCGCAAGACGCTTGTTCAGCTCCGCCATATCGGAGAGATCGCTGGAGATCGGTTCGTTCATGAGATCATAACCGAGCACGACCGGCTCGTCGGCGTAACGCGCGGCGATCTGACGCCATATATCGCAGTACTGACGCTGACACGCCTCGTTGACGAAGAGCCACGGATAACCGTAACTGTCGTCGATGTTCGAGCCGGTCTGTCCGCCAGGACAATCGTGCATGTCGATGACGACGCGGAGTCCGTACTTGCGGCACCAGTCGACGACCGCGTCCATCCGGCGGAATCCCTCGCCGGGATCGTTTGCGCCGAGATAGTCCTCGTAGGTGAAGAGCTTGTAGTGGAACGGCAGACGGACCGTATTCGCGCCGGTCTTCGCGACGAAGGCGATATCCGCCTCGGTGACGTAGTTGTCCTTGAATCGTTTCCAGAAGTTCTTCGCCTCTTCAGGTCCGATCAGCTGTCGGATCGCCTCGTCGATCATATGCGGAGAACTGCATTTTCCGAAGCCGAACATATACCCTTCCGGATTCAGCCAGTTTCCGAGATTGGTTCCGCGGATACGAAACTCTTTCCCGTCTCCGTCGACAAGTCCGGTACCTTCAGTCCGGATAAACGAGGTCGACCTACAGCCGACGCAAGCCAGCGCAACGATCCCGGCCGCTAAAACATGAAACACATTATTCACAACGAAACCTCCCATGGACCTTTTGTAGACCAGAGTTTACGGACGGCATCAACTGAAGGATCGACATAAAGGGGCGTGGCCTGATGACGGAACCAGGTGTCCTGACGCTTGGCGAGCTGACAGGTGCGGATACGGATCTTCTCCTTGTCGTCGCCTTCGCGATAGCCGATGGCGAGCGACGCGGTGCGGGACCACACGGGATAAAGCTCGTGCAACCGACGTTTCTCGGCTTCGAGGCCCGCCATGAACATATCGTCCAGCCGCGCGGCGATTCTGCCGCGGACCGTTTCTCGGTCGATGCGAATCACGGGATATTCCGGCGCGGGCTTCTCCCACTTGCGGTCGAGTCCGCGCAGGAGCGCAGAATAATAGAGTCCGGTGCCCCCGACGATGATGATCGGCCTATCCGCCGGAACCTTCGCCATCCAGTCCGCGGCGCTTCGCAGCCACGCGCCGGACGAAAATTCCTCCGCGGGCGTAACGATATCGACGCCGCCCATATGGAATTCTTCGCGCTCTTCGGCGGACGGTTTGGCGGTGCCGATATCCATCCCCTTGTAGACGAGCATTGAATCAGCGGACAGAATCCATGCGCCCATTTCGCGCGCCAGTTCCGCCGCGATCGCGCTCTTCCCGCTCGCGGTCGGTCCCGCCAGAATATATGCCATCCTTGATGTCATCGGATTTCAGCGAAGCGATTCGTATCACCGTGACGGCGGCACCAGTCGGCGGCGCCGTGACGACGGTAGTTCGGGAGCTCGGCGTCGGATACCACGTTGAAGTCGCAATCGTCGAAGGTCAGACGCACGATCGCATCAGCACGGCCCTGGAGGAGCGGCTTCTCCAGGCAGCGGGCACGGACACGACGGAGGACGACATTGTAGAAGCCGTCACAAAGCGTGCCCTTATCGGCGGACTCCACGAACGCGAACACGGGGCGTCCGTAAACGCCGTCCATCTCGATATCCTCGAACAACAGGTTTTCGAAACGCGTCGGCTCGCGTCCGTAATCGTAGGCGTTCCATCCGCCCTGCTGTGGCAAACTCAAACTGATGCCGTTAGTACAATCGCGCATCTTAAGGTCACGGAAGACACAGTTGCGGATGACGCCGTCATTGGTCCAACCGATACGGATACCGGCGGACCAACTGCGCATCGTGCAGTTTGAGACGACTACGCGTTCACAGACCTTGTTCTCTGCAAGCGAACGATTGTTTGCGCGAACGATGATCGAATCGTCGCCGGTTTCGAGATCGCAATTACGGATAATCACATCACGACTCGAGTTGACGTGAATGCCGTCGTTGTTCGGGAAACGGACATCGACCTTGACGCGGCAACGATCGAAAATGACGTCATCACAATCGTGGATCCAATAGCTCCAGCCGGCGGGACCGTTGATCAGCGTCACGTCCTCGACCTTCACTCCGCGGCAACCGACGAAGAAGCACACGCGCGGCATGGACTTCGTGGGATCGACGGTCCGTTCGAACTGCCAGCCGGTCCAGTCGCCGGTCTTCTCGCGCACGAAGCTGCGTCCGTTCGCGTCAATCACGCCCTTTCCTGTCACCGCGACGTTCGTAACGCAGTCCGCGAGCACGAGGCACGCGTTCCGCATTCTCGGGAGCGCGTCGTGATTGACGATTCCTTTCACTTCCTTCCATTCCGGATAATCGGCGAGATCGGAGGATCCGCGCAGCACCGCGCCTTCGGCGATATGGAACTCGACGTTTGAGAGGAGACGAATCGGCGCGGTGAGGAACACGCCGTTCGTGATCATCACGCGTCCCCCGCCTGCTTTCGCGCACGCGTCAATTGTCCGTTGAATCGCGACCGTATCTTTCGCTCCCCCGTCGCCCTTCGCTCCGAAATCGCGCACGTTGAAATCCGCAGCCACCGCCGCCATCGGCATCACCAGCGCCAGCAGAAACATCTTCATATCATCCGAGTCCTTCCCTTGGATGGTGGGGCGCCTCGCCCCACCGCGCCGCATTAGCGGAAAAGAATCGTCAACCCGCGCTTAGCCGAGCCCGTGACGACCAGCGAACCACCGCCGACGGAATCAGAGACGAAATCGCCAAGAGCAGTGTCACCCGCAGTATACGTTCCAGCCGCAAGCGTCGTGTCTCCGAGCTTCGCGGACTTGACCGTCAGCGTATTACCGAAAAGATCAAGCTTAGAATTCGCGGCAACTGCGAAACTACGCATCTTCAACGCCGCCACACTGACCTCAGCAATAGCGTTATTCGTCACAATGAGATTCGCATCGTTGAAATCGGCGACAGCATCGCCATTGTTATAGGCGACGATTGGAGTGGTCGGAAACACGGTCGCGGAAGTGAACTCAGACATCGAGCGATCCTTCCAGTTGGAAATCGTGATCGTGCCGCCCTTCGCGCCATCCGTAGCGGTTTCAATATAAACTGTACCGGCCGAACCGAGTTTGGTGGCCTTGGCGTTAAACGCATAACCGTAGCTCCCACCAGCATTGACCACAATCGTGTCAGGAATCGCCGCCTTCGCATCGGTCAACTTGATGGCAATACGACCGCCAGCGCCACCGCCTGCATACGCGTAACGTCCAGCGCCAGCGCAAGCCGTAATCGAACCAGTTCCAGTCAGCGAACCGATCGACATCTTGACCGAACCTCCCGAGGAAGGCGCGACGCCGTCACTCGTATTGTCCGAGGACAATCCGCTCGCCGTAACCCTGCCCTCGAGATCAAGATTGCCAACGACGGCCATGTTAATCGCACCGCCAGCCAAAAAAGACCGCGTCGGCGACGAACCAAAATCCTGCGGATCAAACACGGAGCCATAAGTGTTCTCATGAGCGCCTGTTTGGTTGCCGTTCTTGTCATAATACGTCGTCCACCCGCCGTACCATCCGGCCCGCTGCCCGCTGCCATAGTTCGAGTAGCCAACGACATTCCCGACGTCGACCGCGCTCGTCGCATCGACGGACATGTCGCCAGCAACCGTGAAGGCGACTTTCCGCGGCGGAATCGGCGCATCACCGGTTCCGCAGATGTTGCGCTTGATGATGCCGATGGCACCGTAATTGGAAAGCGCCACATCTGCCGCGAAATTAAAGTTGGAGACCGGCTCCAGCATCCAGCCGGAAATCGCCTGGTCGCCAGTGCCAATGTTAATCACACCTCCGCGATAGCTGATGCCGTTGGCACCAATCGTCATCGAATCGGATGTGACCGAGGCAAACCCTCCCGGAAGAGTCAGCGTCTTCCCAGTTTCAACGGCCAGGACGGCCCGCCCGCGGAATTCAATTCCATCAAGCGCCAGATCATTGACCAGCGGAACCGCGGAGTTGGCGGAATTCGCGGTAATTATGCTCGAATCCTGCTTCAGCAGAAGAACGCCGTTCGCCATCGCAGAATCTTTGATGAAGATCGTGCCACAACTGCCGATCATCGTCTTAGATCCGTTGCTCGTCCCCCGATAGGCCGAGCCACTACAAAAGAGGTTGTCCTTGGAAAATTCCAGGGCGGACTTCGTGTAAAGCCCGATACGCCCGCCTGAACCGATGGCTACGCTCTGATCACTCGTGTAATAAATGGGCGGACAAGCAGAAGCATCAATCTTGCCAGTACCGGAGATCTGCTTCGCGTCAATCCAGATCGAGCCGCCGGCACCACCCGAGCGCGCGACATTCAAGTCGACATTACCGAGTGCGGAAATCGAACCGTTGACGATGACATCACCGGCGACAGCCAGTTTCACCGCGCCACCGCCAATGCCACTGCGATTACCATTCTGGTCACCCTGCGAGCGACAGCCCATGCCGGGATCGAACGGCTCCGTGATACTGCCGTACGGCGCGCAGGACTGATATGTATTATAACTGTATCCTCCGTAACACGGATTGGACTGATTCCCACCATGTCCAAATCCCTTGCCGGTCACATCGATGGACGCGCCCTCGGAAATCGTAAGGTCGCCGCCAACCAGCACATTCAGGCACCAACGCTTGGACGAAAGCTTCGAGGTATTCGATTCTTTCGCCGCACCGTAGTTGTTGTAGTTGCCGCGGTGCGTCCATTTGCCGGAATTGATTTCGCAATTCCCGGAGACCGTGAAGAGCGGAAAGGTCGCAGACGCATAATCGGGGAACTCGGTATTGAACTCAACCGTCGCCGTGTAATTCGTCTGTATCCATGAAGCGACGGTGGCGGCAAGTCCGTTAACCCCGGCATCCCAGGTCATGGCCCGCGACGAGAAAAGGCCGTCGATCAAGATGTCATCCGTCTCCTTCGGCACCCCCTTGGACCAGTTCGCCGCCGTCGAGGCCAGTCCGTCGGACGCCGCGGTGGCGATCCAGACGTTCTTATCCGCTGGAAGCGAAGCATTGATAATCTTCACCGCCACCGCAGGGATATCGCCCTTACAGACGCCGCCAGAAATCGACACCGTCATTTCGGTCTCTTCGGCAGTAACCGCATCAATAAGCGGAACCACGTTAAATGTCGCCGTCGTCTCACCCGCAGGAATCAAGACCGGATTCTTCGCAGGCTCGTAGTTCCGACCCTCCTTGGCCGTCCCCTCGGTGAACACGACCTTAACAGCAAGCGCAACCAGATCGGCGGAGGCACGCGAAACAGTCAGCACGGCAGGCACCTTGCCAGTTTCATCCGCATCACTCGTCGTGGCAAGGGCCAATGTTCCGGCATAGAACGAGACGCTTTCCGATTCAGCAGTGACATCTCCAAGCGTAGAAGTGAACATGACCGAATAGGTCTTATCCGCAGCAAGCGTCGTCGGAACGGCATATTCAAAAACCTGCGTTCCGTCGCCTCCAGTAAATTCCCCGACAGTTCCAACCGTCTCGGTCACGCCATCGCTGATCACCGCCCCAATCTCGCAATCAACCGGACTGGTGAACGAACCCGAGACCTTGAACGAGCCATCCCGATACGAGACGGAAGGAACATCGACGAACTTCACGTCACAGGGAGGCTGCGCGTTATAAAATTCAAGCTGTCCGACTACTGCATAGTCATCACCATTGTTTCCAACGACCTTAAAAAGGTACGACCGGTATTCGGCCTTCTCATCAAGCCACATAACGCGCGAACCGAAATCGTAGTTCTCGGTTTTGCTGTCGTTGTGAAATAATGAAGTGCGTTCATCCAACTTCACCCACGACTCATCATCAGCCGTCGTCGGTGGTGTCGCGGCATTGGAGCCATAAAGCTCCCAGGCGATCGGCACTCGACTGTCATAGCCGTTATTCGTTGCCTGACGAACGCCATATGCCGTGATCTTCGTCGCCGCAGGGAATTTGTATATCACCCACGGGGTCTTCACAGTCGAAATCCACCTGGTGTTCGTTTTCCCATCAAAACAATTCTTCTCGCCACTGTACACATTATCTGAGAACGTCGCATTCGCGGCGCCGGCGGATGTATCGACGAGATTCGCCGCAGTCCACGTCTCTTGCGTCTCACGAGGCACATTCGACCTGTAATCATAAACCCAAGCCGAGAATTCTGCAAATGCAGACAACGACATACCGACAGCAATAGCCGCGGCGAAAATACCACGAGAGAACTTAGACATTACAGACACCTTTCTGGCAGAAATTATACCAAATTTTAGTTTTACCAGACAAGAACGCAATATGACACTTTCGGGTAGTATTGGCGGACTCTTCCACTCCAGCCGATGGCGGCCGGGAAACTTAGAACACAGCGAAAGCAACTGGGGATGCGGAATCCTTTCCGCTCCGTCAAGTTTCCCGCTCACCTCGAGCGGCTTGCGCCAGGCGCGAATCCGCCAATGTCAATCGCATTGCCGACTATGCGTTTCTTTGGTGGATACTAAACAAATTAGCACTTACCAGCCATGCGCTGAGAAAACAATCAACGTTTATATTCCCAACGGACTCACTATGACTGCGTCTCCGTTCGTCCTCAATTCGCTTTCACATTCACCATCTCCGTTCGTCCTTAATTCGCCTTCACATTCACCGTCTTTCGAAATTATATTATAGGTAGGTGAGCCATGATGCCGTCAAGGATGAACAGAGATGGAGTCGTAGTGACTCCGTCGGCAGACTGGATGGCGCAATTGAGATTAGCGAAGGATGATCTTCAGACCGGCCTTCGTGGCGCCGGTGACGACCAACTTTCCGCCGCCAACGGAATCGGTGTAAACGGTTGTCCCGGTCAGCTCATTGAGTTGCGCAGCCGTGTAGATGCCACTCGTCAGTTTCGCCGATGCCGAACCATCGGACTTGATCAAGGTCGCAATACCGGTCGTCAAAACCTTTCCATTGAAATCCATTACGCCGACATTTCCCATTTCAAGTTCACGAACCTTTACACCAGCGGACAAAATGACCTTGCCGTTGTTGACGATCTTAAGCTTCGCCTTCGAGAAGTCGTCGTTCTCTCCTCCGCCTGCGAGGGACGGGAACGGGGTAAGGCATGTTGCCGTATTCCCGATATCACCCTTAATGTAAACCGTGCCGCAGTTCTCTGATTCAGATGCCGTCTGCAGATAGATCGTGCCACCCGAGGACTCGGAACCGGACTGCGTGACTGTGATGCGCGAAAGCGGATAAGAAGTGAAGTCAGAATCGACACCCGTCAGACGAATCGCGACACGTCCGCCACCACCCTGCGTTCCACCGTAGCCGGACTGCGTCGTCACATTGATAAGTCCGGATCCTTCAATGTTTCCGCAAGTAATGTTGATTGTACCGCCGGCACCGGCGTTAACATCCTGATAATTGGACTTTGCGTGCGCGGCGCCGTTCAACGTCAGCTTCCCAGAAACCGTCAACTTCACGCAACCACCGCCAAATACAGCAGCACCGGCATCGCCATTCTGCGCGCCCTCACCCGGCAACATCGGATTCAAAATAGAATCATATACATAATCTACGGAACCGGAATGCTTTGAGGAAACACCACCGTGCGCTCCGCATTCACCATTAACCGTCCACCCCCATCCCGCAGGAAGTGTGTCCTTATAATTCTTCCATCCCGCACCGGTCGCGTCTATCGACCCCTTCGTCTCCACATTGAGATTTCCACTAATGATCAAGTCGCAACGATTGGTCATGGAATAATTCACGCCGTATCCAGCGACGACACCAATGCGTCCGCCAGCATTCACGCGAACATCTCCCGTGAGCGTAAAGGACTGACTAGACTGAAACGTCCAGTTATAAGCGATGAGATGTTCCTCAACAGCGGGCAACACCAGGTTGCCTCCGTCAACGACCAGTCCACGGTTGCCCGTCGCGATATGGCCTCCTTTACCACCGATACCTCCACCACTTCCGTAAGCCTTGACAGACGCCAGACCACCTGGCAGGGAAAGCGTCGTTCCCGCAGGGACTTTCAACGCCGCCATCGGCTTATTCAGAAACACGATTCCATCCAAGGTCCAAGCCTCACCCGCCGGAATCGCGAGCATGTTCTTGAACTCCGGCTGCAGACGCACATAGCCATAGCTCACGCCTGTCTGTCCGTTGACATAGAGGATCCCGTTCGCGTGTGAGATCGACTTAATGAGCACGGTTCCGCCAGCCGCGGAATTGCGTCCGTTAAAGGCAAAACTGGTGGCGCATTTTCCGTTGACGAACGCGGCTTCGTCATCGGTAATGGACGCGGAGTCCGTCAACTCGAAAGCGATACGTCCGCCACTTCCGGCCTGATAAGAACTGTTGTCAACGCTTTCCGGTGCACGTGCATAATAGGCACCGGTGCCAGATACGGATGTCGCCTTCACGAAAATTGATCCGGCCGCGCCTCCAAACGAGTTCACGTTCAGCTGACCTTCGTTCACAAAAGAACCGGTCGCCTCAATGTAAATCGCACCGCCGCCGGCACCCTTGTCGCTACCGGAACCGAGCGCCTCCGGCTTCTTGACATCGCCATAAAGTTTATCAAGGCCAGCCGAACCCATCGGCGAGGCGTGACAACCCTTCGCCGAACCAGGGCGTGACTTCCCTATGGCAAAGCCCTTGCCCGAGGCATTGATCTTCGCCGCCGAACCGATTGTGACATCACCTCCGCCGACGACCTTAAGACGATATTCCTCGGCTGCTGTATTGGCGAGATGCGTCCACGTGCCGCCGCCGAGCGTCACGTCTCCCGTAACCGAAAGCGATTTAAAAGCACCGGTATAAGTCGTGTCAAAGGTGATTGTACCCGTATAACCCTCAAGTTGCTTCCATTCGGCGACCGTTGTCGCAAGGCCGTTCACGCCGCCGTCCCATTCGCAATCCGCATTCGAAATATCTCCATCGAAAAGCACCTTGTCTGAAGACGTCGGCACACCCTTCGACCAGTTCGCGGCGTCACTGGCCTTCCCCGGAACCGAGGCCACCCAGGTGTTATACCCTTCCGGGGCAACAAGATTTTTCAATGTCAGATCAACGGTCTGCGCGACAGCAGAATAGTTGCCTGGCAGAATCAACAAGGTAACGGTAATATCCTCGGCAACCGTCGCATCGACAATAGGCGTAAGCAGGATTGACGCGGATGTCGCACCAGCCGGAATGACGATAGGCTGCGGTGCAACCCACGTCTTGCCCGCCGCAGCACCTTCCGTCGCGGAAGTAAAGGTGTAGTTGACGGCAAGCGGATAGGGATCGGCTGACGCGCGACTCACCGTCACTTCTCCAGGTTTGCACTGATATTCATCCGCATCCTTCACCTTGAGTAGCGACAGCATTCCAGAATACACAGTGCCGACGGAGTTAGACATCGTCGCGACATCATTCTCCGCATAAACGAAAACCTCATACGTCTTATCCGACTGGAGTCCGTCGTTACTGAACGACGACTGAAACGGAACGGGAACCGCATCGAACGCAACCGCACCTGCGGAAAATTTCACACCTACATTGTCACCATCAACCGCAACAACGCCAGCATCCTTTGCCGACGCATCAGAAAGATTCGCGCCAGCAGTATAGGATCCGGAATCGCCGGAAAGATAGGCCTCGGTAAGTTTCGGAGAACCCGGCAATGCCGCGACTATAATGTCTGACAGCTCCGTGCCGACGACAAACTCATCCATCAGCGCCCACCCGTTCACACAGTAATCGCCCACGATAGCCAAATGCGTCGGAAATGCCGAATCAGAAATAATCTCGGCCTGAAAAGGTTCACACCAAGTCACATTACCGAGATCATAATCAGAAACGCGCGCCGCGCCCGCACGGACGATCTCCTTGCCATCAGTTCCGGCGCCGACATTAACTTCGGCATAACAGATGAAAGTATTCTCATCAGAGACGCCAGATACCGTTGGAGCGGCAAGACCATCCAACAACCGCCTCGACGTATTCGCCGATGAAGAATCCGTAACTTTAACTGAGACCGCATAAGAACCGCCGCTGGTCTTCCAATAATAGAAGCCGAGATGATTAGGCAAGCCGATAGGCGTGCCACCGTCGCCGCTATAAGTACTCGGACATGTCGTAAGGCAGAAGCCAAAACAATTTTTATTGCCGATAGCATCCAAACCAGGCTTCGTCAACGCTCCGGCCGCGCCATTATCCACATTAATCAGTCCGCGAAAATATATCTTAGTGCCCGTACCAATCTTAAGCTTATCTTTTGCCAACCCCAAATATCCCCAACGATTGTCAGCGGCATTGGTGCCATTGTTCATACCCACGCAAGCCTCACCTTGAGAAACCAGCGCAGTACCGAAACACGCCGGGAGCGGAAGATTTTTCGGCCACACACGCGGCTGACTTCCGTAACCACCCCAGGTCGAACCACCGAGTCCTACAGCTACACTGGTCTGAAAGTTTTTTGGATAGGAACCCAGCAGCGCTGCGCCGCCAGAACCGAGACCGTTGTAATCGTTACTGGTATCGCATCCTTCCGATACCAGCACTACACCATAGGAAACCAACGACCAACCGACGGCGAATGCCGCGGCGAAAATGACACGAGAGAGTTTAGACATAATCCTCACCTTTCTATGCGAGGTATTATATCAAAAAACGCAGAAAAACATAGCCTCCCGACATTACACTTTCGGGTAGTATGCGGCGTATTTAGTGGTAGTGGAAGTGGTAGTGGAACCACCAAGCACCAGGCACCGCTCCACAATCATTTGATCTGCTCCCCCTTGCAAATTATACTAAGTAGTGTTATACTACTTAGTGCAATTTCAGAAAGGACAAAACTATGAACCCATTCCGATACGGTTGCATCGTTAATGGCGACTTCTTCTGCCCGCGTCCAGATTTGGAACGCGAATTGAAGCGTCTTATCCTGTCCGGTCAAAATGTCGTCATCCAAGGCGAACGACGAATAGGGAAGACCTCCCTCGTCTGCGAAACCGTACGCAAAGCCAGAGGCGTAAAACTTCTGTACATCGATCTCCTCGGCATCAAGACAACCGTCGACCTCTGTCGCAAGATCACGACATCTGTTGTACAGCTATACAAACGGCAGTCGTTTCTCAAGAAGACAGCGGAATTGCTCTCGCGGTTGCGCCCGACGCTGACCATTGACACGAACACGGGCACGCCGACGCTTTCCGTGGACGTCGGAGCGTCTTCCGCCCCCGACTCGCTGGAAGACATCCTCGACATGGTCGCCTTTCATGCCCGCAAGGAAAAGCTCTGCGTTGTCTTCGACGAATTTCAAGACATTCTCAGAATCGAAAACGCCGACGCGATTCTGGCGACAATGCGCGGCAAGATTCAGTTTCAGTCCGAAACGCCATATGTCTTCCTCGGCAGCATCCGCAATGAAATGAGCGCGATGTTCACCAATTCCCGCAGCCCATTCTACAAATCCGCAGCGCTGTTCGACATCGGACGCATTGACGACGACGACTTCGCCGATTTCCTGACTCGCCGTTTCAAGACCGGCAGGCGATCCGTCACCCGCGAAGCCATTTCCAGTATTCTTGACGTAACTGATCGCGTATCCGGCGATGTCCAGGAACTCTGCGATGCGCTTTGGGCCACAACGGAACCCGGCTCGACAATTACCGAAGCAGACATCCCAGACGCGCTCGACCTTGTCTTTTCCCGCGAGTCGAAGGCCTACACCCCCATCGTCACCTCGCTCACAGCCATACAGATGCGCGTTCTTCGCGGCATCGCCCAATACGGTGGTCGTGCAATTCTTAGCGGCGAATTTCTCTCCCGTGTCGGCATGCGCAATCCGGGCAGTGTAAGGAAATCCGTCCTCAGGATGGTCGGCCTCGACATCCTCTACGACCATGAATGCGAATACAAATTCTCCAATCCCTTCTTCCGCATCTGGTTGCTGAAAAACTGAAGAAGCGCAATATCCTGTCCTTTCGTCGAAAGAGCAAATCCGACCTCCGCGGCACTTCCGCCGCGTACTATTGTCGGGTCGAGGCGACCCGACCTCCAAATGTAAACAAGCTAAGTTGCGATATCGCCGCTATCATTACTGGGAGGATGGGGCGCCTCGCCCCATCGTATAAATCGTGGCGGTCACGGCAAGTTTGCGGCGTGCCCTCACGCCGCTTGGATAAAGTCGCTACTTAGTAAGCAACATCTCCAACGCGACCGAGGCGGTCGCGGTACTTTAGCGGTGGGCGGTCGCGGTGCTATGACGAAGAAGAAATTCACCCGATGATTGTCGGCCAAGCGCCGCCGATCGTACCTTCGTGGAAAACGACCTCTCCGGCGGCAAGGGCGGACTTCAACGACAAAACCTTGGTGGCCGTGATGACATCAATCCAATCTCGCGGCTCAGTACGCCCGACCAATGCTGCAAGTTTATTCGCGGCCAAATCAATCGGATGCAAGATGAATCCTACATCAGGATCCCGTTGCAAAGGGAAGAAGCGATAAGCGCTGTCGGTCCCCCATTGAATCTCCATACGATTTCCATCCTTTGCGACCTCGGCCTCAATAAAATACTCAAGTTCCCTCAGAGGAATGACTTCACAACCGTAAGTTTCAAGAGTCTTCCTATCTTCCTCCCAACTCCGTCGCATCGCTTCCTTTGAATCATGGAAAATGTCAATATCTCGAGATATACGAGGCGTTCCAAGTCTGTGGTTTAACGCCAGACCTCACGCGACATAGCTCTCCGGATTCTCAATCCTGTTCTTCGCAAGCAGGCGAAGCAACTCACTCTGAAAACCTGTTAAAGCCATTGACGGATCTCCCCCGCCTTGCAGTAAGCATCACGATCACCATAACGTTCAAGACATTCTAAAGCCAACACCAGCTGCTCCTTGTTCTGAGGCATAAAATCCTCTGGAAAGCTCCAGAAGCACATGCTCCTGTAGTTATCCATTATGAACTTCACATCCTCCGAATTGACTATGTCCTGAATATCCATACGCCAGTTATTATACCATAAAGTCCCCCAAGTTGGTGATCAGCGATCAAGAAACCGATACTACACTTTCAGGTAGTATGTCGGGGAGAAACCTACATATCCTTCAGCGAAAGCCCGAGACGACGAACCGTCCATCCCTTCTTGGGCATGCCGTTCTTTTCGAAATACGCGTTCGTCTTTCCATCCAGCAGCGACAGCCTGATGTCACGGACGTCGCGCTTGACCTCATAGAAGTCCAGCCGTTTCCCCAACTCATCCTCGGCGACAAGGTCAATCTCATTTTCACCCTTCCGATCCCACCAACCGCCGACACGCGTGTAACTCTCGCGCTCGAGAAACATTGCACGGAAATAGCTTTCAAGCGACTCTCCGGAATAAATCTTAAAATCACGGTCGACGACCTTCCTCAGCTCTAAGAAGCGTCCTGACTCGACGAGATACTGGTACTTGTAGACGAACCGGAACCAGAACCGAAAGAAACGGTCCTCGATCTTGTACTGTCCGTTTTTCCCTTTCGGCGCGGCGTTGAACGGCATCTTTCGCTCGAGGATCCCGTAATCACGTTCGAGTTTGTCTAGGTAGGCGCCGGGCTCGACCCCTAACTCGTTCTTGATCTCGCCATAGCTCGTCCGACCGCTCGCAACCGCCGCTAGAATCGAAAAATACGTGCCATAGTCCTTACCGAACTCCTGGATAAGCACAACCTTGCCCTCATCCAGTACCGGCGAACTCTGCCGAAACGCGGAATCCAGCATGGCCCTGCTCGTCACGGCACCATCGTCGATGAATTGCTCCACATATCTTGCAACGCCTCCCGTCATGGTCCAGAGGGTCAGCAGGTCTTCGGGACTGTAATGCCCTCGCGGTGAATACGCGGCAAGAATCTTCTTCAGGACGGAAATACGAAACGGCCTCAGCATGATCTTGCCGGTATTCCGTCCGTAAAGCGGTTCACCGTCATCGAAGAAGATGCGGTTCATCAGCCGATTAACGCTTCCGCTCACGATAAGATTGATCCTGGCCTTCTTGTGCAGACGATCCCAGACGGCGGCCATCTCGCTGAAAATCCCGGAATCAATGCGCGCGAATTCCTGGAATTCGTCAATCACCAGCGTAACATGCTGACGTAGCGACTCCTCCATCACCCACGAGAACAGCGCGGACACGGTTTCGACGCGGGCCGGCAGACGAACGCCGAGCACGCGTTCGGCCTCCTCCTGAAAAGTCGCGACGAGCGCCCTCTCCACGCTTCGGGTGACATACCAGTAGATGTACGGACGATCCGACAAGGCGTGGTGTATGAGTTCCGTCTTGCCGACACGCCGCCGTCCGGTCAACACAGTAAAGCGACTGGACCTCTCACTTGCATCACGTATCCTGCGCAACTCCGCCGTCTCGGATTCACGATCAAAGAACTTCATTACATAATCTCCATTAACTTAACTGCCATTTTGTTAATGAAGATTATGGCATATTCGGCATCACCTGTCAACCACCGATAGAGGTGCGGTTCTATTGTCGGGGCGCGGCGCACCCCGCATTGCGCCTGCCTTCGGCAGCTCGGCTTCGCCTCGGGGGATATCCGACCTCCAAATTATTTCGACCGTTCGTAATAACGGACCCAGTCGACTTTCATTTCCATCGGGAACTTGGCCGCGGGAATGATCTTCCCGGTCGGCTCCATGATCTTCTTGCCGTTCTTGTCCTTGAGAACCTTGCCGTCTGGACCCTTCTTCTCGCGCATCTGAGGCGTGTCGACGTCGTAAACGCCGTTACCCCATCCACCGAGGGCGAGGTTCATCAACAGGAAGTGCGGCTTGCGGAAAGGATTGGAGCCGTCCTTCCAATCAGCGCGCTTGAGATCGCACTTGCCGTACTGCCTGCCGTCGTAGAAGATGATGACCTTGTCCTCGTACCAGTCGAGCGTGTAGGTGTGGAAGCCGTTGTTCGGATCCATCTCGCCGGTGCAACGGATATCTCCGCCGCCGACCACCTTGTGATGTTCGTTCGCCTTCTGCTTGAAGCCGTCCGTCGAAGTGTGGAAGCACGCCGCGACGCGATTGGGCTGATTACCCCAGATCTCGACGATATCCATCTCGCCGCTACACGGCCAGTTCCAGTAATCGGGGTCCTTCGGATCCTTGCGGAGCGAATCGCCGAGTGTCCAGAGGGCAGGCCACGCGCCCTGTCCGTTCGGCAGCTGCGCGCGGATCTCGATACGTCCGTAAAGGAAGGTGCGCTTGGTGGTGATGTCGGCGGACGTGTACTTCGCCTCCTTGATGCCGTACTTCCAGCCGCTCTTCTGCTTGCCGTAGAACTCGTTCTGCCACGGTTCCTTACGGGCCGTGATCGTCAGGACGCCGTCTTTCACGCAGCAGTTCTCCTTACGGGCGCGAGTGTAATACTGCGGCTCATGGTTACGAACAAATCCGACTTCGTAGTTCCAGGTGTTCTCGTCGACGAGACCGTCCTTGTCGAACTCCTCGCTCCACGAAAGCTTCCATCCGTCCGTCGAATAGGTCTCGCGCGGATCCTTATCCTGCTTATCCGCGGCAAAAGCGCCGAACGCAACCGCAGCCGCACAAACCGAAACGACAATATTCTTCACTTCAATGACCTCCATTGGTTGATTATGCGACTATAATAACAAGAAACGGCCGGAAGCGGCAATACTCCTTCGGGTAGTGTCGGAGACGCGGTACGGCGCATCAGTATTCGCCTGTATACACCGGCTCCTCACGGAACATACGGACGAGAACCGGGGCGCAATTCGCTTTTTCCAGCGCATCGGCAAGCTGAACATCCGGGCGAACCGGAGCACTGCCCTTGACACTGACGGCCCCTCGTCCGAGGAATCGCAGCGTCATCAACATCACGCAACGCCACTGCTCGGGTCGTGCGCCTTCCTTTTCAAGAGCCTTGCACCATTCGCAGAGCGCCTTACCACGGTCTTCCGCGAAATTCTTGTTCACTTTAATCCTTTGCCCGGATCCGTTCGCCTCGCGGAAAAACCTCAATGCAAGTCCATCACGACCTTTCGGCAGGTCATCAGCGGTATAGTCGTAGAACAGCAACCACTGCCGCTTTCCGTCAGGCCCCGTAATGGATCGCGCCGGCAAGCCCTTATTGGCATATACGCAAATCGCATTAACCAACGGACTCTTACATCCCTTCTTCCATAACTGAACGCACATATCCTGAGCCTTCTCATGGGAATGATCCAAGCAGAACTCTCCGCGTTCAAGATTCCTGACCCGATTCGTGGAATCCCCAGTGTGACACAGAAGATCGGCGAATTCGGTTTCCAGCAGTTTCACCAGTTCATCACGGAACTTCGTTTCACGGTCAACACCGAACTCCTTGATGAAAAACGGCATAAACACATTCGTCTTGAAATGCTCGTTATCGGCGTAGGCACGCCCGTCACCATCGATGTACTCCTTCCACACCGGAGCGAGCTTCAACCCCGGGAGTCCGACCCGTCTCCAGAATCTTTCCTCCTTATACTCAGACTCACGTGCGGTCTGTTCCGCCTGAAGTTCCGCCCAGCGCCTCGCCTGCTCCTCCTTGCGTTTCTTCGCCTCCTTATGCGCATTCTCGATCGCCTCTCTTCTCAACCGAGCCGCCTCCGCGGCCTGCCTTTTCCTCAGTTCTTCACGCCGCCGTCTTTCCGGCTCCTCGGCAAAATCGCGTTTCGCGACGGACAACTCATAGTCCCACGACAGATTCGGCATCGCCAATGCAGCCCGACGTTCATCATCGGAGCCAAGCCGCTGGACAAACAATTCCCGCATAACCCGATAATACACCTTACAGCACATCAGCGTGACCCGGTTCCTGGCTTCAGGATTCAACTCCGACCCGGCAGCATCGATCATTCCCCGTGCGATCTGCAGACGATTCGTCCCGTGCAGAGCATTGAGATAAAGTTCGGTGCGTTCAGGACATGTCCACGCGACACGCTCGCCGTTCTTGACGGTCGGATGAACACCCGGGACGTTGAACCGAGGCATCGGATACGACACCCCCGAATCTCCGTCCACGACCATACCCTTGAATCGGATGTCCGCCGTCATGTCTTCGATGCCTCCGACCGTCAGCCGGACGACACCGGACACCGGTCCTGGCCTGTCTCCGCCGCGAAGCGAGACCTCGACCGAAATCGTCCGCTTCGGATCCATGATGTCTTCGAAGAGGAATACGTCCAATCCTTCATCGGCGGCTATGCGCCTAACCGGCAGATACTCATCCGAAAGATTGCAGACCTTGAACTGTCGGGTAACCGATCCGCGGACCGGAACCTCGCCGAAGTCGATGGTCTCGCAACTGACTTTGAACGGCAACGCGGCGAATGCCGTCCAACCGAGCACGGAGGAAAACGCCACTGAAACGATCACGGCGAGGTTTTTCATCACTCCACCTCCTTCAGCGTGGCATCAAGACGGCACCAGCGCAGCTTGTCATCGGCACCTTTTCTTGCAATAGGCCAATCAAGCCCTCCGTCAAGCACGTAGACCCTCGGATCGTCGACCAAAGCCGGCTCTTTAAAATCTGGTCCGGCATCGATTTCCGACGGCTCCCACTCCTTCACGGGGGGAGATTCAAAGATTTCTTCTGCGCCATCGCCGCCCTTCCACTCCACACACAGAGGACGGTCTTCCGCATCATAACGGAACGTCGCGGTCCGTCCGTCGGGATAACGCAAGGTCTCGATGAGATCGGTTCCTGCGAGATATGAAACTCGGACCTCGCCGAGACCATCAACGGCGACGGACGCCAGACGTCCGGTCACGGGGTCATACTTCTGACTCAGTTTGCGAACCCCTTTGACCGCATAGGAAACCGCACGACCGAAATCATCACGGACGATTTCAAGTCCGTTGGTTCGCGCGGTCAGATATGCGGCCACATCGACGCCGCCGACAGTACGGACCTTATTTTCGGCATCATAAGTCCAGTCCGTCCGCCGTCCGTTGTCGATGCGATTCAAAAGCAGTCCGGTCGGCTCGTCATATCCGAACTCGACGACATCCGTCGTCTTACCGTCAACGACCGTGACGCGTTTAACCAGATCTCCGTAGTCGTCATACGTGTTTACCACCCGTGTGTTTCCAGCGACGGTTTCGACAATCCGACCGAAGTCATCGTGACGGAAGCTGACTTCAAGTCCCGACGGACACACCATCGACATCAGCCGTCCGCGACGGTCTTCTCGATAGATCCGTTTCGCGCCGCAGCGGTCGGTCTTCGCGCACATGCGTCCGTCACGATCGTATTCGAACCGCGTCACTCCGCCGCGACCATCCGTTTCCGACACGAGCCGGCCTTGGAATCCGCGTTCGAATCGGTTCGTCACGCCGGATGGAGAAACGGACATGACCGTGACGCCGTTCGAGGTGACGTTAACCGAAGGACTTGATGCAGTCGGACGGGTCACGATTTCTGTAGAGACCTTCGATACCGCGTCACGGAACACGAGGTAACGAGTCTCATGACCTTTTTCATCCAAGGTCACTCGCTCCTCCGCGCCGTCCACGCGACGTCCGGTAATGCGCTCGCGAGAACCGCTGCGGAACGTACGGTTTGTTCCGCTGACAATCTCTGTCCGACGCGTCCTCCACCAGCAGCCGCGGATCTTGTCGTAGCGCGTCTTGGTCTCCCACTTCTCGTCATCACGCTTGCGGTCGTAACGATTCGTTACTGACACGACCCCGCCGCCAACCCTGGGCATCGTCAGGACCGAATATCGCCCGTCCGGATCGCAAAACCAGCTACGCCAACGAGGAGATTCGAGTCCTTTAGGTCCTAAATATGTCGTCGTGACTCCGTTCCTGGTTACGGACGATGTAAGCAGTTTTCCGTTAAGACGCGTCCGGACGACACCGTCAGCGTCCGTTTCCGTTTCGTACTTCTCACCGGGTTCTCCGTTGACATCCGTATAGTGTCCGGCATCGTTATGTGCAAGTGAATAGTCGTAGCGGAGTCCGTATACCGAGCCATGGACATTGGTCACATACGACCCGAGGTCGTACGCCAAATTATGATCATAGACATTGCCGTCGGCGTGGGTCAGCCTGTCGATCGCGTCATATCCGTAATTACGGACCAGTCCGTCCTCATCACGCGACGAGACGAGGTTGTGATCGTCCCACTTCTTCGTTGCGGTCTCGCCTGCAGACGTCTCCACAGAGATTTCGTGTCCGTCGGCGTCGCGCGTGTAGTTCCTCCAGGTCAGCAGCTCGCGTCCCCCTTCAGGCAACAGGATCCACTCCTCCTCTCGCATCACGCGACCACGAGGATTCTCGATGCTACGGCGGATGACCGTCTCGTAGGGGATGCCGCCCGGCGCGTCAACCGGAACGTCATACTCCGTCGTCGCCCACCATATTCCGTCCTCGCCGTTAAATGATGCGCATTCCCGCACAGGAATGGAATCAGACTCGCTACGGCCGTTGAAGAAAGAGGATTTGCGTTCGTTCGCAGGATCTCCGTAAGGGGCGCCGGGACGCGTCGTCTTCTCCCGGACGAGCGTCCTGTACTTGTCATTGTCCGCGACCGGAATCGCGGCAAAATACTCACGGGACAGCTCCTTGCGCATACCATCATCCGACAGTTCCCAGACCACGGTTCTCCTCGGAACCGAAGGCCTGAACTCGCCGTTGTCCTTGAAATCGACGGGTTCGTAATCGTACTCAATCCGTTTCGCCTTGCCGACGAAACCGATGACACACCCATCGGCATTCGTCACCGCTTCCGCACGGTCGATTGGAGTGACTACAGCGGACTCATAGGTGAACTGCCGTTTATTCCTGATACCCGGAGTCGTGATCGGAGAGTACTCGTACATCGTCCAGCTTCCGTCCGAACAAAGTTTCGAGCGCACCGATCCGAGTCCGATTCCGGAAGTATAGTAGCCGTAGCTGATCCACTCCTGATTCGTTCCGGTGCCGGAGGACTCGAAGACGGTCCTGAATCCGATATTGTCGAGAAACTTATCATGCCACTCTTTGACAACATCGCCCTTGACGGTACGGACATACCGTGTCTTGCCGATCTGACGCTTGAAAAGCGATATGCGCTCAAGCAGCCGTCCGTCCGATCCGCAATGCTCCTTGACCATGGTTCCGTCCGGCTCGAAAACGTATCGCACTTCATTCTTCAGCGTTCCTTCGTAACGATAAAGGATCTTCATGACCGTCGCGCCGGGAATGAACTCGTACTCCCGCACCGGCTTATCCTTTCCCTCGTGATAAAACCTCAGGAAAACGGTGTCACCGCGGACGACCTCCATCCGGTCTCCCTGTATTTCGCGAACAGGGATCTCCGGCACGACAGAAGGATCGCGTAAACGAAACTCAATCCTCCTGTTGTTCAATCCGGTACCGAACGAAACATCGAAATACGGAGCGAATTCCTCTTCCTCTTTCTCAGGATATGGTTCGTCAAGTTCGTTCACCATCTCGACATCACCCGTACATCCGTGCGACTCGATGACATTCCCCTTAGCATCGGCTATCCACGAACGGTAGACGGTGCCGCATCTAGTTTCGATCGATCCTTTCGCCCAGGTGATGCCGCCTGCCGATTGCGGATAACGGAAAATGACGCGATTGCCGCCGACGGCATCTTCAGCGACGCGGATTCCGAGCACATAGCCGAAAAGCCAGTCGTCAATGCTGCCGATGAGGTATTTTTCCTCCAGGTCCTTGCACCGTTGCACCGCATTCGCCGCCACCTCGAACTTCTCGTGACGCGAAACCTCTCCGAGCATCATCCGAGTGGTCTGCTCGCCGGTCGTGATTCCTTCCGGACTATTGCGGACAGAAAGGCACATCCGCCCATGTGCCCGAGGACGCTCTAACTGTTCGAAGACCCCGAGAACCAGTCCCGCCGCGTGCGCGGAAGGAGCCGCCGGTCCCTCTCCGATTATCGTCAGCTCCTTGTGATAATGCCGCTCCCGAAACGCCGTCCGCATCTTCGCCGCCGTCGTCCGCCACGTCTCGGTCTCACGATGCTCCAGCCATCCGCAACTCCGCACGACAAAATCAAGATAGCAAAGCCACATCAGCTGGGCGTTGATCTCAGCAGTTGTCGTCTTATCGCGCACGAAACGTTCCGCAAAGCCGACTGGAATGACGCCGTCCGGATATCGAGACAGCAGGAACCTCGCACAACGCAACACCGCCGGATGCGCCTCGGCGACAATATCACGTGCACCGTAATAGCGATAAAGAACCTCAAGTACCGCAGGCACGGCGACAAACCAGTCTCTGGAAGGTTCGACCTTCTCGCACCAGCCTTCGGACTCGGCCTCGGCGAGATACTGTCTCACCAACTTGCCATAGAAGTCCCGCATATCAAGGTTGTTGGCGAAAGCGGCGGCGCAGGCTGCGGCATCGATCCCGCAACCTGGAAGGCTGCGGAGATCCATCTCGCCCTTCGCGCTTTCAAGATTCTCCCGGGCCAGACGACAACAGGCGCGATGCAGTTCGTTCAACCGCTCGTCCGAGCACTCGAATCCTCGCGGAATGATCTTCTTATCTTCAGCGAAGGCAGACAAAAACGACAACAGAACGCACAAAAGCGTCCAGAACACATTCTTCACAGACCTACACATAATCGCATCTTTCTGGTGTCGGTAGCCTTCAGTAAAGCTTCTCGTAAGCGCCTTTGTCGACGCGCTTCAAGGTGTGAAAGCCGGCGCGTTTGGCGCGGTAATGAAGATCGGTCTGCGAATGCGCGAGACCGGGAGCCTGAATGACTCTGTATATCTCAGCGCCGCAGTCGGGACACTTCGTGAGCTTGTCGTCCGACAGATGCTGCGCGATCTCAAAGCCGCCCTTGCACTTCTGGCAGGATTTCTTGGCGTTCTTCGCCTCGTATACGTAGACAGGCATATTAAAAAGGTCAAGGTTATAGGTAGAGGTTGAGAATGGAGTGTCAGAGTCCGAAACGAGTCAGGAAACCAAAGCGCTTGAGGAGTCCGATGACGAAGACCGAAACGATGACCAACGGCAGCCCGTAAGCACAGTAGACGCGAAGCTTGTCGGGGAACTTCGGGCCGGATCCCGTATTGGTCTCCGCCAAGAACTTCTCCCAGCCCCACCCGTAACGGTGGCAGCAGAACAGCGCGAACGCAAGCGAACCGAGAGGCAACAGGAGATCGGAGACGACGAAGTCCTCGAGGTCGAGGACGCAGCTGCCCTTTCCGAACGGCTCGAAGCCGCTCCAGAGGTTGAATCCGAGAATGCACGGCATAGACATCAGCGGAATGGCGATGCCGAGTATCAAGGCGGCCTTGCGGCGAGACATTCCCGTGTAGTCTACAAACGATCCGAGTATCGTCTCAAAGACAGCGAGAACGGTGGTGATCGCGGCAAAAGACATGAAGAGGAAGAATAGTGTTCCCCACAGTCTTCCAAGCGGCATCAGGTTAAAGACGTTCGGTAGCGTAGCGAAGATAAGCCCCGGGCCTTGTCCGGGCTCCACACCGCAGGAAAAACACGCTGGGAAGATGATGAGCCCGGCCGAAATCGCGACCACCGTATCCAGGACCGCAACATGCACCGCCTCCCCAAGGAGCGTGTGCGACTTCTCAATATAGCTGCCAAAGATCGCCATCGCGCCAATGCCGAGCGACAGCGTGAAGAAAGCGTGATTCATCGCCTCCACGACAACCTTGCCGATGCCGACCGAACGCATTCTGGATAGCGACGGAACGAGGTAGAACTCGAGTCCCTTGGCTGCCCCAGGAAGCATTATCGACCGAAAGGCAAGGACGACGATTAGGATGAGCAGCGAGAGCATGATCAGTTTCGACACTCTTTCGAGCCCCTTCTGAAGTCCGATCGCGACGACCATCGAGGATCCGAGCGTCACGGCCAGCATCGCCACGGTCTGAATTTTCCAATCGCCGAGCATACTGCCGAACACTCCGCCCACGGCAGCGGCATCAAGTCCGGAAAACGCTCCGCTGGCGCTCTTCCAGAGATAGATCAGCATCCAGCCGGCCACCGAAGTATAGAACATCATCAGGCAGATGTTGCCAAGTGTGCCGGCGAGACCGTGAACGGACCAGAGCCGGTTTTTGGAAAGCACTCCGTGCAACCCGGCGATCGAGCGCTGAGCACCTCGACCAGTCGCAAACTCCATGATCATCACCGGAAGACCGAGAATAGCCAGAAAGAATATGTAGATCGCAACAAACCACCCGCCGCCGTTCTGCCCGCAGATGTAAGGGAAACGCCAGACATTACCAATGCCGATCGCACAACCAGCGCTGAGCAGAATGAATCCGATGCGGCTTCCAAGCTTCTCTCTGATCATACCACCTCTCCTACGAAATCGAACCCTTTCACCTTGGACAACTTGACGTTGACGAAATCTCCAACCTGAGGAGACGAGATCATCCTCCCGCCAGAAACAAGGCGGGTCACACCATCCACATCTGGCGCCTGAGACTCCATGCGAGCGACTCCAGGAGCGACAACCAAAGCCCTGAAGATCCTTCCGAGCAAACGACGTGAACGCACTTTCCAGAGCTTCTCGGCGTCGTCCATGATTATCCGTTCGCGCTCCATGGCAACCGTGCGCGAAGGACGTCCCTTCATAAGTGCGCCCTTAGTACCCTCCTCGGGAGAATACGCAAATGCGCCGAGATGATCGAATTGCATGCGCTTCAAATCGCTACGCAGAACATCGAACCGGCGCGCGGTCTCACCTGGAAATCCAGTCATGATCGTGGTGCGAAGCGTTATCTCGGGCATCAGCGAACGGAGCGTATCAACTACGGAAAGAGAGGCGTCGATCGCCTGCTTGCGGTTCATCAGCTCAAGGACCTCTGGGACCGTATGCTGCAACGGAACGTCAACGTATTTTACCGCGTGCTTCGCGGTCATCATCCAGACGATGTAGTCCTCATCGATCTCGCTCGGATAGGAATAAAGCACCCGGATCCAGAAATCGCCCGGCAACTTATCGAGTTTCCACAGCAGATCCGTCAGCCGTAGCGTCTTTCTACCACTACCACTTCCCACTACCACTTCCTCCCTCCAGAGCATCGGATCCTGTGCAACAATATCCAGCTCACGACAGCCGCTCGCCAAGAGCGCCTTCGCCTCACGGATAATGGACGCCATCGAACGACTGCGGTACTTGCCGCGAATAGCTGGAATCGCACAATACGAGCAACGATGCGCACAGCCTTCGGCAATCTTCAGATATGCAAAGGCCTTACCGGTGAAACGGAGCGCGGGGAGCCCAGGCTCGATCCATTCCTTTGGCACCCCGATCCATTCGTCGACTCCGGGGAACTTCGCCACCGCCTGCGGGTATCGCTGAGGATAGCAGCCGGTCACGACAACCTTCTTGAAATTGCCCCGTCGCTTGAGTTCAAGAGCCCGGCAGATCTCAGCCTCGGCCTCTTCACGTGCGGACTCGATAAAGGAACAGGTGTTGACGATGACGGTATCCGCATGATCGGGATCAGGAGAAAGCGCATACCCTTGCTTGAGCAGATTGCCCACCATCACCTGCAGATCAACCGCATTCTTCGCACACCCCAGCGATACGAGGGCGAGCGATTCGGAAGCTGACTTCTTCATCAGTAGATTTTGATATAGCTTTCGGAACGAAGGCGCCTGATCCAGTCGAGATATATCTGCTTCGCCTTGGCCTCGCGGACATTGGCGTCGACCTTATCGTACGCCTCATCAAAGGACAACTGCTTAGAGGGCGTTTCGGCCTCTTTGCGAATGAGATAACTCCAACCATCCAGCTCAATCCAGGAACTAATGGTCATCAACGGCATTTTCGCAATGACATCACAGACCTCCGTGCGGAAACACTCCACGGGATCAATGTCCTTCCAGAGGCCACCTTCAGACGCATGACTTCCAGCAGAATACCGCTTAGCGACTTCGGAGAAGGAATTGGTCTTGATCGCGGACATCACCTCTTCACGCTTGCCAAGATCTTCAGGGCGCAACAAGATTATGGACAGCGTAACCTTGCCTCCAACCGAATAACGCTCAGGATGATTCTTGAATTCCTCGCGCATATCCCCGGGCGTAGCGTCGACGTTCTTGTCTACGATCTGCCAACGCATCGCACCGACAATCATATCGTCCTTCATGCGCTGACGCCACTCCGGATACGAGACCTTCTGGGCAGCCAACACATCCATCAGTTTGTTGCGATCGCCGCCGAACGACCGCTGGACGATTTCCCGAATACGGTTCTCAACAACCCACTCTTGCATGGTCATCTTCGAATCCTGCGCCGCCTTGAGAATCAGTTTGCGGTCAATCATCTCGTTACGAGCCTTGGCGTACTGCGACTGATCCATTCTGTTGCGACGCATCTCCTCGTAAACTTCACTTCGGAGTATCGTTTGCGAACCGACCTGAGCGGCGATACCATCGACTTCGACTGCTGTAACAGTCGAAGTCGGGAGCAAAAGCAGAAAAACAAAGGTGAAAAAGCAAAAAGACAGCTTTTTCATGTTACAACCAATGCACTCTCCCATTCTTACTCTTTCACCTTTCTCTTTAGCGTTCACTATTTCAGAGCATCGCGGCAATGCCAGCACCAACCATTGGAGCATCGTCTACCTGCGGGGTGATGACATAGTGGATGTTACGACGCTTGACGAGCATCTCATCAAGCTCCTTGGTGACGGTCTGCGCGAAAGGAATCGCGCGGGTCTTATAATAAGTGGAACCGTCCGCATTAATCGCAACCGGAGCATCGGCGCTGACGCCCTCACCAGACTTAATGACGAAGGCCGCGAGATGCACCGCGGTAAGGACGGCGGCGCGCTCGAAGACGGGAATACCGAGTCGCTTGGCAATCTTGGCATCGGCTTCGTCAGCGAAGATGGCATCCAGCACGTTGTCACGACCAGGCTTTTTGAATCCGGCGCAGAAATTATCGAAATCCATCGTTTCAAGCGAGCCGAGCCCGGCGATCTTGTCCGCTGCTGACTTAGAGAAGAATCCCTCCTTGGCGGCGGCCTTGTAAATCTCAAGCCCGATCGGACCAAGATACGCCCCGGAAATGAGTTTTTCAAAGACATGGAAACCAGGCGCACCGGTCTTGTTGTCGGCGGCAATATCAAACGCGCTACGTTCAAACTTGTCAAAGCCGCCGGATTCCGCATTGATGATCATCGAGCCATCCGGATCGAGACCCGGCGTCTTGGTGATGTTCTTGTTCTTCTCGACGTAGGCGGAATTGGTACCAGTGCCGAGAATGAAGCCAATGTATGAAGAATAGGTCTTGTCGCCTTCAGTGGCCTTCGCGGCAAGCAACGTCGCGACCGTGTCGTTGACGACGGCAACACCCTTGCCGCCAGTGCGCTTCAGGAGCTCGGCGCCGACATGCTGACCGACGATCGCCGGAGCCTTGATGCCCTTTGTCCATGCGATCAGCTTCGCATCGAGATCCGGAGTGGCATCCGCAGGATAGGAGAAGCACCAGCCGATCTTTTCAACAGTGGCCTTACCCTCAAGTCGCTTCACCTCTGACGCGAACGCGTTATAGAAAGCCTCCTCGTCAACCTCGCCCTTGGTGCCGGGCATCGGCTGATTCTCCTTATCGGTAACCGCCGGCGGAATAGTGACAATGCCGCCGCGGAAATTAGTGCCGCCGGCATCGAGAACCAGCGCCTTTGAACCCTGAGGGATCTTCCCGTCCACACCTACATAAGTCGGAATCATCAAGAGCGAGCTCTTTTCACCGGCAAGGCCCTTCTCCATTTCGGAAAGAAAAGTCGAGATCATTCCCGCGCGATCAATATCCGCCGCGGCGACGAAACCGTTATCCTTAAGAAATTCTTCAGGCGTCTTCATTTTGTGCGAGTCCTTTCGTTAGGTTTATCCAATCTTGATTAGTGAGCTCCTCGGCTCTGGCAGTAGATTGTATCATATCTTTGAATATGCTGCCAAGCTGTTTGCGACGATGTTCAAATGCCTTTTTCGTCAAACGATGAAAAATCACGCGTTCCTTCGCGGAAAGATTAACATTACGATCATGGCGAATTAGCCGCACGACGCTTGACCCGATTTCGGGACGCGGCCAGAAGCAGCTCTCAGACACCTTTCGCGTAATCGCGACGTCATAATCAAGTTGAGCCCACACCCCGGCAAGTCCGCGAACTTTTGATCCCTCTTTCGCCGCGAGCCGTTCCGCAACTTCAGTCTGAACAAGCGCGGTGATCACCGGAATGGTCCGTGCCTGCACGAGCTCGAGAAGAATCCGCGTCCCCGCCTGATACGGCAGATTCGAGATCATGCAGTCGAACGAATGAAGGTCAAGGTTATAGACAGAGGTCGACAGCGGACTCTCGATTTTCCTCATTGAATCGCCTATAACATCCAAGGCGTCGCCTGTAAACAGCTCTAGTTTCCTCCACCACTCTTCAGCTTCAATCTTCGCCAATCTCTCTTTTTCGAGGCGCTCTGCAAGAACAGGATCCTTCTCTATCGCCGTGACCTTACAACCGCGCTTGAGCATCTCCTCGGTCAATACACCCATTCCCGGACCGATCTCCAGCACCCTGCACTCCGCACCCTGCACCTTCTCCAGCCCGCTGTCAACAATCGCCTTCAGCGCATTCTGGTCAATCAAAAAATTCTGCCCTAGCGTTTTGTTAGGATGAAACCCATTCTCGATACACCACGACTTGACCTGGCTGGGAGAGGTTAGATTCATCGGATAATCATGTCCTTTATAAAATTGCCGGCCTTCGTAGTCAGCTCTCCGGCCTTATCAGTAAAGCCCTTTACCGAAGTGTTGCGCAATTTAGGGTCACGGGCCTTTCCCGTCACCTCGAACTCGGTTAGAAACTTGGTAAACGGCCATAACACCGGCTGAATCAGATATTTACCGAGGACCGACTCCTTCTTCATGACCGTACAATGCGCGACGAAATCGATCTCTTCGGTCGTCAAATCACAAAAACCGCTAAGCCGGATACTGAAAAGCGCTCCTTCAACAACCAGATTCTCGGTCCGGAAAACACCGTTGGAGATCGTAAAATCGCAGCATGCCTCGCTCTGATTCACCAGCTTTTCGATGCCGGGAACATTTTCCGCCAGAGCAGCGGTCAGGACGGAGAACAGCGGAACCTGAACCAGCTTACCGTTCTTGATGCAGACCGATCCATACCCATAAAAGTCCTCGTCACCTTCGGCAATCGGCACATGAAACACCGCATAACCGCAAGCATCGCCGCCGATCACCCCTTTTGCCGTAACGTTCGTAAAGGTGATTTCACTTCCGCGCAAATGATAATCCAGCTTCAAATCCTTGAATCCCTCGCCAACGAACGCCCCCTTATCGCACTCGACATGCCCTCCAAAATCATTATTAGGAATATTTGCGTCATTGCAATTGAAAACACCCTTCGCCGTCACTCGCACAGGAGTATCGCACTTCAACACATCCAAGGTGCCCTTATTGAGATAGCCCATGATATCAAGAGTATCCTGCTTCTCGAGTTCACTATGCGCATCGAACTCCAGGCAGTTGACATCGTTCGTGCTATGCACCGTAAGACATCCACCAAACAGCCTACCCTTGAGATCAACCGCGGTAAGAGGCCCCACGGTGATGTCATAACCCATGTATTCGTCGGTGAAGTACACGTGTATACCGACTTTTCCGTCAGCCCGCTGTAACCTGACATTGTTATAACGCCCCATCACCGGATGCAGATCAAGTTCAAGATTAAACTCGCTGGTCGCGAGATCCACCTTCCAGAAACAGGACGCAGGAACAGGACCGATCACCTCGGTGAACCCGGATGTACCCGTATCCGGATAGCCACCCATGTATTCGTACGAACCAGGAAGATCAAGTGCCACCAGTAACGGACGGATATGCTCCTGTCGCGCCGTTCCAGAGACTTCACCGATAACTAGCCTCGAAGCAAAATCCATAGTGCAATATCCATCCAACCACATCCGCCTGTCCTGATCTGGCCAATCAAGACGAATCGACTGAACATCCACCTTCTGCAACCCAAGTGATACGCTCGCGGTAACCTTCTCTGGCGCAATACCCAGGATCTCTGGACGTATGAGCTCAAGCGTGAACGATGGCATCCTCGGTAGCTCCAGCTTCGCGATATCGAAGTCGGAATTACGATCAGGGACGAACGGAGAATCTTCAGGATCAGGAAAATAATACCCATCATGCAACCGCGGAAATTTCGCGCCTACAATCCGGATCTTCCATGGAAACATAAACACAGAAACGGAATCAGATGAAAACATCGGCTTAAGATTATCGCGGCGCTCGCGATCGTAAGCACGAAGATTGCCGAAATGAAAACCATCAATGAAACCTACAGACACGGAATCGCAAGTTATGATTATCCGGTCTGTTGAAAGCCGACTACAGATAGCTTCTACCCAATCGCGGGGAATACGCTGCTGGCGAAAAAACAACGTCCCGACGAAAACGCAAAAGACGATGAAGATCAACTTCACCGTCTTTCCGATTGCTTTAAGCGCTTTTTTCATTCTGCCATTTGGCAGCCCCTAGCGGAGTCGGACCGCTCTTACCTGGATGAGAACCAGATGTCCTAGCCGATAGACGAAGGGGCCAGCTTCTTGGTGCACCTGGTGGGACTTGAACCCACAAGCCTTGCGGCACTAGAACCTGAAT
>CAMGEN010000017.1:0-35990 GCA_946055075.1 uncultured Verrucomicrobiota bacterium | reverse complement strand
GCACGTCCTTTTCGGGAAGGGGCGCGGCAGGCCTGAAATTTTGGGGAGACTCCAGGATAAGGGTGGATTGACAGAAACGTCGTCTTTTTGATATATTATGCTCGTTCTGCGACTGTCTCAGGAGGTTATTCCCTGTCGTGGGCTTATGAAAACCGTTTTGGTTTTCTCTGTACCACGACGTGGCTTCCCGGTTTGCAGATGAAATAGAAAGAAAATAAAAATGAAAGTCGATAAAGCCGCCATCAAGAACGAGTTCCAGCGCCATGACCGTGATACCGGTTCGAGCGAAGTCCAGATCGCGATCCTCACGAAGGAGATCGCCGCGCTGACCGAGCACCTCAAGGCGAATAAGAAGGACAACTCTTCTCGCTACGGCCTCCTCCGCAAGGTTCAGAACCGCCGCAACCTCCTTGATTACCTGAAGCGCGAGGATGAGGCGAAGTATCAGGATCTCATCAAGAAGCTCGGCATCCGCCGTTAATCGCTGACGCGATTAACGAAGGTAATTGTGAATAGGGAATAGTGGATAGGTTAATGGATTTGTTCATTTCCCTGTAGGCGATTTACCAACGACAACAAGAAAAGAAAGAAGCAAACACCAATGGAAGGTGCGAAACAGTTCAAGGTCAACATCGCGGGGACGGACCTCGTGATCGAGACCGGGCTCCTGGCGCAGCAGGCCGCCGGAGCCGTCGCCGTCTCCTATGGCGACAACACCGTCTTTACGGCGGTGACCAATACCGACACGCCGCGCGAAGGAATTGATTTCTTCCCGCTGCAGTGCGAGTATCGCGAGAAGTTCTACGCCGCGGGCAAGTTCCCGGGCGGATTCTTCAAGCGCGAGGCCCGTCCGACGAGCAAGGAGATCCTCACGGCGCGCATGTGCGACCGTCCGATCCGTCCGCTCTTCCCCGACGGTTACTACAACGACGTCCAGGTTAACGGCACGCTCATCCAGTGCGACGGAACCCGTGAAGCGGACTTTCTCGCGGTGAACGCCGCTTCGGCCGCGCTTCACATCTCCGAGATCCCGTTCATGGGTCCGATCGGATGCGTGCGCATCGGCCGTGTCAATGGCGAGTGGGTCATTAACCCGACCCACGAGCAGAAGGCGAAGAGCGATATCGACCTCCTTTACGCTGGTCTCCGCGGCAAGTTCCTCATGATGGAGGGTTCCGCTTCGGAGATCTCCGACGAGGACTTCATCGCGGCGCTTAAGCGCGCTCATGAGGAAGTCGAGAAGATTATCGATCTTCAGATCGAGATGCGTCGTGCGCTCGGCAAGCCTGACAAGGTGATCGCCGACATCCCGCAGCCTGCCGATCAGATGGACTTCGTTCGCAAGGAAGGCGGCGAGGCTCTCGCTGCCGCGCTCCTCATCAAAGGTAAGCTCGAGCGTCAAGGCAAGGTCAGCGCCATCAAGGAGGATCTCCTCAAGAAGGTCTCCGAGAAGTGGCCTGAGATCGATGCCGTCAAGTTCGTCCACCTCTTTGACGCGCTTGAGATCGAGACGGTCCGTAACAACGTCCTCATTCACGGCAAGCGTATCGACGGTCGTGCTCAGCACGAGATCCGTCCGCTCGCCGCGCAGGTCGGCGTCCTTCCCCGTCTCCACGGTTCGGCGATCTTCTCGCGTGGCGAGACCCAGTCGTTCGCGACGGTCACGCTTGGCACGAAGAAGGATGCGCAGGAGCTTGATTCCGTCACCGGCGGTGAGCCCTCGAAGAACTTCATGCTCCACTACAACTTCCCGCCCTACTGCACGGGCGAGGTCGGCCGTCTCGGTTCGACCGGCCGTCGTGAGATCGGTCATGGTGCGCTCGCCGAGCGCTCCATTGCGGAAGTCCTTCCGGATCAGTTCCCGTATTCGATCCGCGTCGTCTCCGAGATCATGGGGTCCAACGGCTCCAGCTCGATGGCGTCGATCTGCAACGGCTGCCTAGCGCTCATGGATGCGGGCGTGCCGCTGAAGCGTACGGTTGCGGGCATTTCGATCGGCCTCTTCACGAACGCCGATCAGAGTCAGAAGGTTCTCGTCACCGATATTCTCGGCGCTGAAGATCACTGCGGCGACATGGACTTCAAGGTTGGCGGCACCCGCAAGGGCATCACTGGCTTCCAGGTCGACCTTAAGCTCCGTGGTCTCACGTGGGATCTCGTTGAGGGCGCCGTAAAGGCGGCTCACGACGCGCGTCTGAAGATCATCGACTTCATGGAGTCCGTCATTCCCGCTCCGCGCGCCGAGCTTTCCGCTTACGCGCCGCGCATCGAGGAGATGCAGATTCCTGTCGACAAGATTGGTGCGCTGATCGGTCCTGGCGGCAGCAACATCCGCGCGATCGTCGAGATGACGGGTGCGCAGATCGACATCGACGACGACGGTAAGGTCTCGATCTTCGCGACCTCGAAGGAGTCTATGGATGCCGCCAAGCTCGAAGTCGGCAAGGTCGCGGCGACTGCCGAGATCGGCAAGATCTACGACGGCAAGGTCACCTCGATCAAGGATTTCGGCGCATTCGTCGAGATTCTCCCCGGTCTCGAGGGTCTCTGCCACATCTCCGAGTTCTCCGACAAGTTCCTCAAGTCGATGGAAGGCGTCTGCAAGGTCGGGGACATCATCAAGGTGAAGTGCATCGACATCGACGAGCAGCGCGGGCGCATCAAGCTCTCTCGCAAGGCGGCGATGGCCGAGCTTGATGCCTGAGTTCTGTGCTTAGCGCCTGGTGCGCTGAGCATAGGTATGGTAAACGGCGGCGAATGGAAACATTCGTCGCCGTTGTTTTTTATATCTTGAGAGCGGCTGTTTCTGGAGTCTTGCCACGTGCAAGGTGTGTAGAAAATCGAGCAATCAAAGCTTGATGACATAAATACGACAGGAGGCTCTGAGCAAGAAATTTTGATATAATATACATAAATCACCGGAAGGAATAATAGCATGACATTTCTGATACTTGCCGCTGCGGTTGCGACATCGCTTCCAGATATTAAGCTGAAGGGCTATCTCGGTGATCGCCTTGATGCGATGATTCAGGGGCATGTCATCGGTACCGACGTTGATTATATTACGGCCGCCTATCAGGAGAAAACCGAGAACAAGGGATGGTGGCAGACCGAGTTCTGGGGTAAGTACATGCATTCCGCGGTGCCTTATGCATATTACGTCGATTCCGCTAAGCTCGGTAACGATCTCAAACACGGAGTCGACCGTATGCTGCAGAGTCAAGAGCCGTGTGGTTATATCGGCAATTATCCTGATGAGCTCCGTTGCGGAGAGGGGTGGGATGTCTGGGGTATGAAGTACACGATGCTCGGACTGTTGCATTACTACGATTACGTTAAGGGCCATGACGACGCTGAGGCTGAGAAGGTGCTGAATGCCACTAAGCGGCTTTGCGATTACGTGATCGGTGAGATCGGTCTGAATGGTAGGCGTAATCGCGAGCTTTGGACGACAGGTAACTGGTCAGGATACGCGAGCTCTTCGATACTCGAGCCGGTCGTGTGGCTCTATCGGCGCACGAAGGAGGAGAAGTATCTTGACTTCGCGACTTATATCGTCAAGGGGATGACCGAGCCGGATTCGGGTCCAAGACTTCTTGATCTCGCGCTGAAGGGGGTTTCGGTTGCTGATCGCAATGTTGACGGGCAAGATTTCACGAAGAATGACGACTGGGCATATGTATGCAAGCACGGCCGTAGCAAGGCTTATGAGATGATGAGCTGCTATCAGGGCTTGATTGAATATTACGAGGTTACCGGACGTAAGGATCTTCTGGATGCGGCGATCATGACGGCGAACGACATCGTCAAGGAGGAGGTAAACCTCGCTGGAGGTTGCGCTTCGTCCGAAGCATGGTATCACGGAGCGCGCAAGCAGCATCTGCCGTATCTCAGGCTACAGGAGACCTGTGTTACCACAACTTGGATGCGCTTCTGTGAAAAACTTCTCGACGTAACCGACGATCCGAAGTGGGCGGATCAGATTGAGCGCACCTTCTACAACGCCTATCTCGGTGCGATGAAGGCGGACGGCAGGGAATTCGCGGGGTATACGCCGTTGAACGGAAATCGTTATCACGGCCAGAACCATTGCTTTATGCACACTGACTGTTGTACGGCGAACGGTCCGCGAGGGTTCCTCTGTTTCCTTCGCGAGTTCTTCAGGAATGACGGCAAGACCGCGACCTTCAATTTCTACGGTTCGGCGATCGTTCCCGGCTTTGACATGTACGCACTTTATCCGCGGACCGATTATGTCCGTATCGTAAGTCACACCACAGGAGCCTTGAAGCTCCGTCTCCGCATCCCCTCGTGGAGTGAGAAGACCCAGGTGAAGTTGAACGGCAAGACGCTTGACGGAGTGATGGCGGCTTCGTACTTTTTGATCGACCGCGTGTGGAAGCTCGGAGATATCGTGGAGGTTAGGTTCGATATGCCGGTTGTGCAGCACGTTCTTGATCACCATGTTGCATTTACGCGCGGACCGGTCCTGCTGGCGCGTGACAGTCGCTTTAACGACGGCGATCTTACCGAGCCTATCCGTAGCTGTGTCGGCGACGATGTCCGTGGCGGCGCCAAGGATGGTGCGGTGATGCCGACGTTCACTTCGGTGCGCACTCCGTCCGAGGAGTTTTGGATGACGTTTTCGGCCATATTGCCGCTCGGGTCACATCATGCGAATCCTGAGGGCGCTAATCCGGCGTCTGTGTTCTTCTGTGATTACGCTTCTGCCGGCAACCGTTGGCGTCGCGAAAATTATTATCGCACCTGGTTCCCAGTTGAGATTCCGCCCGAGACCCGGTGAAGTCTGCTGATGATTTTTCCACGATAAACTCTAAATGGAAAAGTAAGGAGAAAATGAACTACAAATACAATTGCCTCAATCCTATTGCGGATTGCGGACTCAAGAACCTCGACGAGCGTTACGTTCGTACCGAGAAATTCGAAGATGCCGACGCGGTATTCGTCCGTTCGGCCAAGATGGACGAGCTGAAGCCAGGCGCCAACCTCCTCGCGGTCGCTCGTGCAGGCGCTGGAGTGAACAATATCCCGCACGCTGAATACGCCAAGCAGGGTATCGTCGTGTTCAATACGCCAGGTGCTAACGCCAATGGCGTCAAGGAGCTTGTGATCGCCTCGATGCTGCTAGCCAGCCGTGACATTATCGGTGGCATCGATTGGGTGAAGGCCAACAAGGATGACGCGGCGATCAACAAGACTGCGGAGAAGGCGAAAAAGGCCTTTGCGGGTACCGAAATCGCTGGCAAGCGTCTTGGTGTCATCGGTCTCGGTGCGATTGGGCAGAAGGTCGCTAATGCTGCGATCGAGCTCGGTATGGAGGTCTTCGGATACGACCCGTATCTCTCCGTTGACGCCGCCTGGCAGCTCGATCACGCCGTTAAGCATTGCAAGAATGTCGAGGCAATCTACCGCGCTTGCGACTTTATTACCATCCATGTTCCTGCCCTTGATTCAACAAAGGGTATGATCAACGCCGAGACCCTAGCGATGATGAAGAACGGGGTCATCATTATCAACTGCGCCCGTGACGCGCTCGTCAACGAGAAGGATGTGCTTGCTGCGATTGAATCTGGCAAGGTCCGTAAGTACGTCTCCGACTTCCCGAATTCGACCACGGCCGGACAGAAGGGGTGCATCGTGATTCCGCATCTTGGCGCTTCTACCGAAGAAGCTGAGGACAACTGCGCGGTAATGGCGGTTAAGGAGATGCGCGATTACCTCGAGAACGGCAACATTGTCAACTCGGTGAACTATCCCGCCTGCTCGCTCGGTCCCGCTAATAAGGCCGGGCGTATTGCCATCTGTCACAAGAACGAGCCCAATATGATCGGTACGTTCTCAACGATTCTTGGCAATGCCAAGATCAATATTGATGCGATCGCCAACAAGAGCCGCGGAGAGATGGCTTATACGCTTATTGACACCGATACCGTTGTGCCGGCTGAGGTTGTCAAGTCGTTGGAGGCGAGCGCTGCGGTCATTCGCGCGCGGGTGATCAAGTAAACGCCATCGGTGCAGGCCTGTGTCGGGGTTGAAGGTCGAGGTGTGGAATGGGATACGCTAAAAGAAAAACGGGTTCCTCTGTCGTGGTGACCTCGTCACCGTCGGCATCTCTACCTCGAACTTCAGCCCCGTCTTCGGGTTCGGTCTGGAACATGGAGTTCGGGGTGCGGCGCAAGACGGAAATGAATTCCGTCGAGGTGTTGCTCTTCACCTCTGAACTGGCGGACCTGCTTGAGGCCGGTATGACCCTCGGTCAGGCTCTGCAGGCGCTTGCCAACCAGGGCGAGGAGAATTCTGCACAGCGTTACGTTTGCCGGGATTTGTGCGAACGGATTGTTCGCGGTGAATCGTTTTCTGATGCCTGCGCACATCATCCTAAGACTTTCGAGCCGTTGTATTCGAATATGATCAGTGCCGGCGAGGCTTCCGGCGCGATGGTTGAAGTGCTGCGCCGACTGGCTGATCACTATGAACGATTTGACAATATGCGCGGCAAGATCAAGAGCGCGCTTTCGTATCCGATCGTAGTTGTATGTGTTGGCATTGCCGCGATGATTACTGCGCTCGTTTGGATTATTCCTAAGTTTCAGAAGGTGTTCGATTCGCTCGGTGCCACATTGCCGTTGCCGACTCGTATTCTTATGGGGATGTCCGAATTTACCGTTCAATACGGATGGATATTACTCGGTCTGTCGGTTTTGTTCTTCTTCTGGTTTCGGCGGTGGAAGGTGACGCCCGCTGGCATGGCCAGGATTGACGGCTGGAAGCTGAAGGCTCCGCTTATAAGCGGCATCGTGGCTTCTGGAGCCTACTCTTCGCTGGCTTTTACGCTTAAGACTTTGCTGGCAAACGGAGTTAATGTTTTACAGGCGCTTAAGATCTGCGAGGATACTTGCAACAATGCCGTTATCGCCGGCGCGCTCGCGACGGCGCGTCAAAGGGTGACCGACGGCACTTCGATTTCCGGTCCGCTTGCTTCGAGCGGAGTATTCCCGCGGATGATGACCGATATGCTTGCGGTTGGTGAGCAGGCCGGAGATATGGCCGCCTCGCTGGATCATATCGGTAAGCGGTATCAGAAGGAGATGGATCGAAATATCGCCACCTTCACCAACGCTTTGGAGCCAATCCTTATCTGCGTGATCGCCGTTATTGTCGGATTTATCGCTGTGGCGATTCTCATGGCGGTGTTCAAGGTGTCTTCCTCCATAGGTTGATATGGAATATAGTGTTGAAGAGATAGCAGCGAAGATGGATGCGCTTGGCATCTGGAATCGCTTGTACGGATGCCATTGGGCCATCAAGACCAAGGGCTCTGCGTTTCCATATTTCTGTGCGGTTGTGCCAGGGGAAAACCTGCCGGTAAAGGTGCGGCTTCTGTTGCTTGACGGGTGGCAAACTTTCCATGATTTTTTGCGGATGCGAGTGGATCGGTACTTCGGCTTTTATTCGTCGCCGATGGAGATGCCGCATTTTGAGTTGGTGCTGTTGACGGACGGCAAGGTGAAGCTTTTCCGTCATGACCCATGCTATATGCCGCAGGAGGCGACGACCGAACAGCGTTTGCTTTGCGCGAAAATGCTTTGGGAGGTCTATGGTGTGATGATGCGGATTGAGTCGGATCCCCAGGTTCCGATGATGTACGCGTCCGAACAGTCGGTGTTTTCGCGCGTAGAGGATCGTGGTGGGGCGTGGTCAGATCGTCCACTTGAACTAGTCCAACCGCGTCCTTACGTCGAAAAGATCGTGTTTTCTAAGGATGATATAGCGAAGGCTAAGGACCGTCCGTTCGCTCAGGATGATGTTCTGTCCGTTGATTTCAGAATTCAGCTCGGGGTGATGACTCGAGAGAAACGTCCACGGGTCTGCTATTGTCTTGTAGGTGTGAATCCGAAGACTTCGGTTAAAGAGATCTTTGCGCAGGTCTCTCCGAATCCTGAGGGAGGGGTGCGTGCGCTTTGGGAAGCGATGCCTGCGCAATTTCTTAAGTTGTTGATCGAGCGAGGGACGATCCCGGGCGAGATTCGAGTTTGCTCGCCGCGTATGTTCAGACTGTTGCGTCCGTTGGTGGTGGAGCTGCCGTTCAGGCTTTCAATGAACAGTTCGCTTCCGGAGATCGAAGCCCAGTTCCGATGACATTCAAATTGATAGCGGTAGTCGCTGTGGTTATGTTCGCCTTAGGGGCGGACGCGATCGACGCGTCAAACCGTTATAGGAGTCCGAGAAACCCGGAACGAAAGATTCGAGCCTCAACCGAATTGATCATTCTGCATACGACGGAAGCGCCGGCTAAGAGCTCTCTGGATAAGCTTTCTGATCGTGGGGAGTGCCATTTCTGCGTTGTCGAGGATGGAACTGTTTACCGGATTGTAGACCGCGATAAGGTTGCGTTTCATGCGGGGCGTTCCATGTGGGGTGGCAAGGAGGATGTGGACGAGTTTTCAATCGGTATTGAATGCGTCGGCTATCACAACAAGGAGATGGGGATTGTTCAGCTTCGCGCTGTCCGGGAACTTGTTAAAGAGCTTAAGTCTATGTATCGGCTTTCGGACGACAAGGTCATCTGTCATAGTCATGTCGCCTACGGGGCGCCTAACAAGTGGCACCGTTACAAACATCGCGGGCGCAAACGCTGCGGTATGCTTTTCGCGATGCCTTCCGTAAGAAAGGTCCTGCAACTGAAGAGACGGCCTCTTCGAGATGAGGATGTGCGGGCGGGAAGGCTTCGCAATGCAGACGAGTATCTTCGCAAGGTGCTGTATGGTAATGTCGATACGATGAAGACGAAATACGCCAGTGTCGGAAACAAGCATTCGGGATCGTCTTCTTCGGGGATTTTTAGCTGGCTAGGATTCAGCAAGAAATCAGAAGCCGCTGATGCTGCATCCGTTAAGCCGCCGAAAAAGAACGATAGGTCCGTTACGCCCAAGCCTGCGGCTACATCCCGATCCAGGCCGACTGTTTCCAATGTTCCGCCCAAAGACAGGACTGAGCTGCTTGCTCGCGGATATGTCGCTCGAGGGCAAGTTAATAAATCCCAGACCGCATCCAAGATAGTCGGTGCGAAATGGAATGCTCATGACACCTATTATACTATACGAGACAAGGTTATTCCCGGGGATCAGATTAATCCCGCCAAAATAGAAGTCGGGATGGTCATTTGGACGAAGAAATGATATAATATTCTACCAATGGGTAAGTTCAAACTGACAAAAACCGAATTGAAGGCGCAGAGTGATGCTCTGAAGCGCTATCAGCGTTTTTTGCCCATGCTCCAGTTGAAAAAGCAGCAGCTCCAGGGTGAGATCGCCGGCATTATCGCCAAGGCCGAGGCGGTCGGTGACAAGGAACGTGCTGTGCGTGCAGATCTTGACCGCTGGGTAGGGCTTTTCGCGACCGATGAAGAATTGCTTTCCGGGCTTGTGAAGGTTAAGGACGTTAAGACCGGATCCGCCAACATCGCTGGCGTGGCGATTCCGACCTTCACATCGATCGATACCGAGGTGAAGGAGATCGACGCCTGGTCCACGCCCGCGTGGATCGACAGCGCGGTGGAGACGACGACGCAGATCCTTTCGCTTCAGTGCGAGCGCGCGATCTACGAGGAACAGCGTCGGTTGATCTCCATCGAGCTTCAGCAGACCTCGCAGCGCGTAAACCTTTTCGAGAAAGTGAAGATCCCCGAGTGTAAGGAGGCGATCCGTTGCATTAAGATCGCGATCGGTGATGAACAGACGGCGGCGGTCACTCGCGGTAAGATCGCGAAGAGTCGCGTTCCGGAAAGTGAGGCGTCCGCATGATCGTTAAGATGCAGCATCTCGACCTTGTCTGCACGTCGTTTGACAAAGAGTCGACGCTAAAAAAACTGCGTGAGCTCGGGGTCGTGCATCTTGATCTGAATGCTGCTCAGGGGGCTGCGGTTGTCGCTGCTAAGAACGATGGCGCCGACGCCGAGAAGGCTGTTCGCTTGATCCTCAAGGCCCGTGGCAAGACGTCCAGGGCTGATCTTGACGTCCGCGTACGTTCGGTCGAATGCGTGTTGGAGATCGATGCCGATCTTTCGACGCTTCTCGAAGAGAAGGATCGTCTTGAGCGTGAAATCCGCGTTTACGAACCGTATGGTGATTTCGATCCTAGGCTCGCGGAAAAGCTCATTGCGGAGTTTGGGCGGCGAGGAATGAAGGACGAGGTTGTGAAACTCGGTCTTCCGGCGAAGCTTCCCGAGGTGAGGCTTTCCAGGATGCAGGAGAAGCTTGGTCGTGTCCTTAATCGCATTCGTATCGATAATGATAAGCTTGCTGGGGCGGACGAGTTGGCATTGTTGAAGAAATACCCTGAGATCCGAGAGAAGATTGATTTCGAGTGCGCCAAGGAGCTGATGGGCGAGAAGGGCTCGCTTGCGTTTATTACTGGTTGGTTGCCGAAGTCTGCCGTCAGCCGTCTTGAGTTGACCGGCCACGAACAAGGTTGGGCCATGCTCTTGCGTGAACCGGTTGAAGGGGAGGTTCCTCCGACGCTGATCGAGCCGCCGAAACTGTTCCGTCCGATGAAGGCGCTGTTCAGCGGTCTCGGTATCGCGCCGGCGTACACCGAGGCGGATGTGTCCGTCCCGTTTATGTGCTATTTCTCGCTCTTCTTCGCGATGCTGGTCGGTGACGGCGCGTATGGTGCGATTTTTCTGATCGGCACGTTGCTGATGCGCAGGAAGCTGCCCCGCAGTTGGTTCGTGCTACTCACGGTGTTCTCCGCCGCGACGGTCGTTTGGGGCTTCCTTTCCAACACTTGGTTTGGCGCGGGGCTGCCTTTTGCGGCGGACTGGCCGACGGTGAAGTGGCTTGCAGATCCGAGTTATCACAACATGATGCTGCTCTGCTTCACCATCGGTGTTTCCCATCTGATGCTTGCCCGCATCTGGAACGGCATCTGCCGGTTTCCCGACTCCACCGCGGTCGCGGAGTTCGGCTGGGCGGGGGTGCTACTGTTCATGTATATGGTGACCAATTCGATCGTGGGCATCTTTTCTGGGATACCTTCCTGGGCGTTCTACATGTTCGGGGTTTCGTTCGTCGCGGTCTTTGGCTTCACAGTCAAGCCGTCGCAGCTCAAGACGCGTGGTGCAGAGCTCGGCATGTTGCCGCTCAACATTATGAGTGCGCTCGGCGACATCATTTCGTACGTGCGTCTCTTTGCGGTCGGGCTCGCGTCCGTCAAGGTTGCGGAGAACTTCAATTCGATGGCTACCGGTCTCGTGTCGGGCGACAATGCGCTTTGGCTTAATGCGATCATGTGCGTAGCAATGGTGCTGATCCTCGTCATCGGTCATACGCTTAATCTGGCGATGGCTGGGCTTTCTATTCTCGTTCATGCGGTCCGTCTGAACACCCTTGAGTTTTCTAACCACAAGGGTGTAAGCTGGTCCGGTTATTCTTTCAAACCCTTCAAAAAGGAGAAATAAAATGAGTGATGCTGCAATGATCGTCGCGGGTGCTATCGCCTGCTTGGGACTCGCCGGAGCCGGATCCGCTCTCGGCACCGGATTCGCCGCTTCCGCCGCTGTCGGCGCGTGGAAGAAGTGCTATGCCGCGGGCAAGCCTGCGCCGTTCCTCCTGTTGTCGTTCGTCGGCGCTCCGATCACTCAGACGCTGTACGGAATGATTCTGATGTTCATCATGCTCGGCAAGGTTGAATTCGTCAGCGATTCCGAGGGGGTCATCACGGGTGTTAAGGCGATGGTCTGCTCCGGTGCCGGACTTCCGTGTCTCGTGGCTGGTATCTTCGCCGGTCTCGCGATCGGGCTTTCCGCCATGTTCCAGGGGCGTGCCGGTGCCGCCGCGTGTGACGCGCAGGCTGAGACCAACCAGGGCTTCACCAATTATCTCGCCGCGCTCGGCATCGTTGAGACGGTCGCGATTTTCGCGATGGTGTTCGCGCTTATCGCCCTCGGGTCGATCAAGTGAGAAAGTCGCTTCTCTGGTTCGCGGCGTTCACTGCGGTTTTCGCGGTGTGCGCCGCGTTCGCGTTATGGGGAACGTGGTCGCTCGACTGCGTCCCCGTGATGCCCGACTGCAACACGAACTTCCGCGACTGGTCATCGACCGTCGGCGCTTTCTTCCGCGGTTTCGTCACCACCGGCAAGTTCGTGCCGGATGACCTCAAGGTCTTTCTCGCCTCCCCGTGGGTCTGGGTCGAGCTCCAGTACGTGTTCGCTGCCTACTGCGCCGCGCTCGGGATGGCGTATTTCCTCAAGGGCAAGGGGCTTTCGGAGGTCGCTTGCTATGGTGCCGGACTCCTTCTCGCGTTTTCCGGTTACTGGTTCACGCTTTTCTCTGCGGGACATCTCGGCTGGTTCCGTTGGATGACCTACGGCATTTTCGCCTTTGGGCTCATCGACCGGGCGCTACCGATCTGTAATTTTTCGCACTTCACTCTTCGTTCTTCATTTAAGCACTTCGTGCTCCTGGGCGCCTGCGTCGCCTGGGGCAGCTTCTATCAGCCAGATCTCTGGCTGTTGTTTACGGTTTTCACCGGTGCGTATTTCATCTTCCGGGCGTGGCGCGCAATTGCTGCTGCTGACAGTTCTGGAGATTCTGGTGTTTCTGGAGATTCTATCGATTCTAGAAAGACTAGGATTGTCGCGCTCGGCAAAGGTATTGCGGTCGCCGGCGTGGTTTTCGTCTTAATCGGGCTCCCGAGTTTCTATTCCGCTTTCGTCGTCGACATCGCCGGACGCGACAAGCAGATCGCCGAGTCTTCGAAAAGTTCTGCGTCCGCCGCTAGCGCGTCGGAAGAGAAGTCCGATGAAGATCGTTGGATCTTCGTCACCAACTGGTCCTTGCCGCCGGATGAGATCGCCGAGGCGATCGTGCCGCGCATTAACGGCGACACGAGTTGCGTCCTGACGCAGGCGCTGGGCACGAAGGCCGGAACCGGCGTCAGGCCGTATACCGGCGCCATCGGACGTCCCTTGAACGCTCCTTCGGGCAATTACCGCCAGCATTCGCTCTATATCGGTTTCGTCACCTGTCTCTTCGCTCTGTTCGGCGTCATTGTCGGATTGAAGAATCTGATCAGAGGAAATAATTCTGCTGTTCCTCCCTCAGCCTCCAATCTTCAACCTGACACCTTCTTTTTTGCGGTTGCCGCGATGGTATTCTTTGCATTCGCCTGTGGACGGTATTTTGAGCCCGTCTACCGTATCGTCTACATGCTGCCGTTCGGCGATTATCTTCGTGCTCCCGTGAAGTGGTATCATCTCTTTGAGTTCTGCATCGTTGTGCTTGCCGGTTTCGGCATCGAAGCGGCGGCACGGTTCACCGCACTCCGCCGGGAAGGGGCGGCAGGCGGCTTCATGGTGAAACTTCCTCTGGCTGCACTGGTCGCGGTGATCCTCGTCGGCGCATTCGACCTTGTACGTGTCGACCATAAGTTCTGTGCACCGGTTGACATGTCTGCGGCCAAGGCGAAGAACGCCGAAATGCAGATGACGTTCCTGCCGAAGCAGCAGTTCAATCATCCGCAGGTCGCGCAGATGGTGAAGGCGGGATTGATCAAGTCGCTCGCCTACTATCCCGGCAGTCGAGACGTCTATCTTGTCGGTGTCTTGAAGCCACGCGGACCGAAGATGTCCACGCCTTTTCCGCCGTGGACGCTGCCGACTTGGCTGGGCGTGGTGTCCGTCATAACTTCCTTTGGCGTTATTGGATTCGCCGTGACTAAACCAAGAGTGTGTGGCGGTGAAAAGTCGAGGAGTTGCGTATGAGCAGTTTTCTTGAGAAGATCGCAGACGTACTGGAGGTCGATTCGATCGGGATTGATGATGATTTCCGGCGGGTGCCAGAGTGGTGTTCGCTGAATGCGTTCGGATTGATGGTGACGCTTGAGAACGACTACGGGGCCCCAGTCTTGATTGAAGGATTCATGAAGCTCCGCACGGTCCGAGATCTTTTCCGTGTCGCTTTTGTCGCGTTCGTCGCGGAAATGCTCGGGGTGTCACGTGACAGTATCGACGGAGGAACCGCAATGGGGACTGTCCCAGCGTGGGATTCGGTCATGCATCTCCGATTGGTCATGGAGGCAGAGCAACGTTTTGGATGTTCATATCCGCTCGAAATCATCCCTTCGCTGCGGAAAATCGCCGATTTCGTAGACAAGGCTCAGTGGTGAAGAGGGATGTCGCCGTCAACAACTATTAGTATTTTAATGGACGGTCAGTATCAAAATATGGTATACTTGTGTACCGTTCTAGGTTAAAAAGGTTATTTGATCATGTGGAATTATTCGGAGAAGATGATGGACCACTTTCGCAATCCGCGGAACGTCGGCACCATCGAAAACCCTGACGGTGAGGCGACGGTTGGATCGCTCGCCTGCGGAGACGCCCTCAAGTTTCAGTTCAAGCTCGGTCCAGATGGCAGGATCGCTGAGGCGAAATTCCAGACGTTTGGATGTGCGAGTGCCATAGCCTCGTCGTCTGCTCTTACCGAGATGGTGATTGGCAAAACACTTGAAGAGGCGAAACAGATTACGAACCAACAGATAGCCGACTATCTCGGCGGGCTACCTCCCCAGAAGATGCACTGTTCGGTTATGGGCCGTGAGGCGATGGAGGCGGCGATTAAGAACTTTGAGACTGGAGAGAAGACCGATAAGAACCTCGAGGATGAGCTTCTCTGTACGTGTTATAACGTCAGCGAGAATGAGGTTCGCCGCGTGATCACCGAGAACTCTCTTACCACGGTCGAAGAGGTCACTAACTTTACTAAGGCTGGCGGCGGATGCGGGAAGTGTAAGGAGAAGATCGAGAAGATCCTTGCCGAAATCAACGGTAAATGAGGTCGAAGGTTTAGAATGAAGGTTGAGAGTGGACCCATACGGTTATGAAACTTGGCTTTGATAACGAGAAGTATCTTGCGGAACAGTCAGAGGAGATTCGTCGTCGCGCCGGCAAGTACGGGCGGCTTTACCTGGAGTTCGGCGGCAAGCTGATCAACGATTTCCATGCGGCGAGGTGCCTTCCGGGCTATGATCCCAACGTCAAGCTGCGTCTTCTGCAGACGCTGAAGGATCAGGCCGAGGTCATTCTCTGCCTTTACGCTGGCGACATCGAGCGCAAGAAGATGCGCGCCGATTTCGGCATCTCCTACGCAGATGATGCGACCAAACTTATCGACGATCTCCGGAATCTCGGGCTCACCGTACGTGGCGTTGTGATCACACGTTATCAAGAGCAGCCTGCGGTTAAGCAGTTTCGTGCTAAACTCGAGCGTCGTGGAATTCGTGTGTACTATCACTACAAGACCGCAGGATATCCAGCGGATGTGAATACGATCGTATCCGACATGGGCTACGGCAAGAACGAGTACGTGGAGACCGAGAAGCCGATCGTTGTGGTCACCGCGCCCGGTCCTGGTTCGGGCAAGTTCGCGACGTGCCTCACGCAGATCTATCACGAGTACCGTCGCGGTAATGTGGCCGGTTACTCGAAGTTTGAGTCATTCCCAGTGTGGAACCTGTCACTCGAGCATCCTCTTAACATCGCTTACGAGGCGGCGACGATCGACCTCAACGACAAGAATATGGTCGATCCGTATCATCTCGAGGCTTACGGCAAGACGACCACGAATTACAACCGTGATGTCGATGCGTTTCCGTTGCTGGTGGCGATTTGGCAGAAGATGACGAAGGGCGCCTGCCCTTACAAGTCTCCGACGGATATGGGTGTCAATCGCATCGGCTTTGGAATTACCGACGATGAGGTTGTGCGCAACGCCTCTAAGCAGGAGATCATTCGCCGATTCCTCCGTTATCAATGTGCCTTTGCCGAAGGCTCGACGGACCGAGAGTCGGTCGAACGGGCGAAGGAGCTGATGGACAAACTCGGGCTGAAGACTGAAGACCGTATTGTTGTCGAGGCCGCCCGCAGGGCCGCGGAAGAGGCTCAGATCCAGGGCAAGGGCAAGGCCGGCGGCACGATTGTGTCAGGCGCCGCGATCCAGTTGAAGGACGGACGCATTGTTACCGGCAAGAACTCTGACGAGATGCATGCGGCTGCTGCTTGCGTGATGAACGCGGTAAAGACGCTCGCCGGTATCCCTGCGCAGATTCCGCTGATTGGTCCGAGTATCATCCAGGCCGTCTCGCACATGAAGCAGGACATTCTCAAGGTCGGTTATACCTCGCTCAATCTCGACGAGACGCTGATCGGGCTGGCGATCTCCTCGGCGGCGAACCCTGCCGCCGGCATGGCGATGGAGAAGTTGAATGAGCTGCGTGGATGCGAAGTCCATATGACTCATATGGTTACGCCCGGCGATCAGGCAGGGCTTCGTCGTCTTGGATGTCGCTACACCTCCGATCCGTATTACGCCACCAACGCCCTGTTCAATGGTGAGCAGTGATCTCTTGCTGGGCGTGGTCTTCCCGGTGCTGCACATGTCGTTCTAGGTCCTGTTCGGGCAGGAGGATATCGGCAGGTGCTGCGAATATGTCTTCTCTGGCATTGTTTCCGAGACTATTGTTTTAAGTCCGTTGATTGGTGCGGGATTAGTCCGTTTTGCCGATATTCTTCTCATTTTTCGCGGCAAATCAGCCGCTGTTTATGATATAATATACTATATATGAATTTGTTGAAGTTTTTTATCGGGACCAAGAATGATCGCGAGCTGAAAAAGCTATGGCCGATTGTCAAGGAAATCAACCGTATCGAGGAGGAATACCAAAAGCTCAACCTCCAGGCTGAAGACTATCCCAAGAAGACTCAGGAGTTTAAAGACCGTGTTGCCCAAGGAGAGTCTCTTGATGCGATTCTTCCTGAGGCCTATGCGCTTGTAAAGAACGCCTGCCGCAAGCTTTGCGGTACGACCGAGGAGGTCTGTGGTCATACTCTTACCTGGAATATGATTCCGTTCGATGTGCAGTTAATCGGCGGTATCGTCCTTCATCGGGGTGCGATTTCGGAGATGCAGACCGGCGAGGGTAAGACACTTGTCGCGACGCTTCCAATGTACCTCAACGCTTTGGCTGGCAAGAATGTCCATCTCGTCACCGTTAACGACTATCTGGCGTTGCGTGACGCGTCTTGGATGGGGCATCTGTACAAGTTTCTCGGTCTTACTGTCGGATGTATTCAGAATTCGATGGACAGTGATGAACGTCGTGCACAGTACGCCTGCGATATCACTTACGGAACCAATAGCGAGTTTGGTTTTGACTATCTGCGTGACAATGGTATGGCGCAGAGTCCCGAGCAGGTGGTACAGAACGGCCATAACTTCGCAATCGTCGACGAGGTCGACTCGATCCTTATTGACGAGGCTCGCACCCCGCTGATCATCTCTGGTCCTGCGACGATGTCTACCGAGCACATCTATCACGAGGTCAATCCAATGGTCTCTGCGATCGTGCGCGTGCAGACGGCTCAGTGCAATGATTTTATCCGTGAGGCAAAGCAGGCGCTGGAGAGCGGAGATACTGACAAGGCTCGCGACCGTATCTATCAGGTTTATCACTCGACACCCAAGCATAAACAGCTTATGCATATGCTTGAAGATGCTGAGATTCGGCGTATTCACGAGACGGTCGAGGTTCAGTTCCTCTCGGAAATGTTCAAGGAGCATGCCCGTCAGCTGAAGGACGAGCTTTACTACACGATTGACGAGCGTACCCGCGAGGTCGCTCTCACCGACAAGGGTTGTGAGACGATCTGTCCTCAGGATCCGAAGCTTTTCGTGTTGCCTGATCTTGCCGCGGAGATGTCCGCTATTGATGGCGACAAGTCGCTCAGCGACGCCGAGCGGCTTGAGCGTCGCCGTGACGCTCAGTCTTCATTCATGGTGAAGTCCGACCGTGTCCATGTGGTAGATCAGCTTCTCCGTGCGTACTCGCTTTACGAGAAAGACGTTGACTATGTCGTGCAGGACAACCACGTTTATATCGTCGATGAGTTCACGGGTCGCGTTCTTCCTGGGCGTCGGTGGTCTGACGGCCTCCATCAGGCGGTGGAGGCGAAGGAAGGGGTTGACATCGAGAAGGAGTCTCAGACTCTCGCTACGATTACGATTCAGAACTACTTCCGTCTTTACAAGAAGCTCTCCGGTATGACTGGTACGGCGGAGACTGAGGCTGGGGAGTTTAAGTCAATCTACAAGCTCGACGTTGTTTCGATACCTACGAACAAGCCGGTTAATCGAGTTGACTATAATGACCAGATCTATCGGACGCAGAGAGAGAAGTATAAGGCGATTATCGCTGATGTTGCTGCGCGTCACGCGAAGGGCCAGCCGATATTGCTCGGTACGGTTACGGTCGATACCTCGGAAGTACTTTCCCGCATGCTTAAGATGTCGCGTATTCCACATGAAGTCTTGAATGCCAAGAATCATGCACGGGAGGCCGAGATTGTGGCGTTGGCGGGTCAGCGTGGGGCGGTTACGATTGCGACGAATATGGCAGGGCGCGGTACCGATATCAAGCTGGGCGAGGGGGTTACCGAACTTGGCGGTCTTCATGTGATTGGTTCCGAACGTCACGAGTCGCGTCGTATCGACCGCCAGTTGCGCGGGCGCTGTTCGCGTCAGGGCGATCCGGGCTCGTCGCAGTTCTTCATCTCGCTTGAAGACAATCTTATGCGGCTTTTCGGTTCGCAGAAGCTCGCTGGCATCATGGAGCGACTCGGCATGAAGGAGGGCGAGGTGATGGAGCATCGGTGGCTTAATCGTTCCGTCGAGACCGCCCAGCGTCGTGTTGAGCAGCAGCATTTCTCTGTCCGTAAACGGACGCTTGAATACGATGATGTGATGAACAAGCAGCGCAGTGTCATCTACGAGCTTCGCGGGCGAGTCTTGAAGGGAGATCAGAAGACTGTTCACAATCTGATTCTCGATGTGATGAATGATCTCGTTATGAATCAGGCTGACAGGTATCTTTTCTCTGAGAAGGACGGGCAACTCGGAGATTTCATGAACTGGCTCGGCGTTACCTTCCCGATTACGGTGACAGAGGAGGAGCTGGCGCCGCTGATGGGGCAGCCGGAGGTCGCTGGTAAGCTGGTAATGGATCGTGTTGAGGAGGCGTATGAGGCGAAGTGCGCGAGTGAGGATCAGGCGACGTTGCCGTATATGGAGCGCGGAGTGTTCCTTCAGGTCATTGACCGTGAGTGGCAGGATTATCTGCGGGCGATGGACGATTTGCGCCACGGAGTGAACCTCCGCTCGTACGGTCAGCGAGATCCGCTCGTTGAGTACAAGAAAGAGGCGTTCTTCATGTTTGAGACGTTGATGACGTCGGTCAAGGCCAAAGTAGTGTCGAGCGAATTTAAGAGCGCTACTGCAACGCGCATGCAGGCGGCTTTGCGGCGCGTTGCAGCGTTGCAAGGAGACGGGGTGTCAGCTGGTGACGAAGGACGCTCTTCCAATGCGTCGTCGTCGGATTCGAAGAAGACCGTTGCCGATGTATTCGCCTCGATGATGTCTCGTCCACGTCCTATGGGTCCCGTCGCTGGCGCCGTGCCGTTGATGTCGGCTCGTCCTGCCGTCGCTGCTGCGATCGGTCGTAACGATCCGTGTCCGTGCGGTTCCGGCAAGAAATACAAGAAGTGCTGCGGAAAAAATCTCGTCTAAAGGAGGATAGGAAATGACTACCGCGATAATCCTGGCGGCAGGTAAATCGGAGAGAATGGGAGCTGGAACCGACAAGGCTTTCCTTTCGCTGGTTAACAAGCCTGTTCTCGCCTGGTCGCTAATGGCGTTTGAGAAGTGTGTCGATGTTGATCGCATTGTTCTCGTAGTCCGTAAAGATCAACAGCTCGCCGCCAAAGCTGTCTGTCAGATGTTTGGAATCTCTAAGCTTGACAAGATTGTACCTGGCGGCAACCGCCGTCAGGATTCTGTGATCGCTGGGCTGTCCGCTTGTGACATTGATACTAGAGTGGTTGTCGTTCACGATGCCGCGCGTCCATTGGTTACGCCTGCGCTCGTGTCTGAAGTCATCAAACTCGGCGCCCGTGCTGGCGGTGCGACTGTCGGTCGTCGCATGATTGATACTGTAAAGGTAGTTGAGAAGGGTACTACCATTGATAGGACCGAGCCCAGAGAGAAGCTCTGGCAGGTTCAGACTCCGCAGGCTTTTCAATTCCGTGTCCTTCGTGACGCTTATAAGGCGATTGGTAAGGTTGAGGTTACGGACGACTGTCAGGCGGTCGAACTTAATGGCGGATCGGTTAAGATTTTTGTATCAAATCGTCCTAACATTAAAATTACCACGCCCGATGATCTTCTGGTTGCGGCCGCGTTGCTAAAGTGATGGGAAAGAGAATCGCAATACTCGGTGACATCCATGCGAACGTCGACGCGCTGAACGTCGTGCTCGATGACTGCCGTAAGTACGGAGTTACCGATTTCCTTTGTGTCGGAGACGTCGTCGGTTATAATGCGGCTCCAGCTGAATGTCTTAAGATTATCCGTGATCTGGGGTGTCCGGTGGTGAAAGGCAATCATGACGATTACGTTTCCGCTACCGACAAGGATCTTTCCGATTTCAATCCTAGTGCGGCAGCGGTAATCGAGTGGACGCGCGGTCAGTTGGATGCCGATGACCTTTCTTGGCTTAAGGGGCTTCCTTTCACGATTACGAAGATGGGGATGACGATTGTTCACGCGACGATGGATAATCCGGAGAACTTCGGTTATGTATTTGACATCCTTCAGGCCGAGGCTAACTTCATCAGCCAGAAGGTCCCGCTTTGTTTTCATGGTCACACCCATTGTCCGATGATTTACGAGCGCTCTCTTAATGGGGTGTTCCGTATTGATCCTGCTGAACTTTCTGGCGGGGCGTTCCGACTTTCGCCTGGGCGGAAGTACTTCATTAACGTTGGTTCGGTCGGCCAACCGCGCGATCTGAATCCTGCTTCATCGTATGTGATCTATGATCCAATGGCGAAGAGCGTATATTTTAGGCGTCTAGCTTATGATATCGCCGCTGCGCAGGCGAAGATTCGCGCTGCTGGTCTGCCTGATCGTCTGGCTGCACGGCTTGAGGTCGGTCAGTGAAGGTTCTGCGGAGAGTTGAGTGATGTCGGTTGAGAGAGTTCCTGTTCTTCTGTTACTGTTGTTGCTTCCCTGTCTGGCGTTGGCGGGGCGCACGCCGGGATTCTCAATGTCCGCATTTAATGCAGTTATTCCCGATTCGACCAAGAGCGCGGTGTGTTCTCCGTATGCGTTCGAGATTGATTCGGTTGTGATCAGTGAAGCCTTCGGGCCGATTGAAAAGTCGAAGTTCGTTGAGGCGCTCGGGGTTTTGGTCGGATACGAGAATGTGTATCGTCCAATTGCGGATCGATACGCGTCTGCTGTGACTAATGATTTCAGACTGGTGTCAGCACGAGCGTTTCTTGCTTCATCATTGCGCCTTATTGCACCCAGATTCCGATCCTACATTCAGTCTGAATACAATACCCAGGCGTGCTCGGTCAAGCCGTCAGCCGAAGGTGCCGAAAGCTATTTCCGGGCTGCGATGGACGGCGAGATGGAGGATTTCAAGATCCCCGCCGCCGTTGATGCCATTAGGGGCCGGGGCGTGTCTTTTGTCGATCTCGAATCGTTCCGCTGCCATTGGGCCGAACCGTTTCCTACGGCGAACAGTCGGCAGATCAGTTTTGTCGGTGAGGATGGTGTCCGCAGCGAGGTTCCTGCCATGGCCGATGTTCGAGCCGCAGAGCTTTGGGAGACCGATCGTTTCACCATGCTGAGACTGCCGATGTGCGACGGGGCGTTCTTTCATGCGGTACTTCCGGCGTCCGGAAACAAGCTCTCGTCGGTCCGCGAGGATTTCGCCGCCGATAAACTGGATACCGCACTTGTCATGATTCGTTCGATTACTGATCCTGGTGTTTATCGCGGGAGTGTCGCTGTGGTTCTGCCCAAGATTACGATCGACACTGTTGTCGACCTTTCTCCGGCCTATCGTTCCAACAGGCTTCCTATCGGTGGCTTCAATGATATCGACATCGGGCAGGCCCCCTTGTCCAGCGTGTTGCAACGCGTCCGTTTTGTATTGGATGAAAGTGGTCCGCGAGGACGTTGTGTTGAGCGCAAATCTGTGAATGAGGAGATTAGCGTTGCGAAGAGTCGGCGTTTCATCTGTAATCGACCTTGTCTATTCTTCGTGTATCATGAACCAACGCGAACGATTCCGGTTGCCGGGGTCTTTGCAGGAGGTAATCGATGAGGAAGGGTATTATTCTCGCGGGTGGCGCCGGCTCGCGTCTTCATCCGCTGACCAAGGTGGTTTCCAAGCAATTGCTTCCAGTTTACGACAAGCCGATGATTTATTATCCGTTGTCTACGCTGATGCTTGCTGGAATACGTGAAGTATTGATTATCTCCACGCCACAGGATCTGCCGATGTTCGAGCGCCTGCTCGGCGACGGTTCGCAGCTTGGGATGAAGTTCTCGTACATGGTCCAGGAGGTGCCGAACGGGCTCTCGCGGGCATTTACGATCGGCAAGGAATTCATCGGCGATGACGATGTGTGCCTGGTCCTCGGCGACAACATTTTCTTCGGTGCCGAACTGCCGCGGATGCTTCGCGAGGCCAGCTCTTCGAAGCGGCCGACTGTGTTCGGATATCGCGTATCCAATCCCGGGCGTTATGGCGTGGTTGAATTCGACGGGCAGGGTAATGTCGTGTCGCTTGAGGAGAAGCCAGAGCACCCCAAGTCGAACTACGCGGTGGTGGGGCTATACTTTTATCCTAATTCCGTGATCGGTATCGCCGAGGCGCAGAAGCCGTCCGCAAGGGGTGAGTACGAGATCACCGATGTCAATCGTGAATACCTGCGCCGTGGAGAGCTGAAGTGTCAGCTTATGTCCCGCGGTTTCGCCTGGCTGGACACCGGCACCCATCAGTCGCTAGCCGACGCTACGAATTTCGTCCGTACGATCATCGATCGTCAGGGACTGCAGATCAGTTGTCTTGAGGAGATCGCGTTCGGGAGCGGCTGGATTGATGCAAATCAGTTGGTTAAACTTGCGGAGGGATATGGTAAGTCGACCTATGGGATTTACTTACGGAATCTGATCAAATGAAAACTGTCTATCTTGATAACAATGCCACCACGATGGTGGCTCCCGAGGTTCGGGACGTGATGCTCCCGTTTTTTAATGAGCTTTACGGCAACCCCAGTTCGATGCATGCGTTTGGCGGTGAAGTTGCCAAGTATGTTGCGCGTTCACGAGAGGAAGTGGCGCGTTTCCTGAATTGCGAACCGGAGGAGATTTACTTCACCTCCTGTGCAACCGAATCTAATAATACCGCTGTTCGTGGTACCGCCGATTGGTATGGGAGGGAACTAAAGGTCATCACCTCCGCGGTCGAGCATCCTGCGATTCTGCAGCCCTGCAATCGGCTCAAGGCTTCGGGTCATGAGGTGGTGCAGATAGGGGTCGATAAGCTCGGCAATCTTGATGTCGTCGCGCTTGAAAACGAACTTGCGAATACGAAAGGCCCTAAGCTGGTCTCTATCATGTGGGCCAATAACGAGACGGGAGTGATCTTTCCGGTGGAAAGGATTTCCGACCTGTGTCGCAAGTATGGTGCCATTTTCCACACTGACGCCGTCCAGGTGGCGGGGAAGATTCCTGTGGACGTGAAGAAAGTCCCGGTCGACATGCTCTCGATGTCTGGGCACAAATTCCATGCTCCGAAGGGAATCGGCATCTTCTATTGCCGCAAGGGAACCAAGATAAAGCCGTTCATGCTTGGAGGGCATCAGGAGTCTGGTCGTCGTGCGGGCACCGAAAACGTTCCGTACATAGTCGGGATCGCAAAGGCCTGTGAATTGGCTCGGCTCGGAATGGACGAAGAATCGGAGAAGCTTTCGCGTCTGCGCGATAAGCTCGAGAAGGGGATTCTCGCTTCTTGTCCCGATGTGCTCGTTAACGGTGATCGGGCGAATCGCCTGCCAAACACGCTCAACGTTTCGTTTCAGTACATCGAAGGCGAGGCGATTGCGTATCATCTTTCCGATCTTGGGATCTGCATCTCAACTGGCTCTGCCTGTGCGTCGGGATCGCTAGATCCCAGCCATGTGATCCGGGCGATGGGTGTGCCCTTTACTGCAGTTCACGGGTCGGTCCGTTTTTCGCTTTCGCGCTATACGACGGAGTCGGACATCGATTACACGCTTGAGAATCTTCCCAGGGTGATTAAGAACCTGAGGGAGCTTTCTCCTTTTGGTCCTGACACCGATGTCACAACCTTTAAGTAAGATATGAAATCAATCAATCCTTTTGCTGTTCGACGCTTGCTCTTGTTGCTGATCGGCTTGTGCATGATCGGCGGATGCCGCCGTTCGGATGTCCGCGAATTCACAATTGAGATTCCGGGACTGACCGAGGAGAATAAGCCGCTCGTCATGCAGGCGGTCACTGCCTACGGCGGGGTGGATGGAGGGTCGTGTTTGTTCGATTTTACCAAGAAGACGCTGACCCTCCGTTATGATTCGATGAAGGTTGCACAGGAAAACATTCGTCAAGCGATTGAGAGGAAGGGCATCAAGGTGGCGTATCCAGAGGTTAAGGGCGGATATGCCGGATATCTTAACGAGAAAAGCAAGTAATGTTTGAAGTCCGCAATATCGCTTTCTCTTATATGAATCCTGTTCTCCGGGATGTTTCTTTCGTGGTTTCTCCCGGCGAGACGGTTTCCATCCTCGGTGATAACGGTGCAGGCAAGACGACGTTGTTGCGTATTCTTGCCACTTTGATTGCTCCCGATTCGGGGATGGTGCTCAGTGATGGACAAAGCGCGTTCGCGGCACCGTTGAAATACCGGCGTCAACTCGGATATCTTCCAGAAAAGACGTCGCTTTATGAGGATATGTCCGTCAAGGAGTACCTCTCCTATCGCGCGAGCCTCAAGGGCGAACCAATTAAACGCATTCGTCGGCGGATCGGCGAAGCGGCTGAGATAAGTCAGATTTCCGATCCGCTTATGCGGACGGTCATCAGGAATCTTTCAGCGGGGCAGAAGAAACGCGTGGCGCTTGCTGATGCGTTGCTGTTGCGCCCTAGGGTACTGTTGCTCGACGATTTTCTTGCCGGTCTTGACACATCGATGAGACAGGCGGCCGGCGAGATTCTTTCCGGCGCCGCAGCGTTCTCCAGTGTCATTATAACGGGACATGAGATCGAGGATCTGATGAAGTGGTCTACTCGTTTCTTGATCCTCAAAGATGGCGTGATTTCGGCGTCGATATCCGCACAGGGTACAGATCCCGCAGAATTGCGTGCACGAATTGACGTGGCGTTGGAAGGAGGTGCCGAATGAGTGTACAGTCGGTAACCTGTTCTCGTACTATCGGTCTCGCGCGTAATCTTTGCTCTACTGCACTGGTCATCGGGGCGTTCCTTGCGGTATCGGCAGCGCTGTTCGCTTTTTCGCTCGATCCTGCTGAAGGGTCTAGAATGTCCCTAACGTCGTTGTGGACCCTTTCGATCGTGCCAGTACTGCCGTTTCTATGCGTGCTACTCGGGATGGATTCATGGAGTGAAGATCGTCGTGTAGGGCGTATGGATATGCTACTTTCGCTGCCGGTACGCGAACGAGATCTGGTGCTCGGCAAATTCCTCGGTGTTTGCATAATTGCTTTTTCTGCGGTGGTCGCCTCGCTGGTGATTGATCTCACGTCGCTTTTCTTTCTTGCGCCAGAGGCTCTCGAAGGTGTGAGTCTCGGCGCGTTTCTCCCTGCGCTGCTGGTGCTGGCGATGCAATGCGCCCTATATTCTTCGGCGACGGTAGCGGTATCGGCGTTTTTTCTTAACACAGTTGCGTCCGCAACGGTATCGATTGCGGTCGTTTGGGCGATTCCGCACGGAGTCTGGTATGCTCTTGTGTCATGGTTTCCGTCGGGTTCTGGAACGTTCGGTGAGTTTCCGCTTGAGGCACATGCGGTTGATATCGCCGCTGGAGCGATATCGTTGTCGGTAGTGGTGTTTTATGCATTAAGCGTGCTCACTGCGCTCTTTATAGCGGTCAAGGCTGTGTTCGCGACCCGCTTTATCGGACGGCGGGCTATCGGGCGGCGGGTGTCGACGATGGTTACGATTGCGCTTTCGGTCGTCGTTGCATCATTGTCGGTTGTACTGGCCGCGCGTCTTGACCTTAGATTCGAATTTCCGATGGGCGATGGGAAGGTGCGTTTCTCTCAGCGGACACGTGATATTCTCGCCGAGTCCCGTGGCGATATAACTATCACCAGCCTCGTCTCACGCGGCGACCGTCGGTTCCGTTCGGTCTCGCATCTGTTACGTTCTCTTGCTCGGGAATCGGCGTCGGTAGGAGGTTCCAAGATCAACATCGTGTATGTCGATCCGCGTTGGGACGTCGGTGAGGCGGGTAGGTTTGTGCGAGATGGTGTCAGTCCGCCCGCACTCGTTTTCTCTAATCATCGACGTCGCGTTACTGTCAGTCTTGCGGATGGTTGGGGAGAACGTACATGCGCAAGCGCCATTTTGCGACTGACGGTTCCACCGTCTCGAAATGCCGTCTACTGGACTTGTGGTCATGGTGAGTCTTCTTTCTCGGATTACGGTTCTTCGGGGATGAGTGATATCGCACGCGAGTTATCACGTGACGGATATCGCAACTTCAACATTGATCTTGCGAGCGAGGCGAAGATTCCGTCGGATTGCGCATTGATTGCCATCGCAGGTTCCAAACGCAACTTCTCCAGGGCAGAAACCGCTCGCATCGACGCATTTCTACGGCAGGGCGGTCGATTGCTCATCCTTGCCGAAGGGGCCGAGTCTGCGTTGCTTTCAACCCTTATTCCTTCGTGGGGCGCGATTGTTAAGGGTGTTGCGGGCAAGCCGGTTCGTACGCTTACAGGAACCGATTCGGTCATATCAGAATTCGGAGATCATCCGATTTCCGACCCTCTCAAAGGTTCGCAGATTGTGCTTGAACGTCCGGTGCTCTTTGCACCTTCCGCTGCGGCGGGGGGTACGTCGGATGCGGATAGCATAGAGTTCTGTTCGCTTGCCGAAACCGAATCACTTTCAGCCGCGGTCGTTCTCGAGCGCGGATCAGCAGCTGGCAGCGACATCGCAATCAGACCTACGCGTATTGTTGTAATCGGCGATGTTGCTTTTGTTCGTAATTCACAGCTGGAATCCCGTGCTAACGCCAATCGTGATTTCTTCTTGAACTGCATCTCTTATCTTTCGGGTTCGCACGCACTCACTTCGGGAGGCTCGGATGGAGAACTATTCGTCACTGGGCTTGATCGTCGCGGACGTCTGCGATTGCTGACTGTCGCTGCGATTGCGATACCCTCCGCTGTCGCCTTGGCGCTCCTGCTGATCGTGTGGAGAAGGAGGACACGCAAATGAGCAATCGCCGGGCGCTGATTTTTCTGTTGATGGCTCTTCTCCTTGTCGTAGGAGCTCATCTTTGGCTAGATTTCTTTCGTCCCGTCCGTTCGGAAGTCGTTCGTCGTCGTTCGTTGTTGAGTGCTTCTGACGGTGCCATCGCCTACGAGTTTTCCGCGCAAGGGAAGGGGACGTTTCGTCTGGAGAAGACAGACCTCTGGCGTATCGTACTTCCGTTCAGAGCGGTGGCTGATCAGTCGGCGGTAGCCAGACTTTCCGACGCGCTTGCCTTTTCGCCGGTTGTTGATGCGCTGAGCGAGTCAGATGCTGTCAAGCTTGGTCGTACTCTTGCAGATTTTGGATTGGAGTGTCCACGCTTGAAGCTCAAGGTCGTTTCCTCTTCCGGTGAGGATGTGGTCGCTTTCGGCGATGCGGTTCATTCTGGCGAAGGAGTTTATGCCGCAGTTGAAGGTTTTCAGACCGTATATATCGTGCAGAACGAAGTATTTGCGGCCGCAGACCTTTCCATCGATGCTTGGCGCCGCCGATCGGTCTTTCGCGTTACGCCCGAAGAGGTTCAGTCGATTGATATTCGACGAGGCGAAACCGCCGCGATCCGACTTGAGAAAAGGGGCGAACGCTGGGAGATTACCGAGCCGCATCATGCGATGGCCTCGAGTGTCGCCGTTAAGCGGATAGTCGAGACCGTCCTCTCCTGCGAGGCAAAAAAATTCGTCTGGCCGGTCGGCGCCTCCAACGAGACCTTGACGGCGTCCGTTGCCTTGCTGGCTGGATTTGGGCTTGATCCTGAGTCCTGCGAGACTATTATGTTCCGCGCCGCTGATGGACGCGACTATCCTATTTCGTTCGGAGCCGCATCGGATTCTGACTCTGTTTATGCGTTGGTTCAAGGTGGCTCGGCCATTGCGACAGTGACTTCTGCTGCGAAGGAGATTGTTTCGGTTGATGCAGGCGCGCTGATTGACGGGCGGCTCTTCCCGCTTGAGAAGTCGGCGATTCAGCGTATTTCAATCCTTGATGGAGAGACGCTCTATCTGCTTGCTCGTGGCGACAACGGGTCTTGGCGTCTTGATTCTCCTGTGTCGGCTGCGGCGGACGACACGGCGGTGTCGGCAATGCTTGACAAGTTGCTCGTTATGAGAGCTGCCGACATTGAAGAAGCCGGTGTTAAGGTTTCGCTTGCGAACGATTCTCCGGCGGTGGCCGTGGCCAAGGAGGCTTTCCTCGGCAGCGAAGGATTTGAACAACTGCGTTCAAAGTCCGTCCTCGAAATCGACCCCGCGACGGTTAAGCGTCTCGTCGTTTCCTCCCTAGGTGCGTCAAAGCCGGCATCGGTAGTGTTCGATCCAGATCGAAAGGGATGGAATGTTGAGTCGTCCGGACGTCCCGGTGTGGTCGATCCAAAGCGTTTGGCCGCTTTTTTGTCTGCGCTTTCGTCACTTAAAGCCAAGTCCGTCGCTCGTCTTAAGCTGGCTCCTGGAGAACTCGCCAAGTACGGATTGGAAAATCCAAGTTTCACAATCGCGGTCGATCGACTTCTGGAGGATTCTGTCCGCCGCAACATCCTGCTTGGCAATGTTCTTAACGAAGACGGAGACACTTATGCGACCGTAGGTTCGTCCGATGCCGTATTCGTGCTCGACGGTGCGACGGTCAGCATTTTGGTAGCGGGGGTTCTGGACGAATGACCCGTGAGCTTAGGTCTCGGTGTTTGCTTTTCGCGGCTGCATTCGTCGCCGTGGTGGTCGGTTACCATCTGATGTTCCTCCGTCATGCGCCCGGCGCGTTCTCCAGTCCTGAAGAGGATATGAGTTACGCCTGGTATGTTCCATTATTTTCGCTCTACGTGCTCTGGTGCGAACGACGCAGGATAATTGAGACTATTGCTGATCCGTCATGGATAGGGTTATTCCTTTCGCTGCCGGCGATGTTCATCGGATTTCTCGGCATCCGCGGATCGCAACTTCGCCTCGAGATCCTTGGATTCGCATTGACTATAATTGCACTCGCGTGGACGTATTTCGGACGGAAGACCGCAGCCAGGATAGCGTTTCCTTCGCTATTCCTTTGCTTCTGCATGCCGTTTGCGACCTATCTGGACGTAGTCACAGTCAACCTTCGTCTATTGACCGTTTCTGTGTCTACTGCCATTCTTGACGCGTTTGGCGCAGATGTCGTTCGTTCCGGCACGGTGATTGCAGCCGCTGATGGTTCGTTTGGGATTGACGTTGCCGCACCTTGTTCCGGGCTTCGATCCCTCTTCGCGCTGATGGCGCTGACGGCTGGTTACGCCTATTTCAATCAGCCAGGCTGGGCGAGAAGAGTGCTGCTATTCGCTTTCTCTGTGCCGATAGCCATCGTCGGTAATATTGCAAGAATTCTTTCCATTGCATTTGTCGGATCCTGTTTTTCGCCGGATTTTGCGACTGGTTTTTATCATGATTATTCTGGATACGTGACCTTCATCGTAGCCATCGGATTCATGCTCGGCACTTCGACGTTGATTTCCAGGGGGGCTGAGAAATGCGCAAGTTGATCCCGTGTCTGATGACGACGATAGTGGTTGCGGCTATGGCTTGGCAGGTCCGCACTCCCGATACGATGTTGATGCCTGCGCCTTCGGTTGTGTTTCCTGAGATTGTAGGTGCGACGTTTGAAGAGTTGGGAATGAGTGATGCCGAGCGAGAGACCTTGCCGAAAGACACCGTGATATTTCGTCGTCTGTATCGTTTCGATGACGGCAGCTGGTTTCAGGTCTCCGCTGTGGTCGGCGGACGTAGCAAGAGTTCCGTCCATCGTCCTGAACTGTGTCTCCCGGGACAGGGTTTTCAGATGTCCGATCCGCATACGATTGATGTTGGCGGAACTTCGTGGCGTAAGCTTACCTTGATCAATGAGTCGGATGGCAGGGCTGGATTTGCATATACGTTTGTTAACGGAAGCGGATTCCGTACATCGTCTCATTTTGTCCGTATCTTTACCGATGTCTGGGATAGGTCTATACTCGGACGGATAGATCGTTGGGTGATGCTGACCGTTTCGGCGTCGCGTGCTGATGATGCTACGATGGAACGCTTTCTCGGATTCCTAAAAGGGATTGTGAAATGAAGCTTACGATTCTGCGATTGCTTGGGCTTGGATTCGGAGGGTTGCTGCTATCCTTGATCTTTACTCCCATCGTCCGCGGAGTCAATCGCAGACTTGGAATGGTTGATCAGCCAGATGCGCGTCGCATCAATAAGATTCCCATTCCCCGCGGAGGCGGCGTGGCGATTTATCTGTCCGTTGTTATCGCCTATTCGTTGTTCCTCAGATTGTATGGCGATTCGTTGATGACTCCGGACAGAGTGTCTGGCTTTCTACCGTTAGTTGTCCTTGGTTCGGTAATTGTTGCGCTCGGTTATGCGGATGACAAATGGTCTCTCTCGCCGAAGTTAAAATTGCTCGGACAGGCAGTAGTGGCCTTTGGCGCTTGGGCCTGGGCGGGGGTCGGTTTCACCCATGTGTTTCCGTCGGTTCCTCCATGGCTAGACTGCGTCATGACGATGTTCTGGTTCCTCGGTGCGATCAACGCCTTCAATCTGATCGACGGTCTTGATGGTCTTGCAACCGGTCTCGCGATGATTGCCACCATCGGCATGGCGGGCGTCCTAGTGTTCACTGGCTCGACTGGTATGACCTATTTTCACGCGGTTTTCTTCGGCGCGCTGTTGGGATTTCTTCGTTACAACTATAACCCAGCATCGGTCTTTCTCGGCGACTCTGGGTCGATGTTTATCGGCTTTGTCCTTGCGATCTTGCCGCTTCATTTCAATACGCCAGGATCATTCTTTGTTTCTCTTGGCGTGCCACTACTCGCAATGGGGGTTCCGATCTTTGATACCGCGCTTGCCATTCTGAGGCGCTCAATCCGCCATCTGCTGGTCAGACGAGGAAGTGCCTCTGTCGGTAACGACAAGGTGATGACCGCCGATACGGATCATCTTCACCATCGGATTCTCCGTGCCGTCGGTCTTAACCAGCGCAAGGCTGCTTGGGTCCTTTACGGCATTGCGTTCTTCATGGTGTTGATTTCGCTCGGCAACATCGTTTTCACCGCTCAGCGCGCCGGATTATGGCTTTTCGGTCTTACTATCGCCGTTGTTATCGTTTCTCGTAATTTTGCCAGGGTCGAGCTTTACGATGCCGCATTTCTTCTTGGGGACATTGCGCACGATCGCGACATTCGCCAACGCAGAAAATATCTGCGCTTGGCGGTGCCGATTTTCATTGTGTCAGACCTGCTGGTGATGGTGATTTCTTACTTCGTCATCGCATGGATTGTAAAGAAGCCGATAGCGGTTGTTGACTTCATGCTTGCGATACCGATAATGGTGTTCTCCACGTTCGTTTCATTGGTTTTTTTCCGTGCTTACGTCACCATCTGGTCAAGAGCAGTGATTTCAAATTATTGCCGACTCTTTATAGCGGCAGCCTTTGGCGCTATCATCGGCACCCTTGGCGTGTATTTTGCGCCTGGCTTGTCCATCTACAAGCTTCGCGTGTCGTTCCCGCTGTTCGTGCTGATTCCGTTCTGCGGCTTCGCCGCGATCCGATTCCTCCGTCCCTTGATTCGTGATGTCCTTTATGCGCTAGACAGCAACCGATTGATGCAGCGAAAAGACGTCTCGCGAATCCTGGTTTATGGGGCGGGATTACGCTATTCGGCTTTCAGGCGCGAGTTGGTTCGTCACACCACATCCGGCAATCGTCGTATTATCGTCGGAATTCTAGATGACGATCCTCTGTTGCACGGACAGTATATTGGTGGCATCCAGGTTAAAGGCACGATCAATGATGCGTCGAAGGTGATACGTGATCTTAATGTCGATACAGTTGTGATTGCTTGTGATTTCGACCAGCGCTGGATGAAGATCGTGATGGAGTTGTTGCGTCCCACTGGCGTGAAGGTAACGGTTTTCGGATTCTCAGAAGAGGAGATCAAATGGCTAAGGTAAATGTTGAGAAGGTGTTGAAGTATCATCGCGGCGGAAAGGTTCGTATGATCGCGAGCAAGCCACTGAAGGGCAAGGCGGATCTCGCAGTGGCCTATACTCCCGGAGTCGCAGCGGCGGTGAAGGCTATCGCTGCAAGGCCAGAAACGGTGTTTGATTATACCGCCAAGGCAAATATGGTAGCGGTTGTAACGGACGGGACTGCGATTCTCGGCCTTGGAGACCTCGGTCCAGATGCGTCCCTTCCGGTTATGGAAGGCAAGTGCGTGCTTTTCAAGGAATTTGCTGGTGTCGATGCTTTCCCGATTGCGCTGGACAACTGCCGTCGTGGCGGCAAGAGCTCTGGTAAGACCGACCCTAAGCGTGTCATTGCTGCTGTCAAGGCGATCGCTCCAATGTTCGGTGGCATTAATCTCGAAGACATCGCCTCGCCGGCGTGCTTTGAAATTGAGGATACGCTAAAAAAGGAACTCGACATTCCGGTGTTTCATGACGATCAGTGGGGAACGGCTGTGATCGCAACTGCCGGGGTGATGAATTTTGCGGCGCTTAAGGGTAAGAGAATGAGGGACCTTAAGATCGTGATGAACGGTGCAGGCGCCGCTGGTACGCGTATTGCCGATATGCTCAAGTCAGCTGGGGCCAATGACATTGTGATGTTTGACATCAAGGGCGTCCTGCATTCCGGTCGGACGGATCTGTCTAAGGAACAATCGAAACATCTGCGCAGGGTTTCGCCGAAGCTCACTCGTCGTGAGGCCATGACGGGGGCAGATGTCTTTATTGGGGTGTCCGCCGCGAATGTGATCGGTCCTGAAGACGTACTGGCGATGGGCGAATTTCCGGCGATATTCGCGATGGCAAATCCCGATCCGGAGATTCGTCCGGAAGTGGTCAGAAAGACCTTCGGTAAAAAGCCGTATGTGATGGTCACCGGACGCAGCGATTATCCCAATCAGATCAACAACGTGCTCTGTTTTCCCTATCTCTTCCGCGGCGCTCTTGATGTTCGAGCCAGGGAGATCAACACCGCGATGAAGGTCGCTGCGGCTGAGGCGCTCGCCTCGATTGCACGTAATGACAAGTCCTTCGGCGTGAATTACATCATTCCCAGCCCATTTGATCCGAAACTGAGGAAGATCGTTCCGAAGGCCGTAGCCAAGGCTGCGATCGCAACCGGTGTCGCACGCATAAAGAAGTGATGTCCCATTTCGATCAACACCATAACCTCAAACCTAAGACTATGAGCTATCAATTCAAATATTTCCGCGCTGGTCGCATGGATCAGATCGATCTTACCTGTGGTGCCGATATCGCTGCGCTTGCCGAAGCCGACCGCAAGGAGTGGACCGCCATCTCCATGCCAGTCAAAGGCGTTCGTTTCGATTCCCGCATGCTGGAGCTGATGGATACTGATCATGACGGGCGCATCCGCACGCCTGAAGTTCTCGCCGCCATTGAGTTTCTCAAGTCGAAGAACGTCGATCTTGATTCTCTATTCAAACGTGACGAAGCTGATGACAAGGCGTTGGCTGATAATCTCGGTCGTCAGGCCGATCTGGCCAAGGTTCCGCCGTCTGAAGCTGACAAGGCTGCGATTGCGGATTGGGAAGCCAAGGGGAAAACCCCCGAGGTTGCCGTTCTCGGTAATGATACCGCCGATGCCGAAACGGCACTCGCTTCGGTCGAGAAGGTTGTTGACGACTTTTTTACCCCTCCGGAGGATATGCCACTGGTGACCGAGGAGCTTGACAAGGAGCTCCCGCTAAAAGAACATCTCAATCCAAAGTATCTTGAGGCGATTCTTAATTTCTCCGCCAAGTGCGTCGTTCCGTTGTTCGGCGAGAAGGCGACGCTTTCGCGCATGGAGTGGAAGAAGGTGAAGGACGCCTTCGTTGCATATCGAAACTGGTGCTCCTCCAGGCCAGTGATAAATGCTGGTGCTAAGGATGCGCTCGTAGAAGAGGAGCGCGTGCTTAGATATAAGATGGGGTTACTTGAATTCCTGGAGAACTTTACCAATATGAAACGCCTGTACGATGTGAAGCAACAGGCGTTTTACCAGACTGGATTTCTCCGGATTGATGCGAGGGAGATGTACCTCTGCTTTCATGTCGATTCCGAAGCGGCGCATTCTGCGCTTGCCGCGAAGTCCAAGTGCTGCGTGATCTATCTCAAGCTTTCACGTCCTTCGGATAAGGCGGAGCGCTCGATCTGCGCTGTCGTTACTGCCGGCACGGTCGGCGCGCTTTATGTGGGACGTAATGGCGTGTTCTACGATCGTGACGGCAAGGATTGGGAGGCGGTTGTAACCAAGGTTGTTGAAGCGCAGGTGTCGCTTGTGGAGGCCTTCTGGTCACCGTGGCGTAAACTCGGCGAAGGTGTAAGCGGCCTCGTCAAGAAGTTTCTCGGCGACAAGCAGAAGTCCGCTCAGAGTTCGCTCGCGGCGGGGACGCATAATGCTCAGTCTGGTGGCGCGGCTATGGCGAGCTCGATCGCTGCCATTGGCATCGGGATCGGTATGATGGGCGCCGCGCTCGCGTCGATCCTCGCGGCGGTGAAAGGGATGGGGCCGGCTCAGATCATCCTTTCCATCCTCGCGGTCATAACCGTCGTCTCTCTTCCCAGCGTGATCCTCACCTGGTTCAAGCTCCGTCAGCGTGACATCGGTGCGATTCTCAACGCCTCGGGATGGGCTGTCAACCGTCCGTTGCATTTCACAATGAAGCGCGCCCGGTACTTCACGGTCTGTCCGGCGACGCCGGTCTGGGTCAGGATCCTGTACGTCGCCATCGTCCTCCTGGTCCTTGGAGCGTTGGGCTGGTGCGGCTACCAGCATTACATCGTTCCGGGAATGCAGCGTTCGGAATCGGTCAAGACGGAGCAAAATGTTCCCGCGACCGAACCGGAACAGCCGGCCGAAGACGTCCTGACTGCCGCTCCTGCGACTGACAAACCCTGATGAAGACGGCAGGGCACGAGACCAGGCACCGACCGCGGCGGAAACACCGCGGTCTTTGTCGCGATTGCCGTTGATAATCCCGAACGTATTATGATATAATATATATATTCTCAACGAAAGGAAGAAATCATAATGTCTATCTTCATTGGTTGCCTCTATGTGGTCGAAGTCGTCGTCTGCCTTCTGCTCGCGATGGTGGTTATGCTCCAGAAGCCGAAAGAAGGCGGTTTGGGAGGAGCGATCGGCGGCGGAATGCTTGAGGCGTCCCTCGGTGCCGACGCGGGCAATGTCCTCATCAAGACAACTGCGATTCTCGGTACGATTTTCCTCGTTAATACGTTGGTGCTCGCTCGTCTTACCTCGACTGTTCACAGCCATTCGCTGATGGCCAACGAGGCCGAGGCGGCGCCTGCCGCGCAGGAAGCGCCGGAACTTCCGATGTCCGCTCCTGAACTTCCTGCCCCTGCGGCACCTGAGGCTCCTGAGCTGCCTGCGCCTGAAACTCCCGCCAAGTAAGGAGCATGCCGATGAAAGTCCTCGTCACCGGCGGGTCCGGCTTTCTCGGAATCAATCTCATCCGTTTCCTTCGCACGAAGGGGGTGGATGAGATTCGTGTTCTCG
>CAMGEN010000016.1:0-36178 GCA_946055075.1 uncultured Verrucomicrobiota bacterium | reverse complement strand
GAATCAAACTCTCAGAAAAAAGAATTTGAGTTGCTCCACACAAACATTTACTGTTTTCTCAACTACCGACTTTCAAAGAGCAATCGTTGGCCCCGAGAGGCGCAACGGATACATAGTATACTACAAATCACGGATGGTTGACAAGGGGGTTTTTGAAGATTTTTGAAAAAAATTTTCAAACACAAAATGTCGTATATCCGAGGAGGAATTCACGCTTCATGTTGCACTTAAAGCGTAAGCGAAAAATTTGACGAAAGTCGAAAAAGCGGGAAACGCTTCAAAAACCGAGTTGCGAAAGAATCTGCTCGGCAGGCGTGTAGGCCTTCTTCTCGTTGTTGCACTCCTTGCAGCAGGGAACGCAATTTCCGCGCGTCGATTTGCCGCCGCGTGCAACCGGAATCACATGGTCCAGCGTCAGATTCTCGGCACCGACGATGCGATGACAGTAGTGGCACTCGCCCTTCGCGATCAGCGCCTTCCACCAGTTGGTCTTCCGGAGCTCGCGCGCCTTCTCTCGCTCACGCTTCACGTGCACGGGATCGGGATTGAGATCGAGCCAGGAGTCCATAACAGTGAATAGTGAATAGTGAGCAGTGAACAGTTGCGGAGGTTATTTCTTTTCTTCGACGATGGTGGCGCCGGGGAAGATGGAGAGCAGCGAAGTCAGACGCGGATCGCTGAGGAGGTCTTCGCGGGTGTAAACCTTCTGCGGAACGGCAGGTGTGCCGTCGGGATTCGGCGGTGGGGGAGTGATCTCGCCCGTCTGCAGCGCACGGACCGCGCGGAGGAGTTCGTCAACCGTAGCCGTCGTCGCGATACGGGAAGCGCGGATCAGCGTCATCTCGATCAACGTACGGACGGAAAGCGAGTGGCGGAGCTTGTCTTCCAGTTCCGCGATCTGATCGCAGACCTTGAAAACTCGTCCAGCATCGAGCCCCTGCGCCTGCGCCTGAAGCACCTTGATCTGTTCGGGAGTCGCCTCCAGTGATTTCGTTTCCGGACCAAGCGCCATCAGCACGACAAGGTTGCGAAAGTGCGTCAGAAGCTCACCGGCGAGACGGCGCATGTTCTTGCCCTGGGAGTCGAACATCTCGATGGACTTCAATATCGCGGCGGTATCGCCGCGGAGAATCGCGCCGGCGAGTTCTTCGAGCGCGGAGCGGCTGACGAGTCCGAACACACCGAGCGCGTCTGCCTCGGTGACCTTGTCGCCCTTGAATGAAATGAGCTGATCAAGCGACGAAAGCGCATCGCGCATGCCGCCTTCTGCACCGCGCGCGATCGCGAGAAGCGCATCTTCTTCGGCGTCGATCTTCTCCTTCTTGCAGACGTGCTTGAGTCGCGCGACGATGTCGTTCGTCTGGATCTTGCGGAGATCAAAACGCTGGCAGCGCGAGATGATCGTCGGCAGGACCTTGTCGCCTTCCGTCGTCGCGAAGATGAAGCGGACGTATTCTGGCGGCTCCTCCAGCGTCTTCAGGAGCGCATTCCACGCCGCGTTGGAGAGCATGTGGCATTCGTCGATGATGAAGATCTTGAACCGCGAGCTCGTCGGCTTGAATTCCACTGCCTCGATGATCGGCTTGACGTCATCGACCTTGTTGTGCGAAGCCGCGTCGAGCTCGGTGACGTCCAGCGACGCCCCGCGGGCGATTTCCTCGCAGTTGACGCACTTGCCGCAGGGCTCCACCCCGTTCGGCGACGTGCAGTTGAGGGCCTTCGCGAAAATGCGCGAGGTCGTGGTCTTGCCGATGCCGCGGGGGCCGATGAAGAGGTAGGCGTTCGCGATGCGGTTGGACTCGATCGCGTTACGCAGGGTCTTGACGACATGCTCCTGTCCCACGACGTCGTCGAACGTCATCGGACGGTACTTCAGCGGAAGCGGAATATGTTTCTCTGCCATTACTTGACCTTCCATTCTGCCTTGGAGACGAGCTCTCCGGCTGCGACTTCGATCAGATTGACGCCCTTCTCGAGTGCGACGTCATCCCAACGCACGACCTTACTCCTGTCCGGAGACTTCGTCCCGACCGTCTTGCCGTTGACCTTGAGCGTCACTTCTCCAAGATTCGAGAACGCAACAACAGGAACCTTGGCGGCGGACACTTCGGACATCCTGGTGCCGACGAGGCGCAGCACCGGAGTATCGGTCCAGTTCGCCTGATAGAAATAGAACGCGTCCTTGCGGATCTTCCGGTCGCGCGTCACGAGCCCCTTGTCGTTGATTCCCTTCGCCTCACCCTCGTCGCGCGTATCCGCCGCGAAGTCGAACATGATCCACACGAACGAACCCCAGACGTTCTCGGCGGCTTCGATGTATCCGTACTGCTCGGCGTGATGCAGCGCCTGGAACTCCTCGGGATGGAACGGTCCGCCCGCGTCGATGTGCTTCGGCAGCGGCCAGGCGTGGCAGTTCACGCTAGCACCCGAACCGTATTCGCTGATGCCGATACGCATGCGGTGATTGATGAGGCAGCACTTGTTGACGTGATTGGTGATGTCGGGAGTCTCCGCCCAGTACCAGCCAGGATAGGTGTTGATCGCAAGACCGTCCGGGATTGAATTGACCGTAAACGCGTCAAAGCGATTGAACGCCGCAACCGTCGGACGGGTGGCATCGAGCTCATGGAAGAGTTCGTTCGCACGAGCGATCGGCTTCACCACTTCGTCGAGGTGCATGTTGGGACTCCACGAATTCTGCAATTCATTGAAAAGCGACCACATGCAAATGGACGGATGGTGTCCGTACTGCGCCACGTATTCCCTCGCGAAGTTCTCGACATTCGCCAGAAAAGCTGGCGAAGGCGTAAGCGTATCCGTGCACGGAATCTCCACCCAGGCAACGATGCCCTTACGATCGAAGAGGTCGTAAATGTTCTGCGACTGGCTGTAGTGCGCGGTACGGACCGCATCACAGCCCATTTCCTTGATGATCGCGACGTCCTCCGCCTCTTCCTCGGGCGTGACGCACCAGCCCTTTCCGGGACGATCCTGATGACGATTGACTCCGCGGAGCTTGCGCGCCTTGCCGTTGAGAAGGTACTCGCCGGTCCTGCCGAAGCCGGTCGTGCGGAAGCCGAACGGCAGCGTGACGGAATCGCCGCGGTCGAGCTTCACGGTGAGATCGTACACCCTGGGATTCTCCGGACTCCACAGTTCGAAGTCCTTAACCGTGAATTCAGTCCCCTCCATCTTCTCGCCGTTGACGAAACACGTGACCGGAGACCTTCCCCCGAGAGTCTTCACATCCACCTTAACCTTGCCCGTAGCGGGATCCGCGGCGATCGTGACGCCGGGTCCGCCGTAATACGTCGGATCGATACACACCACATCCGTCGCGATCAGCCAGCAGTCGCGATAGATTCCGCCGAAAACAGTATAGTCGGCGCAAAGGACTGGGATGTCGCGGTTGGGTCGGTTATCCACGACCACGCCGATACGGTTACCGCTCGCCTTGAGGTACTTGGTGATGTCATAGCAGAAAGCGGTATACGATCCGAGGTGGCGTCCCACGAGGACGTCATTCACGTACACCTCAGCGGTGATTGCCGCGCCGTCACACTTGAAGAAGTAGCGCTTGGCGGGATCCGGGTCGGGAAGCTCGCGCTCGTAGACAGTAATCTTGCGGCGATAGGACATCTCGCTCGCGGCGGACTTGTGCACCCACTTCCAGTACTGCGCGTAGAAACCGCCCTTCTTCCTGGCCTCCGCGACGAACCTCTCGGACTCTTCGGACGCGCCGTCCTCGCCGTCGGTCGCGTTCCAGGTGTGCGGCAGCGTCACCGGTTCGCCGTCCGCCTTCCAGCCGTCGTCGAGCTTCGTAACGACACGTTGGACCTCGGGAAGAGAATCACCGACGAGCCTGCGACAGAAAAGATATACGCCGGCGGACCAACCGAGCATCTTGGGGCTCTCGTACTCTTTCGTCACTGACACCTCGCCCTTGACGACATCATACTTCTCCCAAAGCGCTCCTGTCTCGGCAAAGACCTTGTCAACAACCGTCACGTACTTGCGCGCGATGCGCAAAGCCTCCTCATGGTAACCATAATCGAAAAGCGCGTTGATCATGATATACTGATGACACGCCCATCCGTGAGGGTAATCCCACTGAAAATCGAGAAGCTCTCCATTCTGGCAGCCGGCGACACCGTAAAGGTGCTCAAGTTTCGGCAGCAGCTTCACCGTCGCCGCCGCCTGCTCCTTCGTCGCGAGTCCGGTGAACAGCGGATAGAACTGAGCGACGGAGACGAACGGGGACTTCGTGTCCTTGACGAAGTTATGGTCGCAGAACATCCCCTTCTCGTCATCCCACATCACCTCGTTCATCAGCTTCTTACGGTCGCCTGCAGCCTTATTCCATTTTTCCTCTTCGCCATTGTCAAGCACGTTCGCAAAATAGGCAAGATCGGTCTCGAGCCCATACAGCAGGGCATTAAGATCCAACCAGTCGTTGTCCTGCGGATCGAACTCAAAACGGCTGGTGCAGTCCCAACCGGACTCCGCGTAGCTGCGGTAGCATTCTCCCCAGCGCGCCGCGGCCTTCGGGTCCTTCGCGGGCAGCATGTTCATGCGTTTGAAGAAATAACCCGCGAGGTCGATCTTCGCCGCCTCGTTCTTGAATTCGCCGGCGTAGCGGTTGAGTCCGGATGTCGTAACCCGGCGCGACTGCCAGAACTCGTGCTCCTTCACCAGTGCCGGATACATTTCTGCGACCCACTCTTTCTCCCTGGTGACTTGATAAATGTGACGGACCATCCGCGAAAGGAACGGCGGCTGTGAATTATTGAGATAGTAAGTACGATTGCCGTTCGGCATGAAACCGAACTTATCAATCAGGTACGCCATGTTTCGGCAGTTATTCTTCGCCTGATCGGTCATACCAGAAAGCAAGAGCCCGACATTGGTGAAAAAGGTATCCCAGTAGTACATCTCCTGAAACGCGCCGCTCGCACAAGGACAGGTGTACGGAAACGGAAGCCCGACGTGCTCGCCCTCATCCTTGGTATTAAGGCGGATCGTATTCTTCCAATTCTCACGGATGAATTTCTCGGCCGGCGACATGCCCTCTGCCGTAAGACCGGCAGCGAGAAAGGCCATGAAAGCGAAGAGCACAAAACGGATCATTGCACATTCTCCTTTATAAGTGTTCGGGCAGCTCCGGCCTCTGCCTCCTTACGATTGTGTGCGGTCGCGACAGCCTCGCCAATTCCTTCGACGGACACCCTGACGGTGAACACCGGCTCATGCGCCTTACCCGACACGTTAACAAGCTCATAAACCGGGTGACGCGGCGGATTCATTCGTTGGGCAAACTCCTGCAGCTCCCCTTTCGGATTCTCGCTCCACTCGCCCTTAGCCGCATTCGCAGAAACACCAAGCGCCTCAAAAACAGCGCTTGCCGCCGCCATGCCGCCATCGAGATAGGCGGCGCCGACAATCGCCTCCACGGCATCCGCGAGCGTCTTGGAATTCCGCGGCAACTTCTCCGCGCCGCGATTGCGTTTCAGGAGCGGAACGATCCCATTATTCACCGCCGATTCGCAAAGCGCCGCCGTCGACACCATGTGCGTTCGGCGGACTGTCAACGAGCCTTCCTGCTCATCCGGCTTTACGGCATAAAGCCGTTCAGCCGCGAGGAAGTTGATAATGGAGTCGCCCAAAAACTCGAGCCGCTGATTATCGACGACATCTGGATGGTCAATCTTGCAGGCGGGCGTCGTCAGCGCGGTCTGCGCCAAAGCTTCATTCTTGAAACGGTAACCTAACAGTTCCATGCCTATTTTCTGCCGATACGATCCCTATGCTTGAGCACCATGTGCTTGACAGCAAAATAGGTCATCGGCGACAGTATCAGCGCCAGCACAAGGCCGCCGAGCAGAAAAGACGCCAGAACGTCTGTCCCCAAGGCCTTTACCGCCGACCATGTCCATTCGCTCGGGAGCTCCCCCAGCTCTCGATCCCCAAAAAGGATGTTATACATTACCCAGGTCTGAGCCGGGTAAATGAAGAATATCGTCACCGGATTGGTGATCAGTGTCCCCAGAGTCGCACCAACCTTGGAGACCCGCATCATCAGCGCCAGCGGAATCGACACGAGGAGCTGGAGCCCGAATGGCACCGCACACCCGACGAACATCCCGAGCGCCCAACCGCCAGCAACGTCCTCGGGCGGAAGAGGATCCTTGATCATCTTCCGCTTCAACTCTCCGATATATTCCTTCAGATTCACACCTTGTGCACGAAGAGTCCGCTACGAAGCTTAGGCTCGAACCATGTCGATTTCGGCGGCATGATTGCGCCGGCATCAGCAATCGCCATCATCTCGTCAACGGTAACTGGTTCCATCGCGAACGCGACCTCGTTTTCGCCGGAATCGACTTTCGCCGCCAGCGCCGCATCTCCACGGATTCCGCCCATAAAGGAAATCTTCGGATCGGTGCGCGGATCTCCGATGCCGAGAACTGGCGCCAGTAGCTTATCCTGCAGATAGGAGACGTCGAGCGAGCCTACGACGTCAGCACCCTTTGGAATTGACCACGATAGCTCGTACCATTTACCGCGGAAATACATGCGGCAATTACGCTCGCCTTTCGAACCGATGGTAAAGTTCTCGGACACCTTCGAGAGAAACTCGTAGTCGGACAACCCGTTAAGCGACCTGATCAGACGGTTGTACGCGAGGATCTTAAGCTGACTCGCGGGGAAAATAACCGCCATGAACCAACGAGCCTCGCCTTCGAAGCCATGTTCCCTCGCATAACGGGAAGCCGCGGCACTACGATGGTGCCCGTCCGCTATATAGGCGACCGGAACTCGCGCGAAGAGCTCTTGAAGTTCATCGGCGATGCAAGCCGAGGCGGAGGCAATCTCCCATACGGTGTGTCCAATACCATCGGAAGCCACGAAATCGTAGAGCGGCGCTTTCGAGCAGGCGTCGGCGACGATGAGATCAATGGCCTTATCGTCACGATAAGTCAGGAACGCGGGACCGGTATGTGCGCCAAGCGTCTCGATGTGACGCGTACGATCGTCTTCCTTGTCCTTACGGGTCTTCTCATGCTGCTTGAGGATGCCGTCGAGATACTCCTGGGTATCAAAACAGGCGACAATGCCAGTCTGAGAGTGAGATCCCATCGTCTGACGATAGGCGTAGAACTTCGGCTCGCCATCCTGCACCAGCGTACCGTCGGACACAAGCTTGTCAAGCGCCTTGCGCGCCTGTGCATAAGCCTCGGGAGAAGAACAATCAGTTCCAGCGGGGAGGTCGATTTCGGGTCGCGACACATGAAGAAAGCTCTTCGGATTACCATCGGCGAGGGCTTTCGCCTCAGCAGTGTCGACTACATCATACGGAACGGACGCGACCGAAGCCGCGTCCTTGACATTAGGCCTCACGGCCGCGAACGGATGAATCTTCATAAGCGAATCAAAAACCGATGTTCAATACTGGTAATACAGCGACTTCGGCATCACGGATGATATTGATAAGGCCGAACTGGAAACCGTAAAGCGTTTCAGCGCGATTGATAAGACCGATCTGAATGCCCTGGCCGTCGCCAGTAATATTAACCAACGCACACTGAAGCCCGCGAAAACTATAGGACTCGTTCCAGAGACCTAGTTGAATACCGAAAAGATCGCCGCGGTTGACCGTATTATAAAGCGAGAACTGAAATCCGCCCATAGTGTCACGCACGTTGCTGCGCAGCAGATTGAGCTGAATACCCTCAAAATCCTTGGAGACGCCCCACAGACCGAAATCAATGCCGGAAACATTCTCCTGACGGGACGAATAGGGGATGGTAATGCGCAGGCCAACCAGATCAGGGGTGTTAGGCCACTCGCTGAAACCGAAAAACGCTGGCCACCAGGCCTCCTTTACCGGCTCCGCAGCGTTCGCCTCGGACGTTGCAAGCATCTGAGCAACAGACTCCTCTTCCTCGAGAATGGCCTCGGACTTCTCCTCGGCAAAAGCGGGAACCGCCAGGACGGCAGCGAGGGCGAAAGCGAACAGGTTCTTCATAATCGGTGTTTCTCCTAGATTGAATATGTTGAAATTATATCTTATTTCTCACCCTTTGACAAGGGTCAACCAATCGATATTTTGCGAATAACTACGGTCTCCTCGGGAACATTCTGAAAATAGCCGACATTACCAGTGCGGACCTTACCAATCGCATCGACAACATCCATGCCGTCCGTCACCTTCCCGAACACCGCATATCCGAAACCCTGAGGCGTCGGATTCTGAAAATTAAGGAAGTCATTGTCTACAAGGTTAATGAAGAACTGACTAGTGGCAGAATCAACAACCATCGTGCGCGCCATCGCAATCGTACCACGGTCATTCCTAAGTCCGTTCATCGCCTCGTTTCGAATCGCCTCGCGAGTATTCTTCTGATTCATATCCCGGGTGAATCCTCCGCCCTGAATCATGAATCCGTCAATGACCCGATGGAAGATCGTCCCGTCATAGAAGCCTTCCTTCGCGTATTGTACAAAGTTGGCCACAGTATCCGGCGCTTTAGCCTCGTCTAACGCCAGCGTGATTGTTCCCATCGATGTTTCGATTACTGCTTTCATATACTAGTTAAAGGTGTAAGTTGAAGTTGAAGAATAGAAAAACTATTTCATCAGATCCTCGAAAGCCTTGGAGACACGGAGCAGTTTCTCCTCCTCGAACGAACCGCAGACCAACTGAATGCCAACTGGGAGCTTCGTATCGATGAAGCCGGCTGGAACCGCGCTCGCACAGACGCCAGCGAGGGCAGAAGGAATCGTAAACAGGTCGTTCAGGTACATCGTCAGCGGATCCTGCAGCTGCTTAAACCTGAATGCTGGCGTCGGGGCACACGGAGTGAGGAGCGCGTCACACTTGGTGAATACCTCGTCGAAATCACGCTTAATAAGCGTTCGCACCTTCTGAGCTCTCCCGTAGTACGCATCGTAATAGCCGCTCGAAAGGACGTAAGTACCCATGATGATGCGACGCTTCACTTCCGGGCCAAACCCCTCGGAGCGAGACTTCATGTAAAGAGAAAGAACGTCCTTAGCCTCGGAACTGCGATGTCCGTAACGGACCCCGTCAAACCGCGCCAGATTCGCGCTCGCCTCGGCAGGCGCGATGATGTAATAGACCGCCATCGCGTATTCGGTGTGCGGCAGAGAGACCTCGACTAATTCTGCACCGGCGGCCTCGCACTTCCGAATGGACTCTTCCGTGATGCGCTTCACCTCGGGATCCATGCCCTTCACGTCAAAATACTCCTTCGCGATCCCGAGCTTCACACCCTTCATCGACGCACCCTCAATCGCCTTGAGATAATCGGGGACTCCAATCTTCGGCGTCGTGCCGTCCATCTCATCGTGACCAGCAAGCGCCTGCAGGAGAATCGCAGAGTCTTCGACGGACTTCGTCATCGGACCAACCTGATCAAGAGAACTCGCAAACGCCGTCACGCCATAGCGACTGACACGTCCGTAAGACGGTTTGATACCGACGCAGTTACAAAAGCTCGCCGGCTGACGAATCGAACCGCCAGTATCAGACCCAAGCGCCGCAATACAAAGGTTGCCACCAACCGCCGCCGCACTTCCACCAGATGATCCGCCCGGAACACGTTCAAGGTCATAGGGATTACGCGTGACCCCGAGCGCCGAATTCTCAGTTGATGACCCCATCGCAAACTCGTCCATATTGACGCGCCCAGCTGGAATGAAGTCATGCGCCTTGAGATTCTTGATCACCGTCGCATCATAAGGCGAAACGTAACCCTCTAAGATCTTCGATCCGCAGGTGCACGGCTGCCCAGAAACGTTGATGAGATCTTTAATCGCTATCGGAACCGCCTTTGGATTCGCCGCGGCCAGCTTCAGCGCCGCCTCCTCGTCAAAAGTAAGATAAGCACCGATACGACTATTCTCCGCATGATAACGGTCGATGACAGACTGCGTGAGTTCGACGCTGGAGAACTCGCCCTTCGCGAGCCCCTCTTGCGCCTGCTTAATGCCTAATTCAAAAAGTTCCATTCTCCAACTCCAGCTCAGGACTCCAACTCAGCTTTCCGCGCCTTCGACGATCTTCGGCAACAGGAATTCATCACCAACACGCTTCGGCGCATTCGCAAGCGCGGTCTCAGTCGCCATTGACGGACGCACCTCGTCCTCACGAAAAGCGTTGACGATCTCCTTGCCGTGCATCATTGGAGGAACACCGTCAATATCAACACCTGAAATCATCTCGACGTACTTGACGATTCCCTCCAGCTGCGGCTGAAACGTCGCCTTCTCCGCCTCCGTCAACTCCAACCTGGCAAGGTTGCTAACATATCCAACGTCAATTTTCATAAAAAGCCGCTGCCGCACCTTTCACTTTCATTTTCCTATCTGCTCCAGCTCGGCGTCACCCAATGCCCTTTCGCCTCGAACATCTGGCGCGGATCATCTCCGTCCGGCAACGTGTCAAGCATAAATAGCCTTCCGCCGCTCTCGGCGACCACATGTCGCGAATCCGCCGCCCAGGACGGATGTTCCCAGTTGCCTGGACGCCCTACGAGAACCGCAGACGAATCGCCTTCGGACGGTTCCAGCACCGCGATCTGCGCGCCCTGACCACGCTTGGTGATGTACGTGATCCGTCCGTCCCGACCCCAGTCCGGATTGACGTTCTGAGTACCGAGGGAGGTTATACGGCGGGACTTCTTGGTCGCGACATCCACCACATAAAGATGCTGACGGCGCGACGCATTGGAGACATAAACAATCGACTTGCCGTCCGGACTCCACGCAGGCTCACCCTCAACCGCATTCTTCGTCGGCGTAAGGCACTGCCATCTGCCGGTAGCGATGTCGATCACATACAGATTAGGGCTTCCCTGAAAGGAGAGAATCACCGCCACACTCTTGCCGTCAGGGGAAATCGTAGCCCCAGTCGCGAGCCCCTTGAAATGCCAGCGCAGCTTACGGCTGCCAGTCTCGACGTCAAGTTCCCAGATCTCCGGCCCGGACTTGAAATTGGTGTAGAAAAGCGTGTTGGAGTCCTTCCATCTCGGCCCAACCACCGCATATCCGTCCGAGCAGAGACGCCTGATGTCGTAACCATCCGGATAGGAGGAACAGAGTTCGGAATTATTCGCACCTTTTTTGTTGACGAACGCGACCCGCTTTGTCGCGAAGCCCTTCTGATTTCCGTACGTCTCGCACATCGCATCCGCCAGCTTGCGGGCGGCCATACGAGCAGACTTGTCATCAGTAAACACCGTACTCGCGTTTAGAGCCTTACCGGCTCCGCTGACCGTGACCGCACCGGACGAGCCGGAGACCGAAATCACACCAGACTGCTCTACCTTGAAAAGCCCAGAGATCTCGAGGTTCTTCTTTAAGCACTTCGCGTAGGCACCATGGGCTACACGGATCGATACCGTCTGCTTCTTGATACCTTGCTTGGTGACGTCAATACTGAGCATGTCATCGGCAAGCGTAGTGAAAAGCGCAAGTGAAAGAATAAAAAATAGGGATTTCTTCATATTTTCGATTTGCATTTTCCGCCTTTACTTTATCACGTCGTATAATCCGCGTTAATATGAATGTAATCAAGCGAGAAATCGCAAGTGTAGATTGAAGCCTCAGCAGACCCGAGATGCAGATCGACGGTTACGGAAAACTCATCCTTCGTCATCACCGCCGCGAGTTTCGTAAGCTGTTTCTCATCAGCGATCCTCCCGAAACGAAAAGCCCAGACCTTGTCATAGAAGACCTCGGCCTTCATGTCAACAACATCCGCACCTGAATAACCTACCGCTGCGAGTACCCGCCCCCAGTTCGGATCACGCCCGAACCAGCTGGTCTTCGAAAGCGGAGACTTCGCAACCGCTCGCGCGGCACGCTCGGCCTCCTTCTCGCTCCTAGCGCCCTTCACTGTCACGGTCACGAATTTCGTCGCGCCTTCACCATCCGTCGCCATCTGCTTGGCAAGACTCATCGTCACCGCCGTCAGCGCCTCGACAAAAACATCAAAATCAGCACCAGCCTTTACAATCTCCTCGTTACCAGCCTTGCCGGACGCAAGCAAGAATACGGAGTCGTTCGTCGACTCATCGCCGTCGACAACAAGACGATTGAAGCTCTTGCCGATCGCAAGCTGCAGCGCTCGCTTCAGGAGCCGCGGCGAAACCGCCGCATCCGTCGTTACAAACCCTAGCATCGTCGCCATGTTCGGCTCGATCATCCCCGAACCCTTGGACATGCCGCCTATCGTGACCTTCCTTCCACCGATTGTACAGACAACCGCCGCCTGCTTCGGCTTCGTGTCGGTCGTCATCACCGCCTTCTCCGCGGCAAGTCCATGCTCCGCGGTGCGGCCGAGCGCGGCCTTCGCCGCCTTCATGCCGGCGAGAAGCCGTTCCATCGGCAGCCGCCGCCCGATGACCCCGGTCGACGCAACCAGCACCAGCTTTGGATCGATGCCCAGCTCACCCGCTGTGACCAAGGCGGACAGCTTCGCGTCCTTCAGCCCATCCTCGCCGGTGCACGCGTTCGCACAGCCAGAATTGGCGAGAATCGCCTGAATTCTACCGTTTTTTACGACTTCGCGGTCGTAAAGAACCGGTGCTGCAGCAACCTTATTGGTCGTAAAGACCGCCGCAGCAGCACAAGGCTCGTCCGCCACAATCAACGCAACGTCATTGCGTCCCTTGTACTTAATTTCTGCTGGAACTCCGGCGGCGCGAAAACCCTTCGCGCTCGTGACCCCGCCCTTAATAACCCTAAACTTACCCATTTACAGGATATTATATCAAAATCTTATGTCTTGAGCATGAGTTCCGCAAGTTTTTTGGCAAAGGTGGCGCCGTCCGCAACAGGCGACCCCTCGGCAATTAGCGCAGAATCATAAAGAAGCGAAAACGCATCATTCCGGGCATCTCCCTCAAGCCCCGCGATCTTCTTGATTAGCGGATGAACGGGATTGAGTTCAAGAATGCGCTTCTCGTCCGGCACCTCCTGATGCATCGCCCGCATCATGCGCACCATCGACGGAGGCATCGCATTCTCCTGCGCGACAAGGCAACATGCCGAATCAGTAAGACGCGTGGAAACCCGAACATCCGAGACCTTCGCCTCGAGCTCCTTCTTCATCGCGTCGAGGAGCGGCTTGAGCTCCGTCGCGGACTTCTCGGCGGACTCCTTCTCGGCCTTCTGTTCCGCCTCGGTGCCGAACTGCACATCGCCCTTACCGATATCGACAAACTTCTTGCCGTCGAACTCACGGAGCGACTCAGTAAGGTACTCATCCACAGGGTCGCAGAACAGGAGCACATCACAGCCATGCTTGCGGGCCGACTCCAACACCGGCGCCTTGCGAGCGTCCTCCTCGCGTTCGGCCAGGATGTAATAGATGTCCTTCTGGTCGGACCCCATATCCTTCACGTAGTCCTCCAGAAACACACGCTTGCCGTCCTCGCCACGGGCCGTTGGATACTTAAGAAGCTTCTTGATCCGGTCGGCATTCTCCCAATCGGTGTGCACTCCCTCCTTCAGCACCGTACCGAACGCCTTGTAGAACTCGTCGTATTTCGCCGCGTCCTTCTTCTTGAGGTCCTCAAGCGTCGAAAGCACCTTCTTCGTTACCGCGCTCTTGATCTTCGCGATAACCGCATCGTCCTGCAGCATTTCGCGCGAGACGTTCAGCGGAAGATCACTCGAGTCTACGACGCCCTTCACAAACCGAAGCCACGAAGGCAACAGCATCTCGATGTCATCGCCAATGAAGACGTTACGCACATACAGCGAGAGCCCGCGCTTCTGCTGCGGCATGAAGAGGTCCATCGTCGCCTTCTTCGGCAGGAACAAGAGCGCCTTGAACTCCACCGCACCCTCACCGCTGAACGGAATCGTCTCGAACGGACTCTCCCAGTCGTGCGTCAGATGCTTGTAGAACTCGTCGTACTCTTCCTGCTTGACGTCCTTCTTCGCGCGCTTCCACAAGGCCACCATCGTGTTGAGCGGCTTCTGCTCGTCCTCTTCACGACGCTTCCTGTCCTCCTCCTTCTCGTCCTTCGGCACATCCAACTGACGGAAGGTGACGGGATAGGCGATGAAGTCGGAATACTTCTTGATCAGATCCTGAACGCGCCACTTGTCGAGATACTCGACCTGATCGTCACGGAGATGCAGCGTAATCGAGGTGCCGGGGAAATCGCGGTCGCCGTCCGAGATCGTATAGCCGCCGGACATGTCGCTCTCCCACTTGTAGGAGACCTCGGTGCCGCGCTTCATCGTCTCGACCGTCACCCTGTCCGCGACCATGAATGCCGCGTAGAAGCCGACACCGAACTGTCCGATCAGCTCCGGCAGGTCTGCACCCTTCTTCTCCTTCAGCATCTCGCGGAACTTCTTGGTGCCGGACGACGCGATGGTTCCGAGATTCTGCTCGAGCTCCTCGGCGTCCATGCCAGAACCATTGTCGGAGATCATCAGCGTCTTCGCGCCCTTGTCCGCAGCAATCTGAATCTTCCACTCCGGATTGTCGCTGACGAGCTCCTTGTTCGTAAGTGACAGGAACTTCGCGCGGTCAATCGCGTCAGACGCATTGGAGACGAGCTCACGGAGGAATATCTCCTTCTTCGAATAGAGCGAATTCACCACGAGATCGAGCATTTCCGCGATCTCGGCCTTAAACTGATTCTTCTTGGTTTCCATGATGATAGTTGGTTGTTGATAGATGGTGGTTGGTAGATTTATAAACAATCAAAGGGGTTACATTTAAAATCCTTTTTCTTCGCCGCCGTCGGCAGCGCCTTCTTCTGCACGACGCCGATGCGAGAAAGCTGAGAGTTTTTAAGCTGAGAGTTCGGAGTGCTTGAGCCAGAGCCGTCCGCCTTGCCGCCCTGCAGCCCTGCGACCTTACCACCCATCATCTTCTCATAGTCCTCATACCCGCCTGCGCAGATCTTCACTTCGCCGTCGCCTTCGAGAACATAGGACGAGGTGATAACATTGTCGAGGAATTCGCGATCGTGCGAGACAAGTAACAGCGTACCCTTATAATTCAAGAGCTGCTCTTCAAGGAGCTCGAGCGTCTCAATATCGAGATCGTTCGTCGGCTCGTCCATGATAAGGAGATTCGCCGGTTTCAGGAACAGCTTCGCAAGCATCAACCGCGCACGCTCTCCTCCCGAAAGCGCCTTCACCGGGGTGCGGACGCGTTCCGGCGGGAAGAGGAAATCGGCAAGATACGAATAGACATGCTTCTTCACTCCGCCGACGATCACCTCATCCCGGTCGCTCGCAACATTCTCGCCGACGGTCAATTCTGGTTTAAGTTCGCCACGGAGCTGATCGAGAAACGCCATCTGCACGTTCGTGCCGAGCGTCACCGAACCTTCGGACGGACCGAGCCGTCCGGTCAGGAGATTCAAGAGTGTGGTCTTGCCCGCGCCGTTTCTCCCCAAGATCCCAATTCTTTCGCCTCTCAAGACATCGGTCGTGAAATTACGAATGAGGAATGATGAATTCTCATTCCTACTTCCTAATTTATAGCCGAAGCCCAGGTTCTCGATCTTGATGACGCGCATTCCGCCGGCAGCTGCGGTGTCGAGCTTCATCGTCGACACACCGGACTGCTTGCGGCGCGCGGCGAATTCCTCACGGAGCTTCATCAGCGCCGCAACACGTCCCTCGTTGCGGGTGGTGCGGGCCTTCACGCCGCGGCGGATCCACGCCTCCTCCTGGGCGAGCTTCTTGGACTTTCGTTCCCAGTAGACGGCTTCATCGGCCAATAGCTCCGCCTTGCGTTTCACGAAGGTCGTATAGTCGCACTCCCAGCCCGCGAGCTCGCCTCGGTCGAGGTCAAATATCTTGTTCGCAACATTACGGAGGAAATGACGGTCATGAGTGACGACAATCACTGCCATATCACGCTGACGCCGGATCATCGCCCCCAACCAGTCGATGCTCTCAATGTCGAGATGGTTAGTAGGTTCGTCAAGAAGCAGAAGATCGGGTTGCGATAGAATCGCCTTTTCAAGTCGCGCCTTCTTGATCTGTCCGCCACTCTTGCCGACTTCATCCGCGCCTTCAGCCTTGACATCCTGAACGACATACTCGATTCTTAGTCCCGGCGCCCTGACAATCTCACCGTCATCTGGCTCGACAAGTCCGGCTATGACCTTCATAAGTGTGGACTTTCCCTCGCCGTTACGCCCCGTGAGCGCGGCGCGCATTCCCCTGTGAACCGAAAGCGAAACCCCGTCCAGGATCTTCGGCCCTCCGAAGGCCAGATCGATGTCTTTCAATGAACAGAGGAAATCACTCATCTCTCACCACGAACCACGAATCACGAACCGCGAATCACGGTCTTCGCGAATTCACCGAAGCCGTCGATCTCAAGTGTTTCCGCAGCTCCAACGTCAATCGTCTTCGCGAATTCGGGATCGATCGGCATGCGAAAGAACTCTGGGATGTCGAACTTCTTCGCAAGCGCCTCGGCCTTCGATTCTCCGAAGACCGATATCTCCTTGCCGCAGTCGGGACACTTCAGATAGCTCATGTTCTCGACGAGACCGAGCACCTTCTTCTTCATCATACCGGCCATCTTGACGGACTTCGATACGATCATCTCGACGAGATCCTGCGGGGTCGAAACGACCACCACGCCGTCCACCGGCAGCGACTGGAAGACCGTCAGCGGCACGTCACCAGTTCCCGGCGGCATATCGACGAAGATGATGTCAAGTTCTCCCCAATGGACGTCACTCCAGAACTGCTTGACGAGACCCGCGATCACCGGACCGCGCCACACGACTGGATCACTCGGATCCTCGACGAGCATGTTGAGACTCATCACCTTGATGCCGCTGGTGGTGACCACCGCCTCGATGCCCTTGTCGCTCTGGTAGGTGCCGCCGACGAGACCGAACGCCTTAGGTATAGACGGACCAGTGACGTCCGCATCGAGGATGCCGACCTTATAACCCAGCTTCGCAGCCTCGACCGCCAGCATCGTGGTGACGAAGCTCTTGCCGACGCCGCCCTTGCCGGACGCCACTGCGATGACCTTCCCGACCTTCGAGGATGCATTGAGCTTCACCGAAAAATCAAATTCGTCTTTCCGCTCCGAGCAATTCTTCCCACAAGTAGAACAGTCATGAGTGCATTCTTCCGCCATTTCGCAATGTCCTTTCATTAGCGGCATATTATACCACAATTACAAAGGCATAGTTCCGACACTGATGAATCAGAAATGGTCGGACGGACGAGATTTGAACTCGTGACCTTTTGCACCCCAAGCAAACGCGCTACCAGGCTGCGCTACCGTCCGACAGGGGCTTGAAGCCGTACCAGATTCCAAATTGGTAGCGGGGGCTGGATTTGAACCAACGACCTTCAGGTTATGAGCCTGACGAGCTACCAGGCTGCTCCACCCCGCAATCTGGTGCTTTCGTTAATGGCGGGGCTGACGGGAGTCGAACCCATAACCCTCAGATTCGTAGTCTGATGCTCTATCCAGTTGAGCTACAGCCCCACTAATCGAAAACAAGTAATATTATATCATAATTCCCTCTCAGCGTGCAAGGGGGAATTTGATGCCGATTCCATTAGGGCTTCGAGAAGAGTGGAGCGGGATACTCACCAGCCTCTACCAGTTTCTTGATCGCGGTCATTACAAAAGGCTTGTCATCACGATAAGTAACACCGAACCAACTTGAATCTGTTGGCAGCACCATGCAGTCGGCCTTTCCTTCCTTGATAAGCTCGTCCACGACAAACGGAATATACCATTCACTCTTCATTTCGGTCCCACGAGCGGAAAGAAACTTCACGAAACGATCCTCAAGTTCGGAGAAAAGCCGCGGCGTGAACCCCCAGCAGTTCATGGAAACGCGCGCATCGAGCGGGACACGATCGGGATTAGACTCATCTTCGCGATTCTCAGCGACACCTCCGACCTTGACGAGCTTGGTCATCTCGGTCACGCCCTGCAGCATGCCTTCGGACGAAAGCCGGCAGATTCCGCGAGCTACCGATCCGTTTTCTGAAAGCGTAAGCGAAAGACGGTAGCCGACCATGGCAAAATGAAGAGAATCAGGATTGACAGACGAGAGATAAGCGCCGAGTTTTGCCATCGCGTCACGTCCATAGAAATCATCGGCATTGATCACCGCAAACGGATCCCGTACCATATTACGGGCAGCTCGTGTGGCATGCGCAGTACCCCACGGCTTCGTGCGACCATCCGGGACGACATAAGGGGATGGTAGATCATTGATATCCTGGTAACAATAGTCAACAGGAACGACTCCGGCATATTTGGCACCCACCCTCTCCTTGAACTCGGCCTCGAAATCCTTGCGGATAATGAAGACGATCTTCCCGAAGCCGCCACGGATGGCATCGAAGACTGAATAGTCGAGAATCGCTTCGCCTGACGGTCCCACCGGATCCACCTGTTTTAGTCCGCCATAACGCGATCCCATACCGGCTGCTAAAACAACAAGAGTTGGCTTCATAATGATTCTTCCTTTCTTTGCTAGATTCAGACCACAAGTCCACGGCGGCGGGACTCATTAACGGCACTAACACGATCGCCGACGCCGAGCTTCTCGTAAACGTGTTTAAGATGAATCTTCACCCCGTCACGAGTGACACCGAGGCGTTCGGCGATATCGTCATTTGACATTCCTTCAGCGAGAAGCCCCAGCACGTCATGCTCACGAGGCGTGAGCTCCGGAGCCTTCATGCGATCTCGATAAACACGCCGGATGTCATCTGGAACGAACTCACCACCTTCGGCGACAGCGCGAATGGCCGCAATAAGGTTATCCTGTCCACCATCCTTCAGCACATACCCTTTCGCCCCGAGCGAGAGGCATTTGTAGACATCCTCCTCGGTTCCAGCCGATGAAAGAATGACGACCTTTGCCTCTGGCCAGAGCTTCAAGACATCAGCAAGAACCAGTGTTCCGTCACGATCGGGCATACGGAGATCGAGGATCGTCACGTCAGGGCGTTTAGCATTAACGAATTCAGCGGCGCCTTCACCGCGGGAGAACTCGCCGACGAAATCTAGGTCCTTGAACATCCCCACGGCGAAACGTATCCCCATGCGGACAACTACGTGGTCGTCTACGACGACGACTTTATATTTCCTCATGTTCGATCCTCCTTTTCAAGCACCAATCCGCGCAATGTCCCAGTATCCACAAACCGCACCTCGAATCCGCAGCGAAGCGCCCTTTCGCGAATTCCAGTCAGTCCGAAATGTCCTTCTTCCGGACCCGGCGCCGCATCCACATCGAATGGCACGCCGTCATTATACACACCGAGCGAGAACTCGCCCGCACCGACAGGGTCACTCACCACAGCGATGTTTTTCGCTTCGCCATGCCGGATGGCATTGGCTGATGCCTCACGAATAACCGCCAGCAGATCGCGCTTCATACCAGGCGCCATCACGGCGGGCAAACCGCGTAGTTTCATGCGCACACGCACCTTTCCCGAAGCATTGAGCTCCATTGCAAAACGCCGAATCAGACTCTCGAGTGGCCTCAGCAATAGATCATCATTCTGCAAATCAAGTATCGCTTCTCGCATTTCGCGACGTGCTTCGCCAAGCACACCATCGGCCACGGAAAGCGCCGCGAGTTGCTCTTCGGAGAGTGCGCCGGGATTGGAACGAACCGTATCAAGCAACAACTTCACCCCAGCCATGTGCTGAGAGATTGAATCATGAAGATCATGGGCAATGCGCCGGCGATCCGCGAGCAGTGCACGCATCCGCAGATGGCGATGGTAACGAAGATGTATCATCAGCAACGGGAAAAGGCAAAGCGGAATAAGTGCCCAGAGACCGACAGTCCTCATCGTTCTCTCGCAGCGACGCCAACGATAGTCGAAATCGCTTATGATATCAATGTCCTCGTGATCCCGCATACGGAGTTCGACCGAGCCGAGCGAACGATATCTGGCGTCTTTAGCACTACGGGCGAACTCGAAATGCAGAACGCCAGTAACACGGACCGACGGCAAATCGCGGAGTCGATCCGCAATGCCGCCCGACCGATCAAGAGGCAAGGTCGCGAAGAACTGGTAACCATCGGCAACAAGATCGAGACGAAGACACCCGTTATCCACTATCGGTTCGCTCAGCAGTTTCGCATGAATACGCACCAGGCGATTACACAGGTCGACCTTCGCGAGATCAACGACGCCAACCATATATTCGGCGAAGTTGTCAAGCGAGATGTCCATCGCGACAGCCTTCACGTCTGATTCCGGCACTTCACTCCAGTTCGCGCAACAGATTCCTGCAACGTCCTGTTCCATCTGTGGGAAACCAACCGCCTCGACCTTCATGCCAACCAGCGGAGCTTCATCATTACAATGAACCGCAAGCGCGGTTCCAGCACATTGAATGGTGAAGTCGCGCCCATCTGTGCTTCGTTCCGTAACTTCACCGATCACACGACAGCGATGCCGGTCGTAGGTCTTACGGGCACGCGACATCGAACCATCGATCCGCACCTCGGGGATATTAACAGGAGGAAGAGATAAAACCCGGACAGAATTAGTTCCGATCGTCTCCAGTTCAGGCGCCAAAAATTCGAACCGGTTGTTTATCAGCGCGAATACCACGCCATCCACTGAAATCTCGGCGTCAACCAGCGCCTGCCAGTCGCGTTCAATCGAAGTACGAACCACCAATACACCATCGGCCATACCAAGTGTAATCAGGTAAAGGTCGCGCCCGTTCACGTTAGCCTGCGTAACCGAGCGAACCACGCCTCTGACTCGCACGCGGCGGTTATTACAGGATCCACTGGCGAGATCGGCAAAGCGAAACTCGAGCGGATCAGGTAATTTCACTGATCCAACACGCTCAAATGATGTAACCGTAAGTCCCGGTTCAAGTAGAAATTTCGAGCACCGCGAATGGATGATGACGAGGTCGCCAACATCAAGTCGGTCACAACCCACAAATTTTCCGGCCGGCTCGCCGGGAACTGCCCCCGAAGCGTACACCCCGCGTCCGTTAGGGTCATCCGGCGACGCGACGACGCCAGTGCATTTGATCCATGAATGCACATAGGTTACGACTCCTGTGACCACATTCATCGGCCCAGGGACAAGATTCTCCGTCCAGTCAGCTTCCGCCGTGGAAACGACGAATAGGCATACCGATGCGAAGACTACCCTCGGCAACCTCATGCGAAATCCGCCCGACTATGGCAGAGTGACCACCGTGACGTTGTTGGTCTTAAGCACCTCGATCTCCTTCGGCTTAAGACGGGTATTGATATCCCAACGATAATACGGACGAAGATCAGACCTGTCCGGATGGGATTCCAGCCAATGGACCCAGCCGGCATCATATCCAGGAGAATCATGACGGTGCATCGGGTCCAGAATCTCGACATCAATAGTATAAGGTTCAGCACCGAGGGCGTTACCAGGTTGATGGAACGAATCCTCATGGAAGACGAACCAGCGCAGATCAACCCAGTTATCGGGATTGTCAAGACTGTTGTGCCCGTTATTAATGATGCCCTTGATCTTAAAGGTCACACTGTTCCAATCAGACGTTGACCCGGACTCATAATCCCAGGAGGTCTTGGTCGGCTCAACACTCCGCAGCACATACGGAGCCCAGGCCTTGGCGTACATCGGCGACGCGATATCGGTAGTCTTGTTGGTAATCATCAAGAAAGGAGACATAACATCGTTAGTAAGCGCGGCATGATACTCATTCGCGGGAATCTCGAGCTTCTGAGGCGCTCTGCCCCAGCCACCGACGAGCACCATCTCTCCGACGGTCGGATCAATATCGAGCCAATACATCTCGGTAAGGGTAAGATCAGCTATATAGCCGCTCCTGCGCCCCCAGAACTCGCCGAGACGAATGACACCGTCTTGATTGGCGAACTCGCCACGCAAGGTCGAGCCGTCCTGCAGCCAGCGAATAATCGCTGGAGTGTACGGATTGTTCTCGTCAACCCCGTACTCGACCAGCCGCTTATCCACGCAGGCCTTAGCGACTATGCTGACAGAGTTGCTACAGCCCTTGCCAATGTTCTTCACCTCAACAGTGCGAGTGGCGCGATTGAATCCGTTGGTTACGTCGAACTCCGTCGTCTTTCCGTCACAAGTCTGACGACTGTAATCTACTTCATACCACGGTTCGACCCGATAAACGAGATTGGTTCCCTTCGCACTCCCGCGCTTAATGAAGAACCGCAGCGTTTCATTGGTAAAAGTGTGCCCACCGTCATTGGACTGCCAGATGTTGCCACCGGACTGGTCAAGGGTGGAATAGATATAAATCATCTCTCCATAAGGAACCGGAATATCAGGATCAATCTGCTGGCCCTCGTTGATTCGCCCTGGCGTACGCATCATCGTATTATTCCAGTTGTCATGAGAGCATTCACCCTTGTTATTAACGACGCCGACGGAATGATCCCCTGAATTATGATCATCTCCGGGATAAAAGAACGTCCCTGGCTTCATATTACTATTCAGGTATCTGCAGACATTGCTCGGCGAGTAGGTTCCACCCCAAAGGTCTTCACCGATGGTAAGCACCTCATGCTCGACAATGCCGTTAGGACGAACGAGACGAATTCCGAGCGGTTCGGTATCCCAAAGGGTGTTGTTATTATTGAAGAGATAACCGTTACCGAAATCGTCGAACCGCCAGGTTCCATCAAGGGCTCCATCCGCATCCAAGATCGAACGGTCAAGATAGCTGCCCGCAATGGGCGGATTCGCCACCACGTGGAAGACATAATTGGAAATCTCATTCTTCGACTTGGTTCCGCTGAGCTTGCGAGCACCAAACACTGCAACTGTATTAGTAAGGATATAACCGCTCGACTCCGCTGCCTGAACCATCTCAATACGCCAACCGGAAAGATCGGCCGTAACCGGAGCGGCGATCTCCACGAACTGACAATTCTGGTCCACATCAAAACCAGAGGGATCATAGGCGCCGCCAACGATATTAACCTCATTAATCCAAGCCCAACCCGGGGCGACATCATCCAGAATACAGAAGCAGGACCAATGCTCGCCCTTGCCGTAATCAACGCTAGTATTGAAGTCGATCGGCGCATACCAAGACGGCACCTCCCATTCTCCCGCCTTGACATCAATCAGACGACTCTTCTGGGTGGCAACCCCAGTCTTCGGATCGACGGTGTAGAAGAAGACCTCGAGCATATACTGAACAACTGGCGATATGCCGCCCTCCTTGACAGACTGCGGAATCACAGCCTCCGGTGCGGTATCATAGCTCGAACGGTAGATGAGCGCATCGGTGTCAGTAGCCTGAGCGAGCCACGCCTCATGGTGCTCTGGCAATGACCTCCACTTGTCGAAGCCCCAGACATCACTGCCCTCGTACCAGTAAAGCTTGACCTTCGGAGCACGCCGTTTGTCAATCTGATCCTCGAGCATCACCGCATACAGCTCGCACTGCACGCCCCAGCCTTCACGACATAGCGGCTGCTGCTCCTTCGACGGAACATTGTCGGCAGGACACGATGCCATCATGTCGTAACGAAACGCTCCGACATTACGAATCGCCAGCTCCGGATTGACCGCCTCACTGATGGTCACTTCGTCGATCAACACCCGCACCGGATCCTCACCACATTGTGGCGCCGGACCACGAGAAGCGCCGTTAACGCCCTTCACGCCGGTAACCCCTAGACGAATTGCCGCGTATTCGCCGTCATCTACCGCACGATAAGAATATGTGGTGAAGACCGTATTAGACACCACGAACCTAGTCAGGAGCTGCCACTTGGTGTCAACGCCCGAGGCGATATCATTGAGCTTAATGCCATACACCGCCACTTCGGCATACTGCGAGTATCCTGACGTAGAATATTTACGCGCGCGGAAAGAAACCTCACCAATCACGTTGTTAGTGAACGTCGGCGACTGCAGGAACGGCATGTGCCGCTTGTATTCCTTCTCCTTACCCTCTACCACCTTGTCGGTTGTCGAATTGTTAAGAGCCAGCGAATAACCGACGCTGGGATGCTCGGACGCGTCGGGAAGATACATACGCTTCTCGGAATCAGCATCGTTGCCGAGCGTACGGACGTTCCAACCCCACCAGCATCCCTTGTCAATTGGCGGTTCATCCTGACAGACGACGCGGGTAATCTCGACAGACCCGAATGCAGATGGATCGGAATTCGTGACCACCGATTCAACCAATTCCGGATCAAGGATTACACGCGCAAGCGCGCCATATCCGTTCTGCTGAATACGAAGACTGAAGGAAATGTTGGTAGAACCAGACGACCCGAGGTCATCATAGCCGAGTCGCGCGACAGTAGACCAACTGCCAGGCTCATCGCTGGTATCTACTGCCTTCGTTAGATCTGCCAGGCTACCTCGAAACACGTTCGTAGCGACCTGAACAAGGAGCGCGACATTGGTCTGGCAATTACGATAACTGAACTCAATACTACCAATACCACTTCCACGACCGTCAAGACCATCCATCAGTGGCGTACGAATACCGGCAGGACGCCCAGGGATCGTACGCCGAGCGGAAAGCTCAACCGCCGTGCCACGCCAATCCTCATGCCCGTTGATCCAGCCCGACATGAATACGAATTCATCAGGATCGCCGTTGACGGCCTCCTTGCAATCATTGGGGTTGTCGGGACTGTCACCGCTATAAAGTACAATATCGTTGCGCCCGCGCCACTGATGAACGACCACGTTGTCGATCACCACACCGGGCGAGGCCTTGTCATCAAGATCACCACCGGTACGGAGCTGAAGCTTCGCATCGCGCGTACGCCAGACGAGCGGCAGTTCCGCCCCGAACTCCTCGGTGCTGTTGATTATGCCCCAATTATTGGAAAGTACGAAACTCGCGAGCAGATCATCGAACGCGCCACCGCCGCCAGCATCGCCAGCCCAAAGGTCGACGGTCTGACAGACGTCCGCCGCGCGAAGACCATAGAGATTGCTGCTGTCATTGTCGACAAAGACCTCGTTTCGTCCGGGAACCGCCACCCACAGTCCGTCCGCGATGTCATCACGGCAGGACCGGAAGGCGAGGGTCGGATACGCCTTGTTGGAGTTCTTGAAGTTACCCGTTCCGGCCGCAGGCAGATCAACGCCGCCCCAACTCGGTTGCACGGCATTGAGCTCGGCGATACGCGGCTTCACGAAATATCCGTTGCTGTTGGCTGTCAGCACGCCATAGGTACCGCACTTGAGCTTATTCGCAGAGTTGTCTCGGAAAGCGGCGTAACGCCAAATGGTGTCGGACTGACGGTCCTGACTTGCCTTGGATCCAGCGGCGGCTAGACCGACGACGATCATATTGTCGCCGCCGACGTTATAAACCGCCAGCGACATCTGCATAAAGACAGCGGACGACAGTAGCCCGGACGAGGTCGGAGCATCGAAATCAAATCCGCCCGACACACCGTTTTCAACACTGTAAAGCAAGGTCTGATCGTATCCGCCCTTTCCGTTGCGATTCCAGCGGTAGATCGAAAGCTTCTGACCCATCTTGCTCGGACCGATCACCGCCCCGGCGGTATCAATGCTGCCCCGGACCTGCTCCCAGCGCGCTTCATAGCATCCCGTGCCGCGGACATAATAGGCGATCAGCGAGAGCGAGGCATCGCCGGTAAACGACTTATTATCGTCAAGATCGAAACAGGTATGCGCAGTGAACACGTAGTTCGACATGCGACGGCCGTCGTCGTAATACGAGAAATCGTCAAAATCAATCGCCTGAGCGAGACGCGCGTTGAACGTGACCTTCTCAATGCCGCGCGGCCAGAGACCGATGGACTGATCGGAGAGCTCGACATACCCTTCACCACCGCCGGACATCTGAAATGCGGTTCCGGAACCTGGCATCTTGTAACTGCCATAGACATAGCGCCCCTTGCCCAGAATCCAACCGTTAACCCGCTCGGATCCTCCGGCGAAGGTCTTATCGTAGACATAATCGCTACGCGTCTCGAAATCAAGCGACCACAGCTTGTTTGTGGAGACACTCACCGTCTGATTAGTAGTGTAGTCGACATAAAAGTCTCGCACCAAGGGAGACACACCGACCGTCGGCAACATTGAATCATCGGCCGCAGAACCGACAAACACCTCATTAGTGCCGTGACCGTCGTTCCAGCAGTTAAAGTTCTGATAGTCCGCACGAACAATCGAAAGCCCCTTGGACGAATCGTCGGCCTGGAACATTAGGTACCCTGTATATGCGTCGACCGGCACCCGGGTCCAGTCGTTAGTGCCACCTTCAGTCATCCGACCGCTATACGGGAGATCCCTGATCGTGGCCAGATAATAACTGTTGGTGTTCCAGTCCCACTCCCTCGTCCCGCTCGGCTCCAAGTTGCGGAACTCGACACGAACGTCAACACCCTCTTCAAGTGCATCTCGCGTCATATAATATCCGCGCCACTGATGGTCTTCCACCAAAGACATCTCTAAATTGGTAATGCTGTTGTCTACGGGATTACGAACCACCAACACCACCGATTCCCAGTCGCTACGTCCCTCACGGATGCGAACCGACCATTCAGCCTCGGCCCCGTTCCAGCCATTGGTAACCAATGCGAACGCCTCAGAATACCACGGCACGCCGATCTTAGTGCCGGAATAGTTGGCATATGTATAATAACCAGAATTCTGCGAACCCTCAAACCAGAACTCCAGATCGCCAGGAAGCCCGGCAGGCAACACCAGCGGAGCAATGGACCTGAGCGTACTCGGATAGAAGTCAGCGATCATCCACTCGGTTTCAGCCTGCTCAAGATATTTCCAACGGTAATGCATCGCCACCGCGGTAACATCTCCCGGCGCCAGCTCATCGCCTTTGCGATTAAGCGCCCGAACCCTGCCGTAGACCGCGTCGTTGACGCCCGGGAACGACGGCTCGAACGCCATCTCCTGACCAAGCAGCTGCTTGCCCGACTTAAGCGGATCATACCAGCCGTATGGAACGAGACGAACCATATCACGAGCGGGAGAACAGATGACGTTGTCGACGATGATGAAGGCGTCGGCATCGGGATTGACCGAGGCCGTGCGGTCAATACGCGTACGACGGATGCGGAAACGACACGGCGCTTCAATATTCACGGGCGCGTAGACGCGATAGAAGTTCGTGCACGAACCGCCGTCGGTTATATCAAGTTCGAGCTCCTTCGTCGCTGGCAACTGTTCGCAGTCCTGCACGTCGACACCGCTGTCACTACGGAAACGGATCGGCACCATGTCAACCGCATGCCAGTCGGCATAACGATAAGCATCGAAGACCTCCTCGTCATCGGCAGACCAGATACCGCTCGGATAATGACCGTCGACCGGCGGAATCTCGGTGAAATTGACAATGTTCGTGGCGACTTCGACGACAATAGCATAATTGGCGGCGCCGTCCTCGTCATATACATTGTCAGTGAAGGCATTAACCACGTCAAAATAAACGGTGCCGATACCGGCTTCATAACACGGAGAACAGATCTGGGCATAACGCTTGAGCCGATCATCACAGACGTTCTGCAACAGGAACGTGCCGGCATAACGATGATAGTCACCGATCAACAGACCCTGATAGCTGAGCATACGCTCGGACTGCGGATTCCACGGCAGATAGTTCTGCTCGCGATTGAGCCCCTCATTACCTTGCTCGCCGGGATGAAACTTACCATTATTAAACAGGTTTCCGAAACGAACATAGGTGAGACCCCAAATCCGCTTCGTACCAGACATGTACTCGTGATGAGTACCCGCAAAAAGGTTATATTTCGCGAAATATTTAGACGCGTCAAAATCAGAAACGTCAGCATCGGAATCGGCTTCGTGATGCGTCCAGTACGGGACACCCCACCCGTCCTCATTGTCATCATATCCCTGCGTATACATCGCAGCGCCTGGAATAGAATAGTCGTTATTCGCGAGCAACACACGGGCGTTCTCATCACCTAGCTTATGCGTGTCAATCGTCTTAACAATGCGAAAATCAATGGACTTCTCCAACGACGACCACTTGGAGATGTCAGAAGGCGTGTAACGGAAAATCGCACGATATTCACCGACGACTGACACCGGTAGCGACGACAGCGACTTGCCGGTCGAACGATCGTAATAGAAGACTTTCGCCGGCCCGCCATAGGTCTTACCAGGATTCACGACCGGCGCGGACTCGCCAGGAACCCACTGGGTCATGCTCATCGAAGGCTCGACCGTCCAGCGGTTCTGAAGGATCTTATCATCATTCTCAAACACCCGACCAGTCGTGATCATCGCATCATAATTGCCGAGATAATAATCTCTGAGTTCGCTCTTCTGCTCCTCCGTAGTCCCTGCGCTCCAAACCGAATCACGATCATTCTCCGGCAATTTGACATTGGCCCCCTGTCCCCAGCACATGATCACCTGAGTCGCAGGCGAATACTTCGGAACCTTCACCCAAACATAGGTCTCATTAACAATGTCCCACTTGTCGATTACATAATCCAACGGTTCGCCGCCCTCATTAAAGAAACGGACGTCGCTGTAGAACCCATCGGGATTTGCGCCGAACTCGAGATCCTCAAAGTAGAAGTCGCGCGGCGAATCAGCCGCAATCTTCACGAGGAATGGCTTGCCACCAAGCATATCATATCCGGCGCGGAACGGTAACTCCGAATTCTCCCACTTGAGCGGACCGGAGGCAGTGATATTCATCTTACTGCCGCCAGCCTTGTTCTTATCGGCGAGCATCGCCCCGGAACCGGACCACGGCTCGTCTTGGTCATTCAACGGGAAATACGCAAGCAGACCATCTTCGGCACCTGTAAGACGAACCCTGTTGCCATACATGTTCTTGATGGTTTCGGCGTCGACCGCAGTATTGTACACCTGCACCTCGGCGATCTGACCGACGAACGCCATGCCGAGGTCGTCCGGAGTCGCAGGGTCGCACCCGATGGCAAGAGTGTTTTCAGAGCCTGCAGCGTAAAGCGGCGCCGTAGTGACACCCTCGTTGAACAGTTCGCCATCAAAATACAGGCAAATCTTACCAGTCGCCAGGCAACGCGTCGCCATCACAAAATGCCACTTGCCGTCGCCGATCTCTGGACACAATTTCGCCGGCAAGAGATCACTGTTGTAGCTGGCGGATCCATCAGTCTTACCGACACCTTGCACGCGGAGAGTCAGCTCGGTCGCCGACTTGTTGTCGATGACAATCGCCAACGGACCGCGGCCGCTGTTCGAGCACAACGAGACCAACTGCACCTTGTCACGGTTGTTCCACGACATCTGATTCCCCACGACGGCCGGATCCATCCTGAACCAGCAGCCGAGAGTAACCTCGCTAGTCTCCCCGATCTCGGACTTGTAGCTGTAGGCGGATACCGCCTTGGTGGCATCGGTCTTCGCCTTCGTCTCAAACATCTTGTAGTTGAAGCAGGCGGCGAGCGAGGAATCGGAAATGTCGTCGGCAAGCGAAAAACTCACGCGATGTCGGAAATCGTTGGTCGTCGCATATCCGCCAATTACAATTGCGCTCTCAATATTGAAGTCGAGCACCTTGGTCAACTCCGCGTATTCGTCAGTCTCCTGCACCGTGACCACCGCACGGAACGAACCCGGAGTAAGCGGCATCACCTCTCCGAGAGATTCGGAGGTGTTACGGTCGAAGTACTCGATGGAAACGACCGGATCGGCAGACTTCGGAACACCGATGTTGATCACCGCCCCCTTCTCGCCCTGCTTCCACTCACGCTTTGAGATCGTCGGTTCGGACAGCCAATAGTTTAGCAGCTTCGTCGACCAGGTCTCGCCATGACGAACACGGCGATAGGCAGGACCGCAGACGATAAACTCCGCATTGGTCGACTGATCCATTATAGCCCGATTCCACTCCACTGACTCCACCGAACTTGTAACTGCAGGATAGACCTCGCTCGGGTCGTTTTCAGGCGGATCAGCAAAATCCACCGGATTCCAGTACATCGTCAACACCGCATTGGTGCTGTTGTTGAAACGCGGCAACTGGACGTAAAGCGTGGAAACCCCATCGTCATTCCAGTTGGTTACCGCATACGGCACCGTGACATCAATCACAGCATTAGTTGATGCATCAATAAACCTGTCACGGAAATTGAAACGGATCGATGAAGCTTCGAACCCGGCAAGGTCGTAATCAAAACCATTAGGACGAGCAGAAGAAATGTCAACGCGAAGCGGAAAATTAGAAATCACCGTCGACCCGCTAGCGTAACCAACGTTAGTAAATGCGACCGAATCCATGAACAACGCAGACAACTCGTTCGCGCGCACCGCGTGCGCACGCACGAGAAATAGCGCCGACAGAAGCAGCGGCACTGTTCTCAAGATTTTCAGCATTTGTACATATTATACGCAAAAGCCGCGTACAAATGCAAGCGGAAAAATTCGGAGGCTTAGAATTTCAGACCTTCAGAAACAGCTGCTTCCGATAACAGACATACAGAAAATACCAGCAGACGAACATGTATGTCGCCCATAGGAACGCCTCCCCATAGACGTTCGGCATCAGCGAAGCGAAACCGCCAAATAGCGCCTTATTCACCCTGTCCATCGGCACCACCACCTGGAGCATGTAAATGAGGATCGAATTCATGCCGATCACCCGGAACGGGAACGACCACGCGACCTTGCCCTTCACATCGATGATCCAGAAGAATAGCGCGAACGCCAGAGAGGAGATTCCGCCGACCACCAGAACGAAGCTCGGCGACCAGAGCGCCTTGTTGATCGGGAACACGAAACTCCACGCGTAACCGACTGCCAGCAGTCCTGCGCCCATCCCCGCAAGCAGCCCCGCCTTGCGCTCAAGAGACCACTCCGCCTTACGGACAATCTCGCCGGCGAACATTCCGAGCATGGCGGTGACGATCGCCGGGATATGCCCTGCAAAACCCTCGGGGTCGAAGATCTGCAGTCCTTTCTTCCAGCTCCAAGCATCCCGGAAGAGATGGCCTCCCGTCAGCGTCCGGTCCAGCCAGCAGCCGATATTGCCCTCAGCCGAGAACGGATCCGTTCCGACCGGAGCATCAGGCGCGATCACAAACCGCGTGAACAGCGTCACCGCCACCAGAATGCCGGCGCCGATGGCGATACGCGCCTTCGTATTGAACAGCAGATACAGGAACGACGCCATCATCCAGGCGAAGCCGATGCGGCCGAGAACGGACCACACCCGTACGTGCGCAAGATCCTGCGAAAAATTCAATCCAAGAAAGCCGGAATCGTGCTGAAAACCGAGCAAAGCCAGCAAAATGAACCGAATAAAGCACTTCCGGGCAATCTGCCAGTCACTCATTCCCTTCTCCCGGCTCTTCGCCGCGGAAAACGGGAAGGAAATGCCGGCAATGAAGAGAAAAGTCGGGAATACACAGTCCATAAACTGGAGTCCGTGCCACGCGACATGTCCGAACACCTTGCCGAAATCGGCAAATCCCAGCAGTGCCGCCACCGCAACCACCAGCTGTTCGCCGCCCATAATGAACGACATGTCAAACCCACGTAATGCGTCAATTGATGCTAACCGTTTCATCTGATTTCTCATTATTTGCACATTAAAGCATATTTTCTCCGGAATTCAGCACTATCTTTGCACCTTTCCAGACAAAATCACCATCCAACCCCGACGGGACGCATCATCAGCTCGTCGATCATCCTGCCGAGCTCCGCCTTCGTCCCCTTCTGGAAAAGCGCGTAGTGATTGCCGCTCTCGTCGTCCCTCCAGGTGTTGTTCCCCGTCTTCGGATCGATCGTGTAGGTTCCGCGCTTCGTCGTGAAGACATTGGGACGGACCGCCGCCAGCACCGTGATCTCGTCCCAGGACGAACGACCGCGATGTTCCTCGTTACAGACCTTAAGGCAGCGCTCGAAGCCCTCGCATACTGGATTCGACTTATCGCCGGCACGACCGATCGGGAGTCCGGTCTTCACGTCGCGTCCGAGATGGAAATCGGAAACATACACCGGAACCGGCGAATCGCGGAAGGCGATCGCGGACGATTCGGCGTCGGCGAAAGTGTTGAACTCGTGTCCGTTCGGATATCCGCACGCCATCGTGTACCACGCCTTCACCTTCTTCGCGACGAGATCGCGGTCAGCGTCAAGCAGACGGCGGACGTTGGTCATCATGCCGATGGTGACGATGACGACGGACTTGTCCGGCTGCTCTGCCAGCACCTTACGATAAACTTCGACGGCGTCCGGCGCCATGTCGCTGTTCGGGAACCTGAGCTTCGCCTTACGCGCCTCGACCATCTCCTTGAAGATCCTGTTGACGCCGCCGAGATCCTGTTCGCCGTCCGTGAATCCCCTGCCCTTCACGCATCCCATCGGCATATTCGTGCGACCGTAGTAGTCGTTGACGATCTGCACCATTCCGAGTGCCGGCGAATTCTTCGTCGAGGACATGACGGCGATCAGCTCGCACTCTCCGGCGTCCGCGAGCGCGTTGGCGACGGACATCGCGCCGATGTCGTCGTAATCACAGATCATGTCGGTATCGATGATAAGCCGCGGCACTTCTGCCGCTGCCAGGGAGAACATCGTGGATAATACTGTAACAAACGCAATCAGGCGCATATAGGTTTCCCCTTGTGTCCCCAGGCGTCGCAGGGACGGACTTCGAACTTGATATCCTTGTAACCTTGAGACTCGAGCTTCTCCTTGTAGAAGACGACCTTCACCGGTTCGCTCATCGTGTCAGCATATTAGGCCCCCGCCTTGATGAGGAGCGCGAGGCCAGCGACGAAGAGGACGAACATCGCGAAGTTCAGGACCGTCGACTTCTTCGGCGCACCCGCGAACTCCTTCCAGATGAGAATACCCCAGAGCGCGGAGACGAGCGTAGCGCCCTGTCCAAGCGCATAAGCGATCGCGGGACTCGCGGCGCCCGACGTGACGAACGAGAGGAGCGTGCCGAGCCCCCAGATAGAACCGCCGAGAACGCCAACGAGATGAATCGGGAAGCCACCCTTGAAGAACGCCGAAAACGCGACGGGTTCGCCGGAAACCGGCTTCTTCATCGCGATAGTGTTCCAGAGGAAGTTAGAGACGAACACGCCGAGCGCGAAGACGAAGAACGCCGTGTAAGCCGTCATCTTGCCGGCCGCGGGCATCGCCTCGGTGAAGTTGTTGTCCATCACCTTGTTGACGAGCGGCGAGAACCACATCATCAACAGTCCCGCGATGATCGCGAAGACGAGTCCCTTGCGGGTCGATGACGAAGACGATGTCGAAGTCGAGGCGACGGACTGCTTGGCCTTGAAGGCGAGCGCGTTGCAGACGATCGAGATCACGATGAGAACGAGACCAGCTGCGATCGTCGCGAACGGCTTTCCGTTCGGAGCCTGGACGTAATTGAAAAGCGTGCCACCGACAAGCGCAAGCCCGACGCCGACCGGGAACGCGACGGACATCCCGGCGACGGCAATGGACGCCGAAAGCAGGATGTTAGAGGCGTTGAAGACGATGCCGGCGAGAAGCGGCCAGATCCAGGTAGGGCCGAAGCTCGACCTGAGGTTCGCGATGAAGCCCCAGTTCGCGTTATCGCCCATTGAGCCGAGCGTAAGGCCCATCACGAGCGAGAAGAGGAGGAGTCCGATCACGTAGTCCCAGTAGAACAACTCGTAACGCCAGCTCTTGCCAGCCAGCTTCTGAGTGTTGCCCCAGCTTCCCCAGCAGAACATGCAGACGACACAGAGAACGACGGCGAAGGTATAGTTAGATACGTAGAACATGATGTTAGTTGTTAGCTGTTAGTTGTTGAACTCTTCACTTCCCTCCGGAACGGGACGGACGTCTGGGCGCCAGGACGGGTGACGGAGATCGCCGCGGCCTGCTGCGCGAAGGCGATCGCGTCCTTGCACGACTTCCCTTCGGTCAGCGCTACGACGAACGCGCCGTTGAAGGTGTCGCCCGCGGCGACGCAGTCAACGGCCTTCACCTTCTTGGTCGGATAAAGCTTACGGCAGTTGCCGCAATAGACGCCCTTCGAACCCATCGTGATCAGCGCATGCTTGACGCCTTTCTTCAGGAGCGCATCAACGGCTTTCTGCGCGCTCTTGGGGTCCGTCACCTTGACCCCCGTAAGGATCTCGGCCTCGGTCTCGTTCGGCGTGACCCAGTCGAGCAGCTTGAAAAGCTCAGCGGGGAGCTTACGCGCAGGAGCCGGATTGAGAATCACCGGAACGCCGGCCGCAGAAGCGATCTTCGCCGCCGCGATCACGGTCTCGACCGGAGTCTCGAGCTGCATGAGAAGCGCGTCGGACGAAGCGATGTCCTTCTTGAACGGCGCGAGGTCCTTCGGCGAAAGCGTGCCGTTCGCGCCGAGCGCGACAGAGATCACGTTCTGTCCCTTCTTATCAACGAGGATAAGCGCGGTACCGGACGCATTCTTCTTGTCGACGATCAGCTTCGCGTCGACCTTGTCCTTCTTCATGTTCTCGGCGGTCTGCCGTCCGAACACGTCATCACCGACCTTAGCGATGAAGCGGCAGTTGCCCTTCTGCTTTGAAAGCCTGGCGACCGCTACGGCCTGGTTGGCGCCCTTGCCGCCCGGATTCATCAGGAAAGTGCCGCCGGAGACGGTCTCGCCCGGAACGGGGATATGATCGCCGGAGATAACCATGTCGGTATTCGTGCTGCCGAGAACTGTGATCATAGGTATCAGGTTGAGGTCGAAGGTTGAGTTGAAGAATGGATCGCTAAATCACTAACGACTAACAGCCGTGCCCGAGGCATCACTTGATCAGATCGGCATCTTTGAGGATGCCGCCGCGAACGAGGACCTTGAGGGCGTCGTTGACGGACTTCACTTCCTTCACGTTCGTCGGCTTCGTCTCGCGATACGCCTTGAGGGCGTTCGCGAAGCTCGTCTGATAATCGCCCTCGTTCGCATAAGCGACGACCTCGGCGAGCGCCTTGACCGTCTCGGCGTTCACGGACTTCGGATCGGCGATCTTCGCGAAGAGCTTCGCCGCGGTCTCGCGACGGAGTTTCATCACTTCGTTCGGATCGGCGCTCATCTCGGAGTGGGTGAGATTGTCCCAGCGCGAGGCGAGGGGACGGATCCAGATGTTGCGGAAGGTGACTTCGCAACCATGATCCTGGAGTCCGAGGAAGCCGGTGGTCGGATGTTCGGCGAGGGGGCGGCGACGGCAGTGGGTGGTCTGTCCCTCCATCTCCCAGTGATCCTGGACAAGGACTCCGTTGAAGAGGACCGTCACCGAGCCGGGATGAACGAGCTTGCCGTCGACCCAGCGCGGCTGATGGAAGACGATGTCGTAGACCTGCCATTCGCCGCACTTGCGCGCGGGATTGACGAGCGGCGGATTCTCGGCATAGACCGAGCCGGCCTGTCCGTCCGCGTAGTTGTCGACGTAACCGGGCTTGCCTTCCATCTCCTTCGAGGTGTTGTAGCTCTCGAGCACCTGGATCTCGTAGCCGTACTGGAAGCCCATCAGGAAGACGCCGGAGTTGCCGCGCATCTGCGGACCCTGTCCGAGCTCGACGTTGTCGGGGTTGTGGCGGTATTCGATGTGCAGCTGGCAATCGCCGAACTCGGCCTTGGTGCGGATCGAGCCGAGCCCCCAGCCGGGCTTCGAAGTGAAGCCGCCGTTCTTGATCTCCCACTTGGTAGGATTGCCCTTCTCGTCCTGCCAGTTGGCGTCCAACGACGCGCGCGTTCCGTCGAAGAGCACGATCGCGTCCGAAGGCGCGCCGCCGCACTTGTCCGCCGGCATGACCTTCGCGGGCTTGGGACGGTTCCAGTCGTGCACACTCCACGCGTGCTTGGCATCAGGAATGTCGCCGTAGAGTCCGGCGAACGAAACGAGCGGCGCAACCGCCGCGGCGGCAATGAGCAGTTTCTTCATGATTTTGGTTCCTTACTGAATAACTAATATTTTACCAAAACCAACCGACAGATGAAACCCCTCCCAAAGGACACCCTTATCCCACTTTTTCTGGGGTAATTTATCCCAGTTTTCAAAAAAGCCCAATAAAACCCTATGAATCTGAAGGCGCTTTTCAGGCGCAAGAGCCGTTTTCTTGCTGGTGATTCACTGATTTAGGCTCGGATACTCGCCTAAATCCCGGGGAAAACGAAGGTGGCGACATCGATTTTGCGGTC
>CAMGEN010000015.1:0-36863 GCA_946055075.1 uncultured Verrucomicrobiota bacterium | reverse complement strand
TCCGACGCGGATTTAGCGAGCACCAGCGCCGAATCGGCCCCGGCTCGAAAGCTTTGCTTGCATCAATTCAAAAAAGTGGGATAAGGGTGGTTTCTGCCAGCAGTGGTTCTTGAATGCCACCGAAAGGTCCGGATAGGGGATGACATGCCAAAGCCAATTGAAACCGCCGTCCTAGTGAACGACATCGTCCAGCAGGTCCGGGATACCGTCAACTTCCGCAAACACCGCATCGCCGCTCGAATAATAATTGAACACCTCGCCCGCGTTCGCAAGCGCATCCGTGAACCGTCCGGGCCACTTCATCTTGCCGCGCCTCATCGCTCTTTCTTATAGTTCTTGATCTTGTCGCGTAATGTCCGTCCGTCTTCAATATTGACATCATTCTCAATTATATTAAAACAAGCATCACCAACGCCCATCTGCTTGTCACCAAAACCCCACATCCCAACAATCACCCCATAATGCGCCGTTTTTAGATTTCCATTATCATCTAATGCGGTCCGCGTCCTGAACACAAGACACTGATCCTGTTCGACACATTCCATTATGCGTTGCGCGGGAGACTTCTTCATCACAAAGTGGAACGAAGTTCGAAATTCGCCGTTCGTATTTGCGCAATACGGAATTTCGAGATCCGAATATTTGTCAAGACCACAAACATACGCCCCCGCATATTGATAATTAGTAAAACAAACATCCATTTCATACTCGTAATCAACAAATCGCCTATTGCATTTACTCTGGAATTTCAAAAGAATATCCGTGCTTTTACCGCATCCATAAGGAGCCGTCCAATCGAAATTCTCAAAATCAAATCCAATCCACTGGCCAAACGCCGGGATATTCCAAGTAAACTGTCCTCCCTGCTTTGGGATAATGCACGTCCCTGGATTCTTAATCTTCTTCAACACCACCGTCCGCATCTCGCCGTAAGGCTGCCATTTGCCGTCCCTGACCTTCACAGGAACATCCTTTCTGTCCCGAAACAAAATCTGGTCCGACGAATGATAGTACCCGTCCTTATCGAAACCGCAATCAAGCGACTCATTGGTGCGATGCTCGACGGTAAACATACCATTCGTATCCGTCGTCACCAGCCAGTCCGCATCATCTTGATGCCGCGCATATGAACTGAACCAAACATGAGCAACAGCATTACTGACCGGACATCCCTCGTCGTCAATGACACGATAACAGATTTTCGCCATCGCGCCATGGCGAATCGCATCCTCCATAGCCGGTTCCATGGCCACAACCTGCAAGACAAGAGGACTCAGCACAGCAAACACAATGAACTTGCGCATCATTTTAGGTTTCCTTTCTGAATAAGTTGTTCGTACAGTTTATACACGTAGAAAAAAGCCATATCCTTCATGTCTGAGTGCAACCAAGGGGTTTGATTCTTTACAGCTGGACGTCCCCAGCCATTCGGACGAGGTACGAACCGCTCTTGATTCATATCGAAGTCAAAATAATCCGTCGAATCGAGGACCTTATTCCCGCCCACCGGACTGGACAACGCGGGGATGTATTTCGCCAGCGCCGTGAACACCTCTTGCTCGGACGCACCACCCGATAGCATCGGGGCATAGCCACGGTCAAACACCGGATTATTCGTGATCGAACCGTCGACAACCATATTCGCCGCTTCTATACTTGTATATTGATAATCGAATCCAGCAATTCGCCAGCGATGGAATCCCCAGCCGCCATAAGCCGTGCCGGCCACAATCTTCATGCCCTTGAGCGTCTCCTGCTTTTGCCAACAGTAATTGTCATTAGATTCATCCATGCCTTCCAAAAGCCAAGGCGGATCTTCAGTCTCGTGAAACACACTGTCCCCGCTCGAATAGTAGTTGAACACCTCAGTCGCGTTCGCAAGGGCATCCGTAAAGCGACCGGGCCACTTCATCTTTCCTCTGGCGTCGCTCGGATCGTTCTCGAAGAAGCGATACCAGTTGGACGCCCAGCAGGCGTTGGTATAGTCGTGCCAGTCGGGGCGGACGTATTTGCTGAATCCCGCGTCGTCCGATGACTCCACGCGGAGCGTCTCGTCAATCGACTCCGACGGAAGCGCCGCATCGAACATATAGTACTGCGCGACCTGAAGTCCTTCGCGCAAGGCCTCGCACGCGACCATGTTCCCGAGAGACTGCGTCATCAGGATGCGTTTTGACGAATCCGCCTGTTCACGTTCGATCAGACGTTTGAGCGCACCACCCGACATCTGCGCCTGATAGGCGTTCTTAGGATAGTAGAGTCCGCTATCAGGCCAACCGTACGCCCCGGCCCAGGTGAACATGTGAAATCTCGCGTTCGAGCCGGACTGCCAGAAGCGCTTGAACACTTCCGCACCCCAGGCATGAGCGTCTTGCTCATTCACCCGAAAGCCGTGGGTAAAGAAGACGTCCTTGTCGCAGATCGCGACATCCCAGAGATTCGTAGGAGCGGCTATCCGAGGCGGGGTGAAACTGTTGTCCGATTCCGCACCGTAAAGCGAGTGAAACCAATACATACTCTCCACGGGCGTTATGCAGATATTCGCACAATTGGAGACCACTACCTTGGATGACGACGAACTCCACCCTTCCACAACAAGATTCGTCCCCGCCGCACAGCCCTCGATCAGGAACACACCCTTGCCAGGATCAGCTCTCATCGCCTGCATCAGCAGTTGCGGTAGACACTGCCCTTCAGAAAGGTTCACGACCGACGCACTTTCTGGAATATCCGTAAGCGACGTTCCGAAGTCATACAGCTCACCCTGCCGCTGAAACGATCCTGCATTCTCGCAGTCCGCGTACGACCATACTGCATTCACGCAAGACGACCGCACCTTCCAGACCACCTCGTTCGAGATTGACGACGGAGTTCCCGGAGGAAACACATCCGTAGTATCGATCCACACCGGCGTGAAATCAAGAAGATCACACCGACCATCGACATGGTCATTGCCGTGATTCGGTCCCGATCCTGGCCTGTCGTTCTCACTTTCGTTCGTGTCGCCGCTATCGTTGTCGTCGTTGATCCAGAAGCGGAAGACCTTACCCTGCTTCGTCTTCACGACGTCCACGTCATCAATCTCTCCGTCGCGGTCGTAGTCAAAGACCAGCCGCGGATCGCCAAGGACGTATAGCGTCGCTTCGAGCCCCTCCGCGACATTGCCGCCACCAGAACTCCCGTCCAATTTGGCGGTCGATTCATGGATATGCTCCGTCAGAAGCCCGTCTGAATTTTCCGCAATCCAACCCGATCCGACAACGATCTCACTACCCGACAACCGCAAATTCGAATAATCGTCATATGTCTTGGTCGTCGGCAAGCCGTCGATTTGAGCTTGCCAACAATACCATGGTGCCTGACGATCCGTATGTCCGTCACAATTAAGCCAACGCATAGACAGGCGATATGAATTGCCCTTGCGCATACCTAATGTCGTCGTGTTCGGCGCATCTGGAGCCCCCATGCTGATCTTTCTGATGCGGGTGTCATACGGACCTAATCCAGCGACCGTCAATTCCCATGCTGCCCAATCTCCGCCGATGTTGAACGTGAGCTCACGGAAAAGATCCGCACTTGGAGCCTCGCCGCCGTCTGAAACATCCGTCGGATCAGAACCCTGACCGACTTCCACGCCGTCACTCACACCGTCCCTGTCGGTATCTGGAACGCGCGGATTGCAGCCATTCTGATATTCGTCGATGTTGGATAGTCCGTCGTGATCAGGATCACCATGCGTGCCATTATCTCCCGTAGCGCAACCAGGATCAAGGTCATATTCCACCTCCCAGCCGTCAGGCAATCCGTCCCGATCCGTGTCGGGATGGCATGGATCAAGACCGGCGGCGTATTCATAGCCGTCATCAAGCCCGTCATTGTCTGTATCCGCATCCTCCGGATCCGTACCGATACGGATCTCCACGACATCCGGCAGCCCGTCTGAATCTGAATCGTCATCCGCCACCGTCGGATCGGTTCCGAACAACTTGACTTCGACACCGTCCGAAAACCCGTCGCCGTCCGAATCAAAGCAGGCGGGATCGGTTCCGTGTCCAATCGTAACCTTAAGCGTCTGCCTCGCACCGAAAAATGCGGACGTAGGAATCCAAGCAAGATTGTAATACCAATCCCCGTCATGAATCGGATCGAGATAAGGACACTGAACTCCGATCGTAACCCCGCGCGAAACATAATACGATTCCGGACACATCGACGGATAATTCAGATAAACGACATTCGGCTCATTATGCGGCAATACGATCTGGAACGAAACGAGATGCGGACTGTCCGATCGACGCTCGCTATAGAAACACGCGTTATAAAATTCGATTACGCTCGCCGGACCACTCGGAAGTTCGCACTCGCCGTACCAGGTCTGCGAATTGTACCGCGGACCGTCAAGAGCGAGATTATCACCGAACGCGACTATCGCCACAGCACGCCAACCGCAAAGATTACCATCCGCCAACGACGGCGGCCAGTCAAACGAAGGAACTCCATAGGTATTCTCATGGGCAGGATCAAGCAGATAAATCGTCCCGTCCATGATCACCCGCGCTTTGGAGTATGTCACGCCGTTAATCGTGCAAGAATACGGAAGCGTGATCGTGACGGAACCCGCATCGGCGACCGTTGACGACGGCCAAATCGCGCACTGGTTGCTGATGCCACTCCAACAGGACGAATTGTAAGGTGACGGCTCCGTTACACCCAGCTCCTCCCTATCCGGGATCTCGTCGCCGTCAAGGTCATCAAGCGCCTGCTGAAAACTATTCCAGGCCTGCTCTAACATAGGTATAGAAGTATTATCCTACAATTTTCGTTCACGCACAAGGACAAATTTCGCCTGGATGATATTTGATATACTATAATTTGAAAAATGAACGTGTGTTTCGAAACATTCGGGTGCCGACTGAACCGTGCAGAGGCGTTGGAAGACGAGGCGAAATGCCTAGCGATCGGACACAATGTGGTCACATCCCACCAGGAAGCTGATTTCTTCGTGATCCGAGGCTGTTCGGTCACGTCCCGCGCACAGCACGACTGCGAAAAGTTCATCGCACACCTTCGCGAGAAGTATCCCAACAAGCGCATCCACGTCACCGGCTGTCTCAAGGAAGCGCGCCCCTTCGTCGTCAAGCAGAAAGACGCTACTCCGCCGGTGCCAATGAGCACCGCACGCGCTTATCTGAAGACGCAGAACGGATGCAACGGCGAATGCACCTTCTGCATCGTCCCTCGTTTTCGCGGCAAAAGCGTCTCCGAAGATTTCCAGACCGCAATCGACAAGGCGAAGCGATTCGTCGATGCCGGCTATCACGAGATCATCCTTACCGGCTGCAATCTGTCGCTGTACGCGAGCGGCGGCAAGCGGCTTCCAGACCTCATCGCAGCGCTGGCAGAAATCGACCAGAGCTGCAGAATCCGCCTCGGATCGCTCGAGCCGTTCCTCTCCGCCGAAGAGACTATTGACGCGATGGCAGAACACGAAAACGTCTGCCGGTTCCTCCACATGCCAATACAGAGCGGATCGAATCGAATCCTATCGATGATGAATCGTCCTTATACAGCCGAAAATGCGGAGATACTGATGCACAAGGCGCGCTCGCTGATGCCGTCCATTGCCCTCGGCTGCGACATGATCGCAGGATTTCCTGGCGAAACCGAACGTGACCAGATGGAAAGCGAGTCACTGTTAATGCGGCTCAAGGTTGTGAACATCCACTCCTTCCCCTTCTCGCGCCGACCAGGGACCCCAGCGGCGACAATGCCCACACAACTTGATCACGCACTTGTGGCCATGCGCGCCAAGGCATTGGCGAAAATCGGGGAGTCGAATCGCCGGGCCTATGCGCGGAAGTTCATAGGCAAGACCGTCGAAGTGGTGGTCGAGAGCGAAAACCGAGCGTGCGGCTGGACCGGCGAATATCTTTGGTTCGAGGAACGAAGTAACGATACGGATGCTCCGCAAAAGGAAAGCGAGCGCCGAAAGAAGATCCAGTTCCAGATCAGAGAGGCGCACGACGGCGTTCTTTACGGCACGAGAAACTAATGGCTGGCGAGACGATCAAGACGGACGCAATATGCCTCGGGATCCATCCGTGGTCTAAGACTAGCCATGTCACTAGCTGGCTCACTCCTTCAGGCAGGGTCGCCACAGTCGTCAAAGGTGCGGTACGTCCCAAGAGTGCATTCCTTGGACAATACGATCTCAACTATACGTGCGAAATCCTCTATTACGCGCGAGCGAAAGGGGATCTCCACCCGCTACGCGAATGCACCCCAAAAGATTCACGCGATTTTCTCCGTGGCGACTACCGACAACTCGTCCTCGCCGAGCACTTTCGGCATATCGCCGCAGAACTCGCTCCGGCAGGTCCTGACGCGGCTGAATGGTTCGACCTTCTCGCATCCGCGCTTGATTCGCTTCGCAACGCTAAGACTACAGACCTGCTATCTTCAATGCTGGAGTTTGAGAAGAAAGCGCTGGAAATCTCCGGTGTGTGGCCGGAAATTCCCTATAAAGGGGGCGACATTTCATTCCCAAACGAGCGCAGAATCCCAATACCCGAAACCACAGCCGCCTGCTTGGATAACATTCGTAGCACTTCAGACGTGAAAATTCTGCTAGACGCGGCACGGGTAATTAGTGTATTATATACGCTCAGCCTTGAATTGACCTCCGATTCCCGGAGGTCTGTTCTGCAGTTGATTTGTAAACCAAACCAAGGATAATGAAAGCAAAATGAACAAGATTCAGATTATCGGCACCGCTGTTCTCGCCGTCGCGATCATCGCTGGTTGCGGCAAGAAGGAGTCTGGAACCACCGCCATCAGCGTCAACGGGCGCGTCCTCACCGTCGAAACGCTTAACGCCGACATCGAGAAGCTGATCGCAGCGCAAGGCGACCGCATTCCTACCAACCAGCTCGAATACGCCAAGCAGATGTTCAAGCACCAGCTTGCGCAGAGCTTCATCATGGAGAATGCCCTCGTCGACGCCGCCAAGACCGCCGGTTATGCGGTGACCGATGAAGATCGCAAGACTCGCGAAGAGGAATTCCTCAAGAATGTTGCCAACCAGCCCGACGCCCCCAAGAGTCTGCAGGAATTCATCGAGAAGTTCCCGCTCGGCAAGGATCGCGCAATGGAAGAGTTTGAGAACGGCATCCTAATCGACAAGTTGCTTAAGGCCGAACTCGCCAAAGAATCCACCGATTACACCGCCGAAGCACAGAAGATCATCGATGGAGTCATTTCCAACAACACCATCGCCGCGAAGTCCGATGCTGTCGCCCTCGCGAAGATCAAGGAGCTTCAGGCGAAGCTTGCCAATCCCACCGTTACCAACGTCCCGTCGCTGTTCGCTGAACTCGCCAAGAAAGAGTCCGGTTGTCCGTCGTCTGCCAAAGGCGGTGACCTCGGCGCCTTCACTCACGGCGCGATGGTCCCAGAATTCGACAAGGTCGCGTTCTCGTTGCCCGTCGGAAAGGTCTCTGAGCCAGTGAAGACCCAGTTCGGCTATCACCTCATCCTCGTCACTAAGAAAATCCCTGCGGTCGAGGCCAAGGATGACAAACCCGCCGAACCCGAGAAGGTCCAGGCCAGCCACATCCTCGTCAAGACTAGCGAAATTCGTGACGTTCCTGCCAAGGAAGAGGTCATTGGATTCCTCAAAAAGCGCGATGAACGTGCTAAAATGAGCACTTTTATCCAGAATATCGTCAAAAACGCCAAGATCGAGGCATCGGACGAATTCAAGGCTCTCCTTCCTGAAGAAGAAAAGGATGGGGCCCCCCTTGAAACTGAGGCCAAGTAATGGTATAATATGCGCCCGTTGAAAGGAAAGTATAGAAAATGAGCCAGCACGCATCTCTTAAGGGTTCCGGTAAGATCACTTCCAAGCGCAACGTTTTGAAGCGTTTTGAGCGCGTCAACCTCTTGCAGAAGCGCGGAGAATGGAAGGAAGGCAACCGTGGCCTGGGCCTCAAGAAGACGAAGCCCGAAGCCTAAGATTTCCATTCTTAGTCAGATAAGCAAACGTCCGGGTCTCACGACTCGGACGTTTGCTTTCTACATACGTTTGAAATGCTTACCAAATGGCGCGGCAATAAATGCCGCTAGGACACTGAAGACCTCGCCCTTCAAGTAGCATCTCCCCCGACTCCAATCTCGCCTTGGGAAACAATTGGGAAAGAATGTTTTCGGCGACGATTTGAGATAATCCTGGCGTATGCGATGAGAACAACACGAACGCTGGATTGTCGCTCAGCAGCTCCTTGACCAACCCGAGCGTATCCTTAAGGTCACGTTCGATCTTGTACATCTCACCACCAGCACCACGACCGAAGGACGGAGGATCGAGAACGACTGCGTCATAGCGGTGTCCACGACGGATTTCCCTGCGCATGAATTTATGCGCGTCATCAACAATCCATCTGATCGGCTTATCCGCAAGTCCGTTAAGCCTAGCATTATCGCGAGCCCACTCGACCATTCCCTTGGAAGCGTCAAGATGACAGACCTCTGCACCACCGAGCGCCATCGCCATCGTCGAGCCTCCGGAATACGCGAAGAGGTTCAACCCCGAGATTCTCTCGTATCGAGCTCGACCTGACGCCTCAACCTGCTGCCGCAACCAACTCCACTGAGCGCGCTGCTCGGGGAAGATTCCGAGATGGCCGAAGTCGGTACCGCCAAGCTTAAACTTGATTCCGGCGGTCTCAATCTGCCACTCCTTGGGCAGGCGATTACGTCCATGCCAGCGGTTACCGTCCTCGCGGTCAAAAGACGCGTCAGCATGCGCCCAATCCGCCTCGCTTTTCGCGGGACGCCACATCGCCTGAGAACACGGACGCGCCAGAACGTATTTGCCGAAACGCTCCAACTTGCGTCCGTCTCCGGAATCAACGAGTTCGTAGTCCTCCATCACCTGACACCTATACCTGATCAAAGCACGGCCTTGAGTCTTTCAATCGCCTCAACGACGTTCTCACGAGAGTTGAAAGCGGAAATGCGGATGTACCCTTCGCCAGCCTTGCCAAAACCAGCGCCAGGCGTCGTGACGACATTCGCCTTCTTAAGGAGCTTGTCGAAGAACTCCCAGCTGTCGCCTTTCACATCCACCCATACATATGGCGAATCCATTCCGCCGACACAGGCATAACCGAGCGAGGTCAGCGCCTCGCGGATAAGCTTGGCGTTTCCGAGGTAAAAATCGATAGTCGCCTTGGTCTGAGCCTGCCCTTCAGCTGAATAAATCGCCTCGGCTCCACGCTGAGTGATGTAGCTCGCACCATTAAACTTCGTCGTCTGCCGACGAGTCCACATAGGTTTGAGAGGAACCGCATTGCCGGCGGCGTCATATGCCATGACCTCAGAAGTGACAACAGTGTAGCCACAACGTATGCCGGTAAAACCGGCAGTCTTAGAGTAACTGCGAAACTCTATCGCGCATCTACGCGCACCCTCGCACTCGTAAATCGAATGCGGAATCCCGGGAGTGCGAATGAATGCTTCGTACGCGGCATCAAAAAGAATCAGCTTTTGGTTCGCATTCGCCCAATCTACCCACTGCTGCAGCTGCGCCTTCGTCGCAACCGCGCCTGTAGGATTGTTCGGATAACAGAGATAGACGACATCCGCATCAGACTTAAGATCAGACGGACCAGGCACGTACCCATTGTCCTTCGTACAAGGGAGCAACGTGATGTCACGACGCCCAGCCATTACGTTCGTATCGACATAGACCGGATAAACAGGATCTCCGACCGCAATCTTCACATCCTCCGCAAACAACTCCTGAATGTTACCGCAGTCGCACTTCGCGCCGTCCGAGACAAGAATTTCGTCGGACTGGACGTTGATGCCGCGATCCTGAAAATCAACCTTGGCAATCTTATCACGGAGAAAGGCATAACCCTGCTCCGGTCCGTACCCGTAGAACTTCTCACCCTTACCGGCCTCGTCATCCACCGCCTTATGCATCGCATCGATAACAGCGGTGCAAAGCGGCTCGGTAACATCGCCGATGCCGAGACGGATGATCTTCGCATCCGGACAGGACTGCTGATGGGCAGATACACGATGTGCGATCTCTGCGAAAAGGTAGGTAGGTTTAATCTTCGAATAATTTTCGTTAACGTGAAGCATAATCTTGTCTTTTATGAGTTCAAATCAATTCATTTCATCCACCCTGGGAAGAAAGCCGTCCACGAGGACCAGCTCAACGAAAAAAAGCGAAAGCACCGCAGGCGAGCGCAACGGGCAGTCGTAGAATGCGTGGATAAGTGTGGCGAGCGCGGACACGTAAATCGCGACTCCGGCCGGCGGGAAACAGAAAAATCCCTTCGGCCAAGGAAGTCCGGTGTGTTTCGAAAACCTCGCCGCCATCGCCATTGATCGCCACCGCTTCGCCACAGGGACCACCGCCAGCACGATAATCAATAGCAACAACCCAGAACCAACTAATCCGTGCTCGCAAAGAAACTGCATATAGTCGTTATGCACGTTCGCCGAACCCAAGCCCCAACCGTACTTAGCCGCGCGCTTTGCGATTTCCGGAATCTTCTCCGGACTCAGATACGAATATCCCCAACCGCCGCAGCCGAACACAGGATAATCCCAGAATAGCTCGGTGGCAACCTGGGTATGATACTCTGTCTTGCTGGTCATCCGGTTCAACATTCCAGTCGCATCCAGTGTATTCAGCTCCTTCCTGACACTGTCCGGAGTGAACAGCATCGCGAAAAGCGAAATGCCGATAATTGAGAAAATCAATGCCGCACCGAACTTGACACGCCCAGCGCGATTAAGCTGCTTCATACGAAACATCCCAGCCATCACGAAGAGAAATGCCGTTCCGATCGTCGCTAACAAGATCGCCGAACGCGAAAGCGTGTTGAGCGCAGAGAAATACAGGACCACCACTGCAATCAATGGATAATGGCGGGACCAGAACAGCTTGTTACTGCTGAAACGGCTACAATCAACATTGCCAAGCTCATGCAAACGCCGACGCCAGAGCCCGATCGCCAGAAAAGTGAGTGACGCGAAATAGTCACCAGCCATGTTCGGATATCCGAAGGTAGAGAAAAAGACAAGCCCCGGACGATGATTGGTCCAGAACGGCGAATTCGCCCCGGTGTAAAGCTGGATGAACCCCAAAGCCGCCAACGCCACTCCATTCCACACCAGCACCGAGACAAGCATCCGCTTGCCGTGCCGACGAAGCGCGTGCTTCGCCGCGATCATCGCAAGCAACGTAGGGAAGAACCAGAGGAAGACGTTAAAATGCGACAGCCGGTCAGGACACCACGGAAAGACCTTGAGCGACGTATTGACGAACGGCACCGCGAGCAACACCAAGAAAGCCACGCACGCCCATGTCAGTTTATCCGACCGAACCGCCCGCCAGACCCGGAGGCGGGCACCGGACAGCGACTCGTATGGAGCACGCTGCGGAAACGCCATTGTCACCTCGACGAGGATAAGTGTAATCCACGGGACAAAGTGCGGCAACAAATCGCCTCGCGTTCCACCCCACACCCAGGCGAACGACATCAACAACGCCGCAATAGCAAACACCGCGATATTATGAGCAATTAAGGACATGTTTCACCACTTCATTAACCGCTTCAGACTCAGGAACCTTGGAAACCAACTCGCCTTTCACATACAACAGGAACTCGCCATCCCCGCCGCACAGCGCGATGTCCGCGCCCTTCGCCTCGCCCGGCCCGTTCACCACACAGCCCATCACCGCGACATGCGGACAATTCTCCAGTTTCAGCGTCTCCAACGCGATCTCCACCTGCGAAGCGATATGGACAAGATCAACCTTAGTGCGTCCGCAAGTAGGACAGCTCGTGATCGACGGACCAGCCTCCCGCATTCCGAGCGAGCGGAGTATCTCCATCCCGACCCGTACCTCCTTCTCCGGCTTCGCCGTCAACGAAACCCGAATCGTATCTCCGATGCCCTCGGACAGCAGAACGCCGAGCGCGACCGAATTACGAACCGTTCCCGGCAGAAACGTACCCGCCTCCGTAACGCCGACGTGCAACGGATAATCGCAACGTTCGGAAAGCAAGCGGTAGGTCTCGATCGTCTCCAGCGTGTTGGACGCCTTTGCACTGATCACGATATCCCGGAAATCCTCTTCCTCCAGCAGCTTCACATGACGCATGGCCGACTCCACCAACAGCTCCGGACGTCCCACCGATCTGCCACTACCACTGTCCATTACCACTTTCTTCTGCAGATCCTTCTCAAGACTGCCGCCGTTAACGCCGATCCGGATCGGCACCCCCTTCGCCTTCGCGGCACGTGCGACGGACTTCACGTTCTCCTGTCCGCCGATATTCCCCGGATTGAGCCGAAGCGCGTCCACCCCTGACTCGATCGCCGCCAGGGCGCAGCGATAGTCGAAATGAATGTCCGCGACCAACGGAATCGGCGAATGCCGCTTCACCTCCGCCAGCGTCTTCGCCGCCTCAAGATCCGGAACCGTCAGACGGAAAATATCACACCCGAGCGCCGCACACGACTCGATCTGCTCGATCAGCAGCTTCGCATCATGCGGATCGACATTAGCCATGGTCTGCACGCTGACCGGCGCACCGCCGCCCACCGTGACCTTCCCGACCTTTACCGCTCGCGTCTCTCGCCTCATTTCACTTCTTCGGCCTTCACCTCTTCAACGGAGTTGGTACATCCTTCACTCCTAACTCCTACTTCCTCATTCCTACTTTCTTTCGGTTCGTACGTGTGAATCTTATAACTACGCTTGACATCCCTAAAGATAATCAGCGCCATCGCCGCGATCAACAGATACATGAAGACCGTCGTCACCTTGGCGACGAACCAGTCCGGAAGCCGACGACGGAAGATCAGCGCAATCAGCGAAAAAAGAATCAGTCCGCCGTCCAACACCGGAATCGGTAGCAGATTCAACACCGCGAGGTTGACGTTGAGGAACCGGAGGAATCCGAGTCCGTCCCAGACGTCGGAACGAATCGACCGGTAGATACCCTCAGCGATCATCACCGGGCCCCCGAGCGCCTTCGCCGTGGCCTTCGCGTCCTTCGGCGTCACCAACGCGCCGAGCACGCGGAAAATCGAACCGGCGTCCCACAGCAGCTGCTTGACCGGACTCCGCGCCGGCAGGAAATGCGACCCCACGTAGTTGTTCGTGGACGAATACGCCATGATGTAATACGCCTCGGTGGTTTCATTCTGCTTCGGCGTAATCTTGAGCGTCAGCTTTTCGCATGAGTCGCCGGCGCAACGGACCACCTCAAAATCGCCCTCCTTGCCGCCGACAATCTGCACCTCGGTCATCAGCTGCGACCACGTCTCAACCGGATTGCCGTTAACCGCAATGATCTTGTCACCGGCCTTCATACCGGCCGTATCCGCCGGGCCGCCCGGCTCGACCCGTCCAATCTCGGAAGGCACCTCGCCGAATTTCGCATTCGGCACCAGCGACAATCCGACCGCGAGCACCGTCGCGAGCACGATGTTCATCAAAGGACCCGCAACCGAAACCAGAATCTCCTTCCAAGGCGCGATCCGCTCCTTCGCACCGCCAACCTCTTCACTCTTACCTCTTATCTCGTCCTTCGCACCCTCCAGGGCGCGCGTGCCTTCCGGATCGACATCGGGAATCGCGACGTAGCCGCCGAGCGGAATCCAGGAGATGCGATACTCGACGCCGTTGACCTTCTTCTTCCAGATCGCCGGACCGAATCCGATCGAAAACGCCTCAACCTTGAGTCCGAGCTTAAGTGCCACGATGAAGTGTCCGAACTCGTGAATCAGAATCGCCAACGCGAACAACAACACACACGCAATGATGTAAAAAACCGTCAGAAGAACTTCCATACTTTTTAACTTTTTACCTTTACTTTTACTTTATCCAATCGCCTCTTCGAGAATCTTCGGAATGTCCGTGAACCTGATCTCGCCCTTCAAGAACCGCGCGACCGCGACCTCGTCCGCCGCCGCCAGCCTCGCGCATGCGTCGCCGCCCTTCTTCACCGCCTCCTTGACGAGTCGAAGGCACGGAAAACGCTCGGGATCCGGAGCACGGAACGTAAGCTTACCGAGCGCCGGAAGATCCAGCGTCTCGCGCTTTGAAGGCAACCGATCCGGCCAGGTCAGCGCGTACTGGATCGCCACGCGCATATCCGGCGGCGAAAGCTGGGCGAGCGTCGCACCGTCCGTGAACGTCACCAGCGAATGCACGATCGACTCCGGATGCACCACCACGTCAATCCTGTCCACCGAAATATCGAAAAGCCAACGCGCCTCAATGATCTCGAAACCCTTGTTCATCATCGTCGCGGAATCAATCGTCACCTTCGGACCCATCTTCCAGCGCGGATGATTGAGCGCCTGCTCGACGGTCACCTTCGAAAGGTCTTCGGGTCCGTCCAGAAACGGACCGCCACTCGCCGTCAGAATCAGCCGGTCTACATCAGAAACATCGCCATCCGCACTATTGCCTTCTTCACCTTTACTTTTTACTTTCCCTAGGCACTGGAAGATCGCGCTGTGCTCGCTGTCGACCGGCAGGAACCTCACGCCCTTTGCCTTCGCAAGCGCAGTGACCTTCTCACCCGCCATCACCATCACTTCCTTGGTCGCAAGCGCAATGTCCATCCCCTTCTCGATCGCCGCGATCGTCGGAGCGATACCGCTCATCCCGACCGTCGCGACCAGACAGATGTCCGCCTCGTTCTCTTCGACCGCCTTCACCGCGGCATCCTCACCCACGTACGCCCTCGCGCCGAGGGCCTTCGCAAACGCCTCGCACTTGTCCTTCGACCTGAGCGCAGAAACCGCGACGACCTTAAAATCGTTTGGATGCGTGAGCACCACATCGATCGCGCTACTTCCGATCGACCCCGTTGCTCCCAGTATAATCAAACGCTTCATCGCTAATCAAACCGCAGCCGGCACTTTTTCCCTTTGCACCTTTACTTTATCTCGAGCATCGCCTCGATCGCCTTCTTCGCCTTCCGCGCCACTTCGACATCGACTTCAACTTCGACCTTATTCTCCTTCAGCGCGTCGTGCACCTTCTCAAGCGTGATCTTCTTCATGTCATCACAGCAGAGATCACCAACCGGGAAGAACATCTTGTGCGGATTCTCCTTCTCGAGCCGATGCAGGATGCCAGATTCCGTACCGATGATGAACTCTGGTGCGGAACTCTCCTTCACGAACTTGCACATCCCGCCAGTAGAGAGACACTGATCCGCCGCATCCCGCACTTCCTTCGCGCATTCCGGATGCACCAGCACTGGAATATCCTTGCCGAAACGCTCGCGTGCGACCCGTATCTGTTCGGCGGTAAGCTTCGCGTGAACGGGACAAAACCCTTGCCAGCAACGATAGGTCCGACCAAGCTTTCCCGCAATATATCCGCCGAGATGCTGATCTGGGACAAAAAGGATTTCTTGGTCCGCAGCAAAGGTCTTCATCACCTTCTCGGCATTGCCGCTGGTGACACACATGTCACACTCCGCCTTCACCTCAGCCGTGGAGTTCACGTAACAAACCGCCTTCGCGTTCGGATGACGGGCCTTGAGTTCGCGCAGCTGAGCGCCAGTGATCATGTCCGCCATTGGACACCCCGCCTCCGCATCGGGAATCAACACCTTCTTCGACGGATTGAGAATCTTCGCGGTCTCTGCCATGAAATATACGCCGCAAAAGACGATCACATCCGCTTCGACCTGAGTCGCCTTGCGCGCGAGCTCAAGCGAATCACCGGTGTAGTCAGCGATATCCTGCACCTCGCCGCGACAATAATTGTGCGCGAGAATAACCGCGTTCCGCTCGTTCTTCAGCTTCTGGATCTCTTCTTTCAAATTCATACCCGCACTCTCTTATATCGCGTCTGCAATCAGTTTTCCCCAGGTTTCGGACAACTTGAACTGCTTCACCGAATAACTCTCGTTCGGCGAATGAATACGGTCTTCGGGCTGTCCCCATCCGACGATGAGCGGAGCCGCGCCCGACGCCTCGCGAATCAGCGAGATAACGGGTATCGAGGCGCCGTCCCACATGAAGACGGGACCGCGCGAATCGATCTCCTTGAGCAGATCCTCCGCAAGTCTGAAGATCGGAGAAGCGATCGGCAGCCGGAAACCTGGCGTGCCGGGATTGAAGTCCGAAAGCTCAACCTTCATGCCCTTCGGACACCGGTTCTCAAGATGCGCCTTTACCGCGGCGAATGCGCCGCGCGGACTCTGCCCGGGAACGAGCCGCATCGACACCTTGGCCCACGCCTCGCCGGGGATGATCGTCTTCGCGCCCGCGCCGATGTGTCCGGACCACATGCCGTTGATCTCGATCGTCGGCTCGAAGCAGTTGCGCTGCACGATCGTCTTGCCGATCTGCCCGCCGCACGGGGGACAGCCGATATCTTTCTCGTAATCGAGTTCGGACGGCATCCCCGCCTCGGCGAGCCGAAGCTCGTCGTGACTCGGCGGCTCGATGCCGTCACGGAAACCGGCTACGGCGATGGATCCGTCGGGATTATGCAGCGACGAAAGCAGTTCGGTCATCCCCTGCGCCGCGTTCGGCGCGATGCCTCCGTATTCGCCGGAATGCAGGTCGCGGTTCGCGCCGGTGAGCTTCACGGTAAAATGCGAAACGCCGCGAAGTCCGGCGATAATCGCGGGACGCAGTTCGGCGGCCGCACCCGTATCGCAGACAAGCAAAACGTCCGCGGCGATTCTGCCGCGGAAGGCAGGGTCTTTCAGAAGCTCGATGAGTCCGAGCGATTCGGACTCCTCCTGTCCGTCGAGGATGATCTTGAGATTGGGATTCTTCTCGGACCTCAACACGCCGTTCAGAAACGCGAAGAACTGCCCCTTGTCGTCCTGTGCGCCGCGCGCGTAAATGCGGTCTCCGATCACGGTCGGCTCGAAAGGCGGCGTCTTCCAGGCGTCCAGCGGCTCCACCGGCTGCACGTCGTAATGTCCGTAAACGAGCAAAGTCGGGGCGCCTTCGGCACCCTTCTTTTCGGCATACACGATCGGGTTCGGATATCCGGGACCGAGCAACAGCTCAGCTTCAGCCCCGGTCTTCTTTAGCCATTGCTTCAACCACGTCGCGCACTGGACGCAGTCCTTCAGATGCTTCGGATCCGCTCCGATGCTCGGGAACCTGATTAGCTCGAAGTATTCTTTCGAAACGCTTGAGCTCAGCCAGTCGTTTATCTCGTCGTTCATAGTCGCCATCAGCCATTTCAATATATTATATCAAATATGGTTGCGGTTAAGCTTCGCATATACTGCAATCGTCGTGCAGATCGGAGCGACGAAGATCGCCGTGACCGCGATCTTCCAGCCGACGATTCCGAGCGGAAGCATCACCACGCAAGTGCAGAAGAGTCCGACCGTATACGCGATCTGTCCCGCCATCACCGCCTTGGGACACTTCCTGGACGCCGCGATGCCCTCGATGCGTCCGCGGACCGCATGGATGATGCAGATGAACGAATAGATTCCTATCACGAGCTTCACCGTATCGAGAATCCGCGGCGGCACGTTCTGATAGCCGCCAAAATACCAGTCGCCGATGCAGGGGAGCGAGAACGCGAACGGAATCAGTCCCAGCACCGCTCCCGCCGCGATCGCATAAAACAGCAACCGCCGGTCACCTTCGTACTCGGGACGGAACTGAATAGCCACCGGCTGCATTCGAAGCGCGGCATAAGAGACTGGATTCGCGACACCGAGTGTCACATAATGGATCGCCAGCATATCGGCGCTGTCCGCAGTCCGTCCCACAAACGCCGCGATGATCAGCGGCGACAGCATCAGCAGAAAGCCGCCGAGCGACAACGGCAGCGTGAAGTGGAACTGCTCCCAGGTAAGCACGCCGATTTCGCGAGCGGTGAGCTCCTTCGCCTCAAGCATCGTCCCCTTCAGCTCCCGAACGTACGGACGCGCATAACCCCAGGTGACGAAGTATTCGACGATCACTCCAAGCGTCAACGCGAATAAACCCCAACCGGCGCCGGTCCAGCCGACGAGTGGGAAGAACGCCGCGCACGCCAGAGTTGCTACGATGCGCGCAATGGTCGCTATATTAGCCTTGCCGCTCTCATAACGATTGAACAGCACCACCATCGGGACGTTGCGGAGGAAGAAGGCGCAATTCATGACCACCCCGAACAGTAGCGTCCATCGAGCCGTCGACGCCAGCGCCGGCGGCAAAGCGAAGAGCCCCTCGAACAACCAGCGGTCTAGCGGTGGGATCACCGGCACGCACTGCATGGCGAGCAGCGCCCCCATCATCATGGAATTGAGACGGCGAAAGGAAATGTACCCGTACCAGGTCCTGGCGAACACCATTCCAGTCGTCACGAGTCCGCCGCCCATGGCGCCGATCATAAACATGATCATCAGCCCCTGACTGAATGCAGTGAGTCCATCAACGCCGAACTGCCCGTGCGTCACAATACCGGCAACCAACGGATAGGTCAACGACTGCGAAAAGGCCTGTAGCAGTAGCGGCACGTAAAACTTCGTCACCCTACCGATGCCAAATCCGCCATCGCCATTAACCTTCATCTTCACTTATCGCGTCACCGCCACGATGTGATCCTTGCCGTCCGCAGCGAACACACGGTGAAAACGGGTGCCGTCTGGACCGACAACGACTGAAACCGAAACACGGTCGCCGGCAAAAGTCTCGGACTTGAACACGACCTCCATCTCCGACGGACGCACCTCTGAACATGGCTCCAGCATCCACTCGATGTAATGAACGTTGTTGACGTGCCCGTTGATATCGATATGGGAATTCTGTGCAATGAACTCAACGACGGCGGCGCTACTGCCGCCTTCTTCCCCTGCGGGGAACCTTATCCTGCTGAACGGTTCCTCTCCAAACACTGGCGGCCGCACGTTGTTCGCCGCGTCGAAGACCTTCTGCGGCACCGCGACGAGCTTTCGCGTCCGCAGATTGATGATCATCCATTCGGTCGAAGCGACGCCGAGCGTCTCGCCGTCCCGTCCCGTGACGATAAAATCACGCCACGCGACCAACGTGCGCCCGCCGCGCGGGAAGGTTGTAACCGTCACCTCGTCTCCCCACTTAGGATAGTGGTCCATCTTCACCCTCATCTTGGTCAGCACCCAGGTGATGTCATCTCCGGCCGCCTGAAAATCGCCTATCGAGAAAGCAAGCTCCTCCGCATGCAGACTCGCCGCCTCCTGCAGATAGTTGCACACCGTCGGTAGCGTCGCGCAGCCGTCTTTCCCGCACTCGTACGAGCGCACCCTGAACCGATATTCCCCCAAATTATCCATGCCCTCAATTATACCATAATGCCAACCGTAAGGAGTGCCGCCACTTATCTCCGCCTAAACGCCATAGGAACGACTACCGCCGCGGAAGCGAGGATGGCGGTAAGCGTAGGACCGATCGGCGACGCGGACGCGAACTGATACACCGTCACCCCGACAAGCCAGGCGACGACATTCCACCAGACGCATCCGCGTTTCACCAAATAACGGTCGACGATCAGCACCGTCGCCATCGGCGCGAAGACGGACGAGATCAGATACAGGAAGTCGATGTAGTGGTCCATGAGTCCGCAGATAGCCAGCACCCCGCCGACCGCACAGACGGCTACTCCGATCAGACGGACATGCGCCCTGGGGAAGACCGAGCGCGCCGACTCGCCGCCGGAATACGCGTCGAGAAACGTCGTAGTCACGGTGGAAAACACGATCACGACAAGTCCAATCGTACCGATGCCGGACTTCACGATCGCATCGGCGATCGACGTTCCGCCGATGCGTGTTATCAGCATGCCGAGTGCATACATCCAGATACTGACAAGCGTATAGGCCGATGCCGAGACCGCCGTGGCGATGCGGGGACGTTCCGCGGTCGAGGTGTAGTCGGAGATCAGCGGCAGCCACGAAAGCGGCATCGCGACCGAGATCTCGAACGCGGTCCAGAACCCCACTGGTTCGACCACCCCTTTCACCTCGACGCCGAGAAGCCTCCAGGTCAGTACCAAAGACAACAGCGCGAGCGCTCCCATCGCGATCGTCGCAAGATGCAGACGGTCGCCGAACGCGACGAAGATCCACATGCCGATCAGCACCGCAAGCGCCAGACACGGAAGCACGTGTCCGACGCCGGTAAGCTCAGCCACCGCCGCACCGCCCTGCGCGATCATCACCGCCGTCCAGCCGACGAGCTGAACAATGTTCAGCGCCGCGAACATCCGCATGCCATTACGCCCGAAGGTCGCGGCCGTTGTCTCCATCGCGTTCCTGCCAGTGACGGCGCCGAGTAGCCCCGCGGCAAAAAGCATCAGACCCCCGAGGAGATGTCCGGCGATAAGCGCGGACCAGTTGCCGCCGATTGAGCACCCCGCCTCGATCTCCGCAATCGAAACCGCGGCCCCGAACCATATCAAACCGTTGGCGAATACGCCGGTCTTCTTCATGTCTTTCCTTTCGCAGGCATTACCCTGATCAAGTTTACGGGTCTCTTCTCAGCCGCCGCCCACCATATGCGACTAGCACCCCGATGGGAATATTATACCAAAATCCGTGCTGTTGGATTTCCAACAGACATTCCACCCATGACAAGCTGCTCGTGTTTATCCATCTAAAGGCAAAGCAGGCCGGCTCCAGGGAATTCGATATCCCCTACAACCTTTTTGATGATTCTATTATATCAAAAAGGAACCGCGGCAAAACTGCCGCGGTTCCTTTTTGGAGACTATGCGGACTGGAGACCGCATCCCCAGTCGAATTACCACGCGTAGTGGGCGAACGCCTTGTTCGCGGCGGCCATCTTGTGGACATCGTCACGCTTCTTGATGACGTTGCCCTGTCCGTTGAACGCGTCGATGATCTCCGCGGCGACGGCGGCGGGCATGCCCTGGCCGTGACGGGCGGAAGCGTACTGGGTAGTCCAGCGGAGCGCGAGCGACAACTGGCGGTTCGCGGCGATCGGCACCGGGACGGGGTAGGTCGTACCACCGACGCGGCGGGTCTTCACCTCAACCTGCGGCTTCATGTTGTCGATCGCGGCGGAGACGACCTCGAGCGGATCCTCGAACTGCTTCTCTTCCTTGACGAACTTGGACGGATCCTCCTTCATCTTGGCGGCGACGCAGTCGATGGCACCGTAGACGATCTTCTCGGCGACGGTCTTCTTGCCGTCCTTCATGATGACGCGGATCATGTGCGCGACGAGCTCCGAATTATACTTCGGATCGAGAACGACGCGCTTGACGATTTTCTTACCTCTGCGGCTCATTGCTTACTTCTCCTCTTTCTTCGGCTTCTTCATACCGTACTTGGAGCGGCTGCGGTTGCGGCCGTTCACGCCGAGCGAGTCGAGCTTGCCGCGGACGATATGGTAACGGACACCAGGAAGGTCCTTCACACGGCCGCCGCGGACGAGCACGACGGAGTGTTCCTGAAGGTTGTGGCCTTCGCCGGGGATGTAAGCGGTCACTTCGACGCCCGTCGTGAGACGGACACGGGCAACCTTACGAAGAGCCGAGTTCGGCTTCTTGGGGGTCATCGTCTTGACGACGAGGCAGACGCCGCGGCGCTGAGGGCAGGCCTTGAGCGCGGGGCTCTTGGAGTGCGTGGCCAGCGGATGACGGCCTTTGCGGATCAACTGATTGATAGTAGGCATTTGTCTTTTCCTTTGGCTTATTACGCAACCGTGCCGCCCGCGGCCTCGATCTTCGCCTTGGCGGCGGCCGAGCACGGGACCTTCACGGTGAACTTCTTGGTGAGCTCGCCGTTCGCGAGGATCTTGATCTTAGGCTGCTTGTTGTCGATGAAGCCCTTCTTGGCGAGCGACTCGACGGTGATCTCGGCACCGGCCTCGAAGTTCTTCTCGAGGTCCGCGACGTTGACCGCCAGCGCCTTCGCGTTGAAGCGGGCGTTGTTGAAGCCACGCTTCGGGAGACGACGGACGAGCGGCATCTGACCGCCTTCGAACACGAGTTTGTGCTTGTGACCCTTGCGGCTCTGCTGACCCTTCTGGCCCTTGCCAGAGGTCTTGCCGAGGCCCGAGCCGCAGCCGCGGCCCACGCGCTTCCGACGCTCACGCGAGCCCGGGGTGCAAGTAAGAGAATTAAGTTCCATAACTGCTTACCTCCTTACGCACGGACCGCCGCGATTTCCTCGGCGGAACGGAGTTTCATGAGCGCGTTCAACGTGGCCTTGACCACGTTGAGGCGGTTCTTGGAGCCGAGCGACTTGCCGACCGCGTCACGGATGCCGCAGGCCTCGAGGACCGGGCGCATACCGCCGCCGACGATCAGACCGGTACCGTCAGGGGCCGGCTTGAGGATCACGCGGCCACCGTCGCAGACGCCTTCGACGTCGTGCGGGATGGTCTTGCCCTTCATCGTCACCTTCACCATCGCCTTGCGCGCGGCTTCGCCGCCCTTGCGGATGGCGTCGGCGACCTCGTTGGCCTTACCGAAGCCGACGCCGACCTTGCCTTCCTTGTCCCCGACGACGATGACGGCGGAGAAGCTCATGCGGCGACCGCCCTTGACGGTCTTGGCGCAGCGGTTGATGAACACGGTGTGTTCGTCGAGAGCGTCCTGCTCTTCGTTTTCACGACGCTTGTCACGATTGAAAGCCATGATTATTTAGCCTCCTCTTTAGCGGTGATCTTGAGACCCGCTTCGACAGCGGCGTCGACGATCGTCTTGACACGACCGGTGAACTTGTTGCCGCCACGGTCGACCACGACGAGCGAGATACCCGCGGCCTTGGCGGCTTCCGCCGCCTTCGCGCCGAGGTTCTTCGCGACTTCCAGGTTGGCCTTCTCGTCCTTCAGGGTATTGGCCTGGGCGAGGGTCTTCTGGGCGTCGTCGTCGATGAACTGGACGTACATGTTCTTGTTGGTGACACAGATCGACATACGCGGACGCGCAGCCGTACCGATCACGCGCTGACGGAGGCGGAGGTGCCGCTTCTGGCGCTGGACTTTGCGATTGAACATTGCTGTTACTCCTTACGCCGCGATTAGGCGACCTTCTTGCCCTGCTTGCGGCGGATGTGTTCGCCGACGTACTTGATGCCCTTGCCCTTGTAGGGTTCGGCCGGGTAATAGGCACGGATACGGGCAGCGGCTTCGCCGACGAGATCCTTGTCGATACCCTTGATCGTGACCTGGAGACCGTCGTTTTCGACGGTCACGGTGAGTCCGTCCGGAATCGCGAAGATCTTCGGGGAGGCGAAACCGAGGGAGAGCGCGAGCTCCTTGCCCTTGAGAACCGCCTTGAAGCCCGTGCCCTCGATCGAGAGCTGCTTCGTGTAGCCAGCGGACACGCCGATCACCATGTTGTTGATCAGCGCGCGGGCGAGGCCGTGGAAATTACCGAGATTGTAATCGTCAGCACAGGCGACCTTGATCTGGCCGTCTTCCACCTTCGCCGTGATGCCTTCATGCATCGTGTAGGAGAGCTCTCCGAGCTTTCCTTTGACCGTCACCTTCTGTCCGTTGATCGTCGCGGAGACGCCTTCGGCCAGCTTGACGGGTTCTTTACCGATTCGAGACATTGTCTATTGACCTTGTTAGTTGTGATTAAGCGACAGTGCAGATGATTTCGCCACCGAGCTTCGCCTTCTTCGCCTCGGCTCCGGACATAACGCCCTTGGAGGTCGAGAGGATCGCGAGACCCATGCCGTCGAGAACGGCGGGGATCTTGTCGGTGTTGACGTAACGACGGAGACCCGGCTTCGAGATGCGCTTGAGCTCGGTGATGGCAGGAACCGCCTTGGCCGTGTACTTAAGCGTGATAACGAGCATCTTCGGGAATTCGCTAGTGGTGACGACGTCGGCGATGTAGCCGGCATCCTTCATGACACGGGCGATCTCCGCCTTAAGATTGCTTGCGGGAACCTCGACGGAGTAAAGGCGGGCCTTCAGTCCGTTGCGGATCGTCGTGAGCATATCGGAAATGGGATCGATTACCATTTTATGATTCCTTTCCTTGTGAGGTTACCACGAGGCCTTGGTGACACCGGGGATGAGGCCGGCCACCGCGAGTTCGCGGAAGCAGAGACGGCAGACGCCGAACTTACGGATGTAAGCATGACGACGGCCGCAACGCTGGCAGCGGTTGTAGGCACGGACCTTGAACTTCGGCGCCTTCTTCTGCTTTTCGATGAGACACTGCTTAGCCATGATTAGTTCCTCCCTGCGAACGGCATGCCCATGGAGTTGAGAAGCTCCTTGCAGGCCTTGTTGTCGGTGGACGAGGTCACGAAGGTGATGTCCATGCCGGAGTGAGCGGACGACTCGATGAGTTCCGGGAAAATCGTGTGTTCCTTAACACCGAGCGTATAGTTGCCGGCGCCGTCAAAACCACGGTTTGGAACTCCACGGAAGTCGCGGATACGGGGAAGCGCCACCGAAATGAGACGGTCGGCGAACTCCCACATGCGATCGCCACGGAGCGTGACCTTCGCGCCAATGACCATACCCTCACGGAGCTTGAAGTTCGAGATCGACTTCTTCGCCTTGCAGAGCATGGGCTTCTGACCGGTGATCGCCGTCAGATCGTCCACGAGCGTCTTCTGCTCGTCCTTGGAGACGATGCCGAAGCCCATGTTGATGACGATCTTCTGAAGGCGCGGAACGAGCATCTTGTTGGTGACGCCGAGCTTCTGCTCAAGCTCCTTCACCATGCGGCTCGCGTATTCGTCTTTGAGTCTTGCCATGATGTTTCGTTCCTTCCTTAGAGGGCCTTGCCGCTCTTGACGGCGACGCGGGCCTTCTTGCCTTCCTTCTCTCCAGTCTTCACGCGGGTACCCTTCTTCGCCTCGGCGTCATAGGGCATCAGCTTGCAGAGCTTGATGGGGAGTTCCTTGTCGACGAGACCGCCCGGAGTCTTCTCCGTACGGCGCATCGCCTTCTTGTGGACATTGAGACCGCCGACGATCGCGACGCCCTTCTTGGGGTCGATCTTCATGACGGTGCCGGTCTTGCCCGCGTCGTTGCCGCAGGTGCAGATGACCGTATCGTTCTTCCTGATTCTTGCGATAGCCATTTTAAAGTTTCCTTTCTATCAGACGACTTCCGGGGCCATCGAGAGGATCTTCATGTAGTTCTTGTCGCGGAGCTCGCGGGCGACCGGACCGAACACGCGGGTGCCGATCGGGTTGAGCTTCGAGTCAACGAGAACGCACGCGTTCTGGTCGAAGTGAACGGTCGAGCCGTCCTCGCGGCGGATAGGATTACCCGTGCGGATGATGACGGCAGTGGCGACCGAGCCCTTCTTGATGTTGGAGGTCGGGGACGCTTCCTTAATCGCGACGCGGATCACGTCACCGAGGTGAGCGTACTCCTTGCGCTGCTTCAGGATGCGGAAGCACATGGCGCGCTTGGCACCGGTGTTGTCCGCAACGACGAGATTGGAGAGTTCCTGTAACATGGGTCTTTCTCCTTACTTCGCGACAACGCGCCAGCGCTTGGTGGCGCTGAGCGGACGCGTTTCCATGATGGTGACGGTGTCGCCGACCTTCGCGGTGTCGGCCTCATCGTGCGCCTGGTAGTTCTTGGTGCGCGTAATGACCTTGCCGTACATGGGATGGACCTCGCGATAAGAGACGGCGACCTTGACGGTCTTCGCACCGCTCTTCTTGACGACCACGCCCTTACGGACCTTGCGCGCGCCGCGGGTATTGGTTTCAGCGCTCATTAGATTTTAACTCCTGCGCGGGTGATGAACTTGGTGTGGATACCGATCTTGGTGGCCGCGAGACGGAGGCACTCCTTGGCCATTTCCTCGGAGACGCCGCCGACTTCGAACAGCACCTTGCCGGGGAGGATGACGGCAGCCCAGAACTCTGGGTTACCCTTTCCTCCGCCCATACGCACTTCGATCGGCTTGCGGGTGACGGGCTTGTCGGGGAACACGCGGATCCAGAGCTTGCCCTTACGCTTCATTTCACGGTTGATGGCGACACGGCAGGCCTCGATCTGGGTCGCCGTGAGGAGACCGCGGGTCAGGGCCTTGAGACCGAATTCGCCGTACGCAAGCTCGGTGCCCGAAGTGGCGTAACCGGAACGGTTACCCTTCGAGACCTTGCGGTACTTGACTCTCTTAGGCATCAGAGGCATGGCTTACTTCCCTTCCTTGCGGTCACCACGACGCTCGCGACGGCCTTCGCCGCGCGGAGGACGAGCCTGGAAACCTTCTTTCTTGCAGATCCACACCTTGATGCCGATCTTGCCGGCCGTGGTGTTGGCTTCCGCGAAACCGTAGTCGATGTTCGCGCGCAGCGTGTGCAGCGGAACCTTGCCCTCGCGGGACCACTCGACGCGCGCGATTTCCGCGCCGTTGATACGGCCGCCCGCATGGACCTTAATTCCGTCGACGCCCATATCCATCGCGACCTTCATCGCACGCTTCATCGCACGCTTGAGCGCAATACGGCGCTCGAGCTGCTGGGCAATGCCCTCGGCGACGAGCTGAGCGTCGGCGTCGGCGCCCTGCACTTCCTTGATCTCGAGATAGACTTCCTTCTTGGTCATCTTCTCGAGCTTCGCGCGGATGGCCTCGACGTCACCGCCCTTACGACCGATGATCACGCCCGGACGGGCGCTGAAGAGGGTCACGCGGACGCGGTTGGCGTAGCGCTCGATGAGGATCTTGGAGATACCAGCTTCGACGAGGTCCTTCTTGACCGCCTCGCGGATCTTCTGGTCTTCAATGAGGTAGGCGCCGAAGTTCTTCTTCTGCGCGAACCAACGGCTGCCCCAGGCGTGGTTGACGCCGATGCGGAAACCGACAGGATTGACTTTCTGTCCCATATTACTTAGCCTCCTTCTTGGCGTCGGTGAGGACCACCTTGCAGTGGCACATGCGGCGCGCGATCGGATGCGCGGAGCCACGGGCCGTAGGCCAGTAGCGGCGCATGCGGACGGACTCGTCGAGGACGCAGAGCTTGACCGTGAGGCCCGCCGCATCCTTGATGCCGTTGTTGTTAGCCGCGTTCGCGATCGCGGAGAGGAGCGTCTTCTTGATGATGACCGCCGCCTTCTTCGGGCTGAACTCGACTACCTTGAGCGCCTCCGAGGCCTTGAGCCCCTGGCAGGCACGCGCGAGCGGACGGCCCTTGAAAGCCGACATACGCGCATTACGGGTGATGGCAATGACTTCCATTATCTATCCCCCTTACTTCTTCTCGACCTTGGCCGCGGAATTGCCGTGCGACTTGAAAGTACGCGTAGGGGCGAATTCGCCGAGGCGGTGGCCGACCATGTTTTCAGTGATGAAGACCGGCATGTGCTGACGGCCGTTGTGAATCGCGAACGTGAGGCCCACGAAGTCCGGGAGCACCATCGAACGACGGCTCCAGGTCTTGATCGGCTGCTTCTTGCCGCTCGCCTGCATCTTCTCGACCTTGCGGAGGAGGCTCTCCTCCACATAGGGTCCCTTCTTGAGAGAACGACTCATGTGTTACTTCCTCCTCTTGACGATGACCTTGTTGGACGCCTTCCGCTTCGCGCGGGTCTTGCCGCCCTTCGCGAGCTTGCCCCACGGGGAGCGCGGATCCGAACCGCCGGACGTACGGCCTTCGCCGCCGCCCATCGGGTGATCGACCGGGTTCATCGCGACACCGCGGACCGTCGGACGAATGCCGAGGTAACGCTTGCGACCGGCCTTGCCGAGCTTGATTGAACCCCAGTCCTTATTACCGACCGAACCGACGCACGCCAGGCACCGGCCGTTGAACTGGCGGACTTCGCCCGAAGGCATCTTGAGCGTCACGACGTTGCCGTCACGGGCCATCACCTGGCAGGCATTGCCGGCGCTGCGGCCGACCTTCGCGCCCTTGCCCGGGACGAGCTCGATCGCATGAACGAACAGACCCAGCGGGATCTGGACGAGCGGCAGGCAGTTGCCGACCGTGGCTTCAGCCTTCGTGCCGTTCATCACCTTCATGCCAACCTTCAGACCTTCCGGAGCGAGGATGTAGCTCAGGGTCTTGTCGGCGTACTCGATGAGCGCGAGGTTCGCGCTGCGGGTCGGATCGTAGGCGATCTCCTTGACCGTCGCCTCGACGTCGAACTTGTTACGCTTGAAGTCGACGATGCGGAGACGCTGCTTGACGCCGCCACCGTGATGACGGGTCGTGATGCGGCCCTGATTGTTGCGACCCGCCGTCTTGCGGACGGCCTTGGTGAGACGCTTCACCGGGCTCTTCTCGGTGATTTCCTCGAACGTGACGGACTCGCGGAAACGCATGCCGCACGAACGGGCCTTGTACTGTTTAAGTGCCATAAGATCTACTTCTCCTTAGGCAAGTTCAATGCGCTCGCCGGCCTTGACCGTGACGATCGCCTTTTTCCAGGTGGGTTCCTTGGTCTGCAGACGCGTACCGCGGATGTACTTGAGCTTGCCCTTCTGGTTGATCGTGCGAACCGCGAGAACATGGACGCCGAAAGCCTTCTCGGTCTCGGCGGCGATCTGCGGCTTGCGCGCGTCGGTCGCAACCTCGAGGAGGAAGCGGTTCTCGACGGACATCTGGGAGCCCTTTTCGGTGATGAGGACGTTGAGGATGACCCCGTTCGTCTTCTCTTTAAGTTCCTTAGCAGTCATGACTTATCTCCTTACTTGGCGATGCGGGCCATGAGAGCATCGAAACCGGCCTTGTCGCACACGAGCTTGCGGTTCGCGAGAACCGAATAGACATCGAGAGCGGCCGCGGTCGAATAATCGATGCGGGGGAGGTTGGAGGTGACGAGGACGACCGTGTCATCCACATCCTTCTGAACGATGCAGGCGGTGCGGTCAACACCGAGACCCTTGAGGAGCGTAGCCATGAGCTTCGTCTTCGGGGCTTCGAACTTGAACTCGTCGACGACGATCACGTCGCCCGCCACGAGCTTGTCGGAGAACGCACGCGCGAACGCGAGCTGCATCACCTTCTTGTTGATCTTCTGCTCGAAGGAACGCGGCTTCGGACCGTGCGCCACGCCACCGCCGCGCCACACCGGGCTCTGACGGAAACCAGCACGCGCGTTGCCCGTACCCTTCTGCTTCCAGGGCTTCTTGTTGGAGCCCGCGACCTCGCCCTTGCCCTTCGTCGAAGCGGTGCCGGCGCGCATCGCGTTGCGAATGGCGGTAACGGCGTCCTTGACGGCCTGCGCGCCCTTGTCGAGCGTGAGAGCGGCCTGGTCGAAAGTAACTTCAATCTTCTGCATGATTACTTAGCCCCCTTCCTGATGTTGTTCTTGAGGGACTTGCGGACGATCACGATGCCGTTGCGGGCGCCCGGGATCGAACCCTTGACGAGAAGCGCATTATCCTCAGGACGGATCGCGACGACTTCGAGTCCCATCGCCTTGCGGCTGACGTCACCCATATCGCCGGGCATCTTCTTGCCCTTCTCGATCCAACCGGGGAGGTCACGCGCGGCAAGACCGCCCGTGCGACGCTTCGAGTGGCCGCCGTGGGTCATGTTACCACCGGCGAAACCCCACTTCTTGAGCACACCCGCGAAGCCCTTGCCCTTGGTCTGGCCCGTGACGTCGACATACTTGACGCCCTCGAAGTTGGCGACCGTGACGGCCTTGCCGACTTCCAGCGTCTCGCCCGCGTCGAGCGCGAACTCCTTGAGGACCTTGGCGGTTGCGACGCCGGCCTTCTCGAAATGCTTCTGCTGGGCCTTCGCGAGACGGCTGGCCTTCTGGGCGCCGAACGCGACCTGGGCGGCAACATAGCCATCCTTCTCCAGCGTCTTGAGCTGAACGACCGGGCACGGACCGCACTCGATGACGGTCACCGTGGTACGCTTGCCTTCGGCATCGTACACCTGGGTCATTCCGATCTTCTTACCGATCAAACCTTCCATGTCGACCTCCTATCAGACCTTGATGGTGATGTCGACGCCCGCGGGAAGATTGAGCTTCTTGAGCTCGTCGATCGTCTGCGCGGTCGGATTGACGATGTCGAGGAGACGCTTGTGCGTCCGCATCTCGAACTGGTCCATGGACTTCTTGTCGGCGATCGGCGAACGGTTCACCGTGAAACGCTCGACACGCGTAGGAAGCGGGATCGGCCCGACAACCTGAGCACCCGTCCCGCGGGCCGTGTCGATGATTCCACCGACGGCCTGATCCAGCACACGATGATCGTATGCCTGGAGGCGGATGCGCACTCTCTGCTGCTGCATTTTCTTTTTTCCTTTGTTTCTGTTTCAGTTGACCTGTGCTTCAACGGTCGCGATATCCGCGTGCAGGGACCTTTTTTCTTAACCCTGTTGGCGCGGGAAGCCCTTGGCGGCGCTTCGCTCACGACTGAGTCTCCGCTCAGTTTTCCCCTTAAAAATCAGGCCCGCGATTACATCGTAACCGCGGGCTTTTCAGCTTACGGTCACGACGCGGCAAGCTCTACTCGCCCGTATCGCAACACCGTCCTCTTTCGGGGAATTGATGAAAGTATATCAAATTTTGAGGGTGTTTGACAAGGGGGTATTTTGAGAAAGTTTTGAGTGAAAAGTGAAGAGTGAAAAGTTATGTCCGAGTCGCATCCACAGCACCGAACCTCCGCCTGTTGTCATTGACAACCTCGACCTCCAATTGCTATAAGTCTCATTGGTCCGAAAAAGTGTACCAAAGAGACTTATAGCATGCACAAGCGACGATAGACGACCAGCAATTTTGATATCTGCGAATAATCTGCGCTATTACAGCAATATATCAAGATACCTTACTTAATTAGCAGCAAATACGCCTTCAATTTCAACGACATAGACATCATGAAACGAACCGCCGGACCGAGGACCGTACCACTTCTCAAGCATGGACTTATCGAGAAAATTTGCCGCTTCCATCGAAGATTTGAAGATTTTACGACAGTCAAGGGTAAGACGAGCCTGTTCGAAGGTCATCGCACCGCTATCCAAAACGACCGGCTTAAGACCCGTTTCCTTGACCTTATCGACATCGCGTCCGCTCTTCGTGCCGCAGAACTGGAGGATGCTGCGATAATCCTCCTTATAGAAGGAAAGCGTCAGACGGTCTTCGCGCTCAATGAAATCATGGGTATAACGCGGCGGACGGACGAAGACGAACGCGACCGGCTTGTTCCAAAGCCAGCCGATTCCACCCCAGGAGGCGGTCATCATATTGAACTTCCCCTTGTTTCCTGCCGTGACCAGCATCCATTCCTTACCGATGAGATCAAATGCGTTTTCCTTCGCGAGCTCCTTGATATCAACCTTCTTCATGAACTTGACGTCCTTTCCTGATGAAATTCCCGCCGCAGCCGCCACGCTCAACGCGGCGATCCCACGGACAAACTCCTTGCGATCGATTTTCTCCGACATGTTTATTCAAGTGTACCACAAACCACCGACGCGGATATGAAAAAGACGCGGCGTTTCCACCGCGTCCCTTCTTCTCGGCTTCAGGCCGGCTCGAACTCTTCCTTGCCGACACCGCAGACCGGACAATGCCAGTCGGACGGCAGGTCTTCGAACGCGACGTTATCATGCTCCGCCGGATCATAAACCCAGCCGCAGATCTTGCAGACGTATTTCTTGTTCTCCATAATCATCCTCCTTTCGTTTTCTTACTTATTTCCGACATCAAATATTATACACTATTTCACTTCCGCTGTCTGTTGTTATTACAATAAAATTTAGATTTCCATTACCTGATGAGGAAACGGGCCTTGTAGAAACGCGCGCCGGTCCTCTCTGTTGGCAATTATCGAGATGCGGGCGAGATGCGAAACGAGATTCCCGTCAAGCGTCTTCTCAAGATAGGGGATCACCTCGTGGCGCACTTTGTTACGCTCGATTGAGGTATCGTCGTTGCTCGCGTCTTCGCGCCACTCCTCGCCGAACTTCTTCAGATACGCCTGCAGCTCCGCATCACGGCAGCCGAGCAAGGGACGCACGAACCGGATTTCGCCGACCTCGCTCTTCTCGCGGATATTCGCAAGCGAGACGCGCTTGATGCGCATAAGGAAGGTCTCGGCGACATCATCCATCGTGTGTCCCGTCGCGATTGCATCGAGCTTCAGTGTCTTCATACACTTCTCAAAGAACTCGAGCCTTACACGCCGCGCAGCCATTTCAAGCGACTCGCCCTTCAGCTGCACGACCTTCGCGTGCGTGCCTTTGAAAGGGACGCCGAGACGCTTCGCAAGCGCACGGACGAACCGGTACTCCTCCTTCGACTCCTTGCGGAGTCCGTGATCGACGTGCAGGATCACGAACCTCTTCGCCACGTTCTTCTTCTTGCCGCCCTTCGTCATCAGGAAGGCGAGCGCGACGGAATCGGACCCGCCGGAAACCGCGAGTCCGATACGTCCCGAAGGCAGGATGTGACGATTGATCTTCATCAGCGGAAGACGATTTCGAGTCCGTCGTAAGCGGCCTTCATCCCCGTCGGAAGTTCCGCGTCGATTTTCTCGGACGGCCATTCGCGGTAACGGAGGGCGAGATGCGTGAGGTAGGCGGACTGACCTTCCGGCGGACAGTACTTATCGTACTGACGCAACCCCTTGATCGTCCGTTTCACCAGCTGCACGCTCGAATGCGTGAACATCCGGAAATCCGAATCCTCGAGTCCGTCCGTCGCCTCCATGATCAGTGCCGTGATCGCCTGCGGTTCATGCACGAACGGATTGCCGGCGTAGCGTCCCTTGAAGTTATCAGGATTCACGTGCGCGTCGATTCCAACCATCCGCGCTGCATCCGCGGGAATGCCGGCGGTATCGGTCGCGTAGAGGAGACGAGTCTTCCCCTTCTCCACGAGATAGAGCGACGCGCGCTCCAATACGCCGTCCGTCACCCGCGAAGTCGCGTGATTGGCCGGCACGCCCGTGAAGGAGAGTCCGCATTCCTCGATCTTCTTGCCAAACGGCAGCGCGATGACTTCCGGTGCGGGGAGCTTCAGCTTCTCGGCGATTCTCGCGACATCGGCTTTCGCCGCGGCCGCCCAGGTCTCCTGCACATACATGCGTTTGACGCCGAGCTTCACGATCGTCGCGGGATCGTAATGATCGCCGTGGGAATGCGTCTGGAAGATCACCTCGGGTCTGACGCCTTCGGGAATCTTATTGAGCACGAGCGACGTGAGGTCGATGAGCACCTTGTCATCGAGCAAAACGCTCGAGCACTTGCGGAAGCTGTTCGCACCGCCGGCGGCGCCGGTGCCGAGAAAGCGCACCTTGATACCGGCGACGGGTTCGCTGTCCGCGGCGACATCGGCAAAGGACGCCAGCGCACACGCGGCGACGCCACCTGCGATGAATTCACGTCTGTCCATTGTCAGGACCTCCGCTCAGTTCTTGAAGGAATGAATCGGCGCAGGGATACGTCCCTTGCGGGAGATCATCGCCTCGCACGAGAAGGTGTTGACCTTCATCACGGGACCGTATCCGAGGAGTCCGCCGAACTCCACGGAATCGCCGACCTTCTTGCCGAAGGCGGGAATCACACGGACCGCAGTGGTCTTCTGGTTGACCATGCCGATGGCGGCTTCATCGGCGATGATTCCGGAGATTGAAGTCGCAGGCGTGTCGCCGGGGATGACGATCATGTCGAGTCCGACCGAACAGACGCAGGTCATCGCCTCGAGCTTCTCGATCGAAAGCGCACCGGCCTCGACGGCGTCGATCATACCCTGGTCTTCGGAGACGGGGATGAACGCGCCGGAGAGTCCGCCCACGTAGGAGCTCGCCATCACGCCGCCCTTCTTCACCTGGTCGTTCAAAAGCGCCAGCGCCGCGGTGGTGCCCGGAGCGCCGGGATGTTCGAGTCCGATCTCCTTGAGGATGTCGGCGACCGAATCACCGACGGCCGGAGTCGGAGCGAGGGAAAGGTCGATGATTCCGAACGGAACTCCGAGACGCTTCGACGCCTCCTGCGCGACGAGCTGTCCGACGCGAGTGATCTTGAACGCCGTTTTCTTGATTGTCTCGCAGAGCGTTTCGAAATCGGCGCCACGGATGGTCTTGAGGACGTGATGGACGACGCCCGGACCGGAGACGCCGACGTTGATGACCGCGTCACCTTCGCTGACACCGTGGAAGGCTCCGGCCATGAAGGGATTGTCGTCGGGGGCGTTGCAGAGCACGACGAGCTTAGCGCAGCCGAGCGAATCCCTGGTCTTGGTCTTCGCCGCGGTTTCCCTGATGATCTCGCCCATGAGACGGACCGCATCCATGTCGATGCCGGTCTTCGTCGAGCCGACGTTGACGGACGAGCAGATGCGCTCGGTCGACGCCATCGCCTCGGGGATCGAGCGGATCAGCAATTCGTCCGCCGGCGTCATGCCTTTCGAGACGATCGCGGAATAACCGCCGATGAAATTGACTCCGAGTTTCTTCGCCGCCTTGTCGAGGGTCTTCGCGATCCTGACGAAATCGGATGGTTTCTTGCAACACGAGGCGCCGACGATGGCCACAGGCGTAATGGAGATGCGCTTGTTGATGACGGGAACGCCGAATTCGCGTCCGATGTCATCCCCGGTCTTCACGAGATCCTTGGCGAGCCGCATAAGCTTCGCGTAGATCTTGTCGCAGGTCACCTTCAGCGATTCGTCCGCGCAGTCAAGGAGCGAGATACCCATCGTGATGGTCCTCACGTCGAGGTTCTCCTCGAGGATCATCCGGTTCGTCTCCAGCACTTCAGAGATATTGATCATAGGAAATTACGAAGTAGGAATTAGGAATCACGAATGAAGGACATCAGCTTCTTCATTCGTAATTCATCATTCAAAGTTCAAACTTAGACCCGGTGCATCTTCTCGAAGATCTCGGACTTCTGGCAGCGGATCCTGAGGCCCATGTCGGTACCAAGCTTGGCCATTTCGGCTCCGACCTTCTCAAAGGTCTTGCGGCACTTGGACCCGTCCACGATCATCATCATGTTGAAGTATCCACCCACGACGGTCTGGGATATGTCGAGGATGTTGATATCGTTCTTGGCGAGATAGGTACAGGTTTTAGCAAGGATGCCAACTACATCCTTGCCAACGACAGTTATAATCACTTTCTTCATAATCAGTAATATTATATCAAAACCCAACACTCACAGAAACGCTAACTGGAGCAGTGGTGTAATAACAGTCATTATAATAATAGTTGTAGCCGTCGAACCAGTAACCGTCGCCACTGCAGTAGACACCGTCTACGAGAATAGTCCATGGTGTAGCAATCCAGATCCAGGCGTAACGCGCGAAAGGCCGAATCGGCGGCATCGGCGGGCGCATCCAGTGACGGTGAAACGGACGGGGGTGATATCCAAATCCACGACGAGGAGGCTTTTTACGATGGATCGTTTCAACCTTAGCACCAGAAGGACGCCTCGGTCCTATCTGGGCAGGCTTCGATACATACGAACGGCTCTTGACGGTGCGAGATGCCTTAGCTACAGGAACGGAGGATGGACACCGCATGGACTTGGTCGAGGGAACGGATGACGGACGCACAGCTGGACGTCCTGCAGGGCGAGCGAAGGAGGCAGAGCGAACCGAACGGGCAGGGGCCGAATGCCGTCCCACGCCGAATCCTCCGCGGTTTCCTTCTCTAACACCTGGAGCACCGACAGCTACGGTTGTGACGAGCAGAGTAGCGAAAACAGCAACGATCTTGTTCATAGTGACATCCTTTCATCAGCTTTTGCTGACACCAGGATAGGCAACCATCCTGCCAAATTCTGACAAAAAAATGCGCGGGATGTAAACACCTCGCGCACTTTTTCAAACCTTAGCGCCAGGCACCATACACCTGGCACTGGGCCTTACCAGCGGGATTCGCGACGGGGACCACGGTCACCGCCACCGAAACCGCCACGGCCGCCGCCGAAACCACCGCGGCCACCGCGGAAGCCGCCACGCTCTTCGCGAGGCTTGGGCTGCGACTCGTTCACACGGACCGTACGTCCGTCGAGCTCCTTGCCGTTGAGGGCGTCAATCGCGGCCTGCGCCTGAGTGGCGTCGGGCATCGTCACGAAGCCAAAGCCCTTGCTACGGCCGGTCATACGATCGGTCACGACACGTACGGCGGTAACTTCGCCGAATGCCGCGAACGCCGCCTTGAGTCCATCGTCAGTCGTCGCGTAAGCGAGGTTACCAACATAGATTTCCATCTGATCTGTTCCTTTGTTCTGTTTTTCTCGTTCCCGCCGCCCCGGACACGCGCCCGAACCCAGCGGGGATTCGAAATCTTCTTACTTCGCGGTAAGCGCCGCGACGCCAGGAAGGACCTTACCTTCGAGGAATTCAAGCGAAGCACCGCCGCCGGTGGAGACGTGGCTCATCTCTGGGGCCTTACCGCTCTTCTTAACCGCGCTTACCGAGTCACCACCGCCGATGATCGACGTGCCGCCGTTGGCCTTGACCGTCGCGACAGCATCACAGACGCCATAAGTGCCCTTCGAGAGCGGAGCGAACTCGAAGCAGCCCATCGGACCGTTCCACACGACCGTCTTCGCGCCCTTGCAGGCCTCGGCGAAGAGGGCGACGGACTTCGGACCGATGTCGAGGCCCATCCAACCGTCAGGAATGTCGCCTTCGACCGTCTTCATCTCAATATCGGACGCGTCCTTCGTCTCCGGGAACTTGTTCGCGATGACATTGTCGACGGGAAGAAGGATCTTGATGCCCTTCGCGGCAGCCGCGTCAAGCATCTCCTTGCAGTAGGCGACCTGCTCATCTTCGCAGAGCGAAGTGCCAATCTTAATGCCCTGCGCCTTCTTGAAGGTGTAGGCCATGCCTCCGCCGATGATGAGGGTGTCGACCTTGTTGAGGAGCGCCTTCACGACCGCAAGCTTGTCGGACACCTTCGCGCCGCCGAGAATGGCGACGAA
>CAMGEN010000014.1:0-37523 GCA_946055075.1 uncultured Verrucomicrobiota bacterium | reverse complement strand
GCACCCCATGGTCTACCTCTTTTCTTTGCTGACCCATTAGATATTACAACATCTGATGCCGTGCAAATTCACCTTGTTTGTGGTAAAATTACAATTTAGATAACCCATTAAGGTGGGGAAGGAAATAATTTTGGAAAGAAAACTCATTCTGTCGGATTCGACGACTGTGAGCGCTCGAACGATCATGGTTGCAAGATTGCACTTGGCCGAGGGCTCGACATCTTCCAGTATTATGATGCCAAGAATGCCTTCCTCCTTTCGACGCGCCTTCAGTCGCACCGGACGTGCAAGGCGTTCTCGGTCACATATGTCAAACAGCCGTAAGGAAACCACAATGGTTGAACGATGTTGTCTCTGATTGACGAACCAGGCTGTAATTAAACGAGGGGGTCTTCAAGTGAGCGATAGAAGACACATGGTGGTGGATACTGAAGGAATGATCGGATTCCTTCAGGATAATCTGCGCGACCGATACAAAGACTGCTTCTCGATTGTTCAGGAGCTGCTCCAGAATGCGGACGACGCGAAGGCTAAGCATGTCCACTTCGGGATGTTCAATGGCATTCCGGGAACAAGTGCTTTGCTCAACGGTCCTGCGTTGCTTGTTGTGAATGATGGTCCAGTTAGCCCCTCGGACCTTGATGCCATTTATCGTATTGCGGCTGGCAATAAACGCGCCGATGAGGATAAGATAGGTAAGTTTGGTCTTGGAATGAAGAGCGTCTTTCACGTTTGTGAAGCGTTCTTCATGTTTGGTAAGAATCTTGAAGTTCAGGCAGAACTTCCAGACTTCTGCACGCCGTGGTCGGAGGAATATCACCAGGAGTGGTGGAATAGCTGGGAGCGGGAGTCTAATACTGCAGCGGAGGCGGTCGAGAAAATCATTGGCCCGATTGTGGAAAAGTGGCCCAGATGGTTTTGTGTTTGGATTCCAATGCGAAACCAAGTCCAGCTCGGCGGCATCTCTCCGATTCTCAAAATGACGCCAGACGATGAGACATACGAAAAGCTTACAGGCGTATCAAGCAGTGAGAAAGCGGCGAGGATGATCCCTCTGCTGAAGAATGTGGAGGAACTCTCATTCGGCGATTTGAATGGGGAGCGACGAACCTACACGTTGAAAAGCAATGGTCGGTTGTTCCCGCAAAGCTGTAGCTTGTCCGGCGAAGTGATTGCTGAGGGGCAGGGCGCGAGTGGATTTTCTTATTTTGGCGAAGCGAGACTGCATGATGGCGAGCAGGCATTCACGGAATTACAGGATCTGGAGTGCTGGCCCGAGAGTACACACAAGGAGTCTCTTCGCAAGGCCGAAACAATCACGGACAAGGCTAAACCGCATGCGGCAGTCTGCATAATGACCGAAGAGTCGGATTCTCCTCGAGTTTCCGTTGTGCCATGTGTCTTCTTGCCGTTGAGCGGAGCGTATGAGAGGGATGATCGGCATGCGGTAGCGTCGACAGGAAGACTGTCTGTGCGGATTTGCCTGCATGGCAGCATGTTTGTTGATGCGGGACGACAGGATTTCAACATTGGTCGGGTATTGTCGCGTCTCCCGCAGGACGATGGTGAATTGCGTGGTGAGTGGAATCGTCGTCTGTTCTTTGATGCGGTTTTGCCGCTGCTGATTCCACAGGTTGAGAAGTTGCTTTCGGGACTCAAGGACGATGAAGCGATGGAGGTAATGAGGGCTTTGTCGAAAGTTGAGTTTCTGAATGATTATATTCCGCAGATTTGTCGCGACAATTTCCTTGTTCGCGCTCTGACTGTGGATGGGTACGCTTGGCATAAGGTTCCGTCTGCAGATAAAGTTTATTCATTGCCGCGGCCGCGCAGCAAGATTATTCACAGAGTCTTATCTGTGGTTTTACCGGATGGTTCACATGTGATCGATGCGGAGGCGGGTCGGTTGGTGCGGCCTGGCGTGTTGCGTACGGAATTGCCAGAGGACGTGTGCCTTGGCGTGCTTGAGTATATTGCTGGGATGTCCGACGAAGATTCTGACAATGAGGTGCTTCGGCAATTCGCTCAGGATTGCGCATCGCGTCTTGATTTTGCCGCGATGCCGGATCGTTTGCAAGAAGCGATGATTTGGAAGGTCGGCAGCAGGCGTTGTAGCTATCGACGGTTGAAGGAACTGTCAGAAGACCATCATCTGTATTGTCATTCAGAGGGTGAGCTCAAGAAGATATTTGAAGCCGCCGTCGATTGGGAGGTGGTTCAGATCAATGAACCGCTTGCCGAGGCATTGAAGCTGGATGTCCCGGACTTTACGGAGAGATTGGTTTTGGACGTGCTTCAGGAGAAGCCATCGGTCACTTCGGCCGAGCACAGGCGGCCGCTATTGGAAGTTTTGCTCCAGAAACGTTCGCTTCACGGTGAATACGAATGGTTCAAGGCATGCCGTTATCTTGCGCATGGCGAATCGGATTTGTTTGATTGTGACGAGCCGCTGTTCATGCCTCTTGATGGAGATTATGCAGAGATATCTAAGAAGATGGTTGATGCGATCACAAAGAGTAAGTATGGTGCGCGTTGCCATTTGCCAGAGGTCATTACCAAGATTTTGAATCCTGCGAATCAAGAAGCACTCAAGTTGCCAATGTCGAGGGCTGATAGTCTCTTATTGGCGTTCGCGTCCCTGCAAACGTTTAACGATGTTTCGTTTGCTGATGATGATTGGAAGGCACTTGTCATGATGGTGCCTAACATGCCGGATTTGGCTGATGTGAAGGCTGCCCTGAAACGGATACCAGCTTTCCCGACTGTTTACGGAACATTGACGGCAATTACGAGTAACGTCTTCCGAGAGAATAAGGATTTCGCTGTTCCTGATGAGTTGGCGTGTTGCGTTAAACTGCTTAAGATAGATGGGAATGACCGGGCCTCGATGCGACTTGAGCGCCTTTCTGTTCTTTGGAATCCTAATGATTGCATTCGTGTAGCTAATGCGGAGCAACTTGAGCATTCCGTCTGTGCACGCATATTCAAGAATGCACTGATGCAGTTTAACGAGTATATCTCACCAGATGTTGATAAGACGCTTAAGACCCGTCCTTGGGTTGACCTCAAGGATGGAAGGGTTGTGGCTCCAGACAACATCTTGACTCTCGGCGAGATGTCGGACCTCGTTAGTGGATGTGTGACGATTGCCGATGTGGCAGACTTCGAGGTTGCGGAGTTGCTCAAGAAGCATGGATTGTCTGTTGGGGCGTCGGCTTCAGTCGAATCGTTGTTTGCGCTAATGGCTGAAGATCCGACCAGGAGATTCTGCATAGGGCGTTTTGAGAACCAGGATGGGTCGAACAGGGTGATAGACGCATATACACTATCAAAGGTTATGACCGGAGATGGTGAAAAGCACTTGCCTGTCGTGACCGTCTTGAATCGCTTGAGCAGTCGGCGGGTGTCTTATGCCGCACATGTTGACAAACTTCGCGGAAGAATTTCCGACTCCCAGCTGACGTCCGTCATCCAAATCCTGACTGCTGCAATTGATGTCGATGCAGGCAAGGAACAGAATGACAAGGTTTTCTCGTTGCTGTATTCGTATTTGGATGAGGCGGCTGCGCTCGGGAACTTTATCAGGGACGTCGTGCCTCATCTCAAGTTCTTCAACCGGAATAATACTCTGAAGAGCTCAAGGGATCTTTGCTTTGGGGTTGATGGGGTTCCGGATAAATACATTCTTTCCGATGTTTACATAAATGCGACAGGTTTTATTGCTGCGATAAAGTCTGCGGTTTTGGTTCATCAGTCCTCGGGGTTTGATAAACAGGTTAGTTTCAGAGATTATTTTGCATCCTGGGATCAGGAGTTCGCAGACCGCATAGGCGGATTTATTGTCTGCTGTTCGGATCAAGCTGACGACGTAGCCTTGGCAAAAGGCCGATATGGCTTTGAAAGCAGGAGCATTGAAGAGGCCCGAAATGGGATCTGGACAGGGTTGAATTCGTTTCTGCGCAATCAGCATTGCTATATTCTTGCTACACCAGACGAGCGAATCGATGTGATTTCCATCTCCAATGAGAAGATGGCGGTCACGGCCACGCCTCTTCAAAGTGCAGGTTCCTTGTTCTGCGGGCAATTCAACACGTGCGAATATGTCCGCAACTCTGTCCTTGAGATGTCGATGGGAAATCCGCCGATGCCGAGGGAAGATCATTCATTAATCCTTCGGTTGAGGATGCCTGACCCGGCGACATTGGCAGACCTTTCTCAGACAAAGCTGGATGCGTTGTTCAGGAATACGCTTGATATTGTGCTTGGGGCGTATCATGTCCAGAACCCGGCTACAGAGCAGTTCTGGGAATCTCTGAAACATTCAGAACAGTTAGCGGTTCGTGTCACGAAGTCCATCATCCTTCAGTCTCTTAACACCTACTTGCCGATGATAAATTGCAAGGATGAAGGGCTTAAGGATACGTTTAGTAAGTGGCATGATCTCGCGTACAGTGAGGCTGAGGCGGAGCAGCACGGCAATTCATCCCAGGTTGCGCGATATCGCGACCAGCGGGCTCGTCTGCAGAAAGATTTGGAACAGCGCATATCCACGGATCTTTCTCTCAGTGAGGCTATTCTCAAGGCCTTGCGGGTGAAGATGCAAGACTATCAGTATGATATCGATTCGATGCTGTTTGAGCTCTTCCAGAATGCCGATGACGCAACTGAGGAGTTGCATGATATGTACGGATCGGCTTCTCCGAAACTTCCCGATCGGTTTTGCGTGCGTTTCGACGGGCATAACCTAATTGTTGCACATTGGGGCCGCCCAATCAATCAGACAAAAGTCGGTGGTGATTCCGGTTCAAAGTATGCAGCTTTCCGCGCCGACCTCCAGAAGATGCTGATGCTGTCCCAATCGGGTAAGGGCAGGGTCGATGTCAAAGTGTCTGGTAAATTTGGTCTCGGATTCAAGACTGTATTCTTGGTTTGTGACATACCATGTGTTTTGAGTGGAAAGCTGAAGTTCAAGATCTTAGGCGGGTTGCTTCCTGAGCCTTTGGACGAGGAAGAGGCAGTCCAACTCCAATACATAACGTCCGAATTCGGCGAGGTGGAGTCGGCAGTCAAACCGACGGTTTTCGTCTTGCCGTTGCGAAAGGATGTACGGGAGAAAGTTGCGACAGCTGTTGCAAAGTTCACGAAGCAGATTGATGTGCTTTCGGCGTTTTCACACAGGATAAAGGACGTTTCCGTCATCGGAACGGACGGGGTGGAAGTAATAGCCAGAAGAGGTGCCGAGTCAGGACTTCGGCTGCTTAATGTACAAGATGCTCAGTTGCTGATCGGGGAGAAGGACGGCGTCCTCGAACCGTTAGACAAGGAGGTCGCTACATATTGGGTTACAGCTCCGACTGAAATGCGGGCTGAGCTTGGGGTTGCGCTGAATGCTGATTTTGACCTCGATCCCGGTCGGTCTTATCTTAATATTCGTTCTGAGAAGAATGCGGCGCTGATACCTCGAATTGGAGAGGAACTTTATAACGAACTGGTTCGGTTGTATGATTCTTTGGGGGCCGGGGAAAGAAAGCGTTTCTTTGAACGGCTGTTCGAGATTGTGGCTGGCCGCGATGGACTTGAAAACTGGCGAGATGATGGGAGCCATGCCGCAGCTAATGCAATGCGAGAAGTTCTTTGGGGGCGTCCGGGCGGAGCGTATTTAAGGTTTTTGCATCAGCGACCGGTGATCCCGTCTGGGCTGTCTGGGGATTTGGATGCGATGTGCTTGCTCGGTGAGGTTGATCAGATGGTCTGCAAGACCATAACCGATTCAGACCTGCATAAATTGATTCCTCGCGGGAAGCTACAGCCGGGGAAGACAGTCGCTGAGTCTAACCTCTTGAAGCTCGGGGAAATGTTTTTTCCGGATGAGATCCGAGGTGTCCCGTTGTACACGGTTCGCAAGCTACTTGATGACATTCGCGAAAGTTATGTTTCTGCGTCGCCCAAGTGGTGCTCTGGTGAAGGCGCTGGGATCCTTCTTTCTGCATTAACTAATGTCGACAAGACGGTTCTTGAGACACTCCAACAATTTGAGTTTAAGACTTGCTCGGGTGCGCTCCGTAAGGCGTCAGAGCTTGTGATAGCAGATGAGAATGAGGGGCTCAAGGCGTCCTTTATGCCCTCTGATTTCGTTTTGTCGGGCGAGTATGACGAACAGGGGGTTGCCTTTGCAAAACTTTGCCGTGGCGAGAGCCGTGTGAAAGTTCGTGTATTTGCTGCACAGGCGGCTGCGACGAGTGACCTTGATGCGCAGGTCGCAGTTTTGAAATATCTGGCCAATGGAAATCCGTCAGAAGAGTTCAAGAAGGTGCTTCGTGAAATTCGCGATGCAAGCTGGCTGTCCGATTGGATTAACTCATTGGCTTCAAAGCAGCTTAGCCGCCGAGAGAAAGATCGGATCGCGGATGCGCTTTCTGTGGATGAGGAAGAATACAACCAGTCGATGTCCGATGCCTGGGGAACGCAAATTGACCTGCCGTTGACTGGACCTGAGCCCGAGCCTCGTGCCCCCATCTCAATTCCTGCGGTGCGAGATTGGTGGCATCTGCACGCCGAGGAAGAGCTGCGCGATTACAACCGTGAAATTTATGATCAGCCTGATGTGGGCAAGCTGCCGTTGGCGTTGGATTCATTGGACGATAGAAAGGCTTGGATGCAGGTTCTGGTGCTCGGAGCCGCGCACGCTCTTGGGCTGAAGGGGTGTCAGCACAAGGGTTTCATTGTGGAGCTGGAGCGACGTGGGTATTGGGACGTGTATTGCAAACGCGATTTGCAAGCGTCAGAATGGCTTGATACGATTGATGATTTCCTTGATGACGAGGAGTTGACGGGCGGTAAGTATAATTACTGGATGAGGTTGTTCTTCCGGATATATCAGTTCTCCAAGAACCTCAATACTTATGTGAAGCTCTTTAAGAGCTGGAATTGGGCAAAGAAATGTGAAGCACCGGATCTTGCTTCGGTTATGAACAATTCTGCGCTTTCAGGCAGCAGCATTGACGTGCCAGGTCTGGAGAAAGCATTGCCACTGACTGGTCTCCATTTTGTTTATCGTGAGATGGTGCGTCGGCATGCGATTAGCAACCCTGTGATTTATCCTCAGTGCTTTGTCCCGTATGAGAAAGTTGCAGAAGTTGCGTGGAATGTTCGGGTGAGTTCTGAAATATACAGGAAAGTCGTTGCGGAAATCGGCGAGCAGGAGGCAACGTTTGGCGGTGCGTTTGATATTGCTTTGACGCAATATGACAAGCATGGTAGGGAGGCTTGACGAATGTATCCAAAAGACACAAAGGTCGCACATGCTAAGTTCGGTGTGGGATTGGTGTTGGCCGATCTCGGTGATTCGGTAATTGTGCGCTTTGATAGTGGCATACAGTCGTGTCTGCCGACAACGCTCGAAAAGGTGGTCGATGTGCAGGATGCTCTCGCGAGTGGCTCCAATGCGATTGTTGCCGACATCCTGCCGATGTTGCAGGCGAAGTGCATCAAGTCGGTGAATGACCAGTGGGGCGTGTTCTCCCGCTCGCAGATCGATCTCTTGCCGCATCAGTTGTGGGTGTGTCGGCAGGCGCGGCTGAAAGATCCATGCCGCCTGATGGTGGCCGATGATGTTGGGCTCGGCAAGACGATTGAGGCGGGGCTTGTCCTTTCTGCGATGCTGACGAGCGGCAAGTTGCACCGCCTTCTGATCCTGACGCCCGCCTCGCTGGTCGATCAGTGGGTCAAGCGCATGTTCGAGATGTTTGACATTCGGGCTGAACGGTATCGCACCGAAGCCGATACAGCAGAGTCCAATTTCTGGTCGATGCATAATTTTGTCGTTGCATCTGTGGATACGCTCAAGCTCGACAATCGTCCCAGGAAGGAGCGCATGCTTTCGTGCGAGCCTTGGGATCTTGTTCTCGTTGATGAGGCGCACCACCTGAATAACGACCCGAAGATTGGTGCGACGCTTGGATACGCGTTAATTGCAGAGATGGAGGAGCGGAAGCTGGTCCGCTCGATGCTCTTCTTTTCGGGCACGCCCCACAAGGGCAAGAACTTCAGCTTTTTGAGTTTATTGCATTTGCTCGCTCCGAAAGTCTTTGATCCGCACATCGACATGTCCTTACAACTTGATAAGATGAAGGACTACATGATTCGCAACAATAAGTACAATGTTACGGATCTTCACGGTAATGCCTTGTTCAAGGAGCCAATTGTAAAATCAGCTACTTATGCTTACACTCCGGAGGAACAGGCGTTTTACGACAAGCTGACCGAGTTCATTTCGTCCGGTATGGCTTATGCCGGGTCTCTCAATCGTGAGACGGGAAGCATTGTGATGTTTGTGCTCATTACGATGCAGAAATTGGCGTCAAGCTCTGTCGCGGCGGTAACTAACGCGCTCCGTCGTCGAATCGATAAGTTTGAGTCTGCAGCGAAGGAGAAGGAGTCGCTGGCGCAGCGGCTTCGTGTTCTTGAGGCGGAGGATGACGGCTCGTGTGCGGACGAAAAGGCTCAGGCAGAGGAGCGTCTTTTGGAACTGTCGGCCTTTGTCCAGATCGGGAACAACGAGAAGGCTTCGCTGCATGAGTTGCTGTCTCTTGCTGAAGCTGTAAAAGAAGAGACGAAGATCCAAACCTTGATGGATCTTCTTGAGAAGGATTACGGCGGTCAGAATGTTCTGTTTTTCACCGAATACAAGGCCACGCAATCGATGCTGATGTCGAAGCTGATGGCTCGGTATGGCGAGGACAGCGTAACAATCATTAACGGTGACGAGCGTCTTGATGACGTTGTATTCCCGGATGGATCGAAGCGACGCTTCTCGGTTGAACGGACTCAAGCCGCTGCAGAGTTCAATCAGGGCAATCGAAGATTCTTGATCTCGACGGAAGCGGCTGGTGAGGGTATCGACCTCGAGGAAAGTTGCCACATCATCATTCATGTCGACCTGCCGTGGAATCCGATGCGGCTTCACCAGCGTGTTGGCCGGTTGAATCGGTATGGCCAGCTTGAGAAGGTCGAGGTGTTGAGCATGCGTAATCCGGACACGGTCGAAAGCCGGATTTGGGACCTCCTCAATGCAAAACTCGCCGAGATTGACAAGGCTTTCGGTGCCGTGATGGATCAGAAGGAAGACATTGTCCAGCTGGTGCTTGGAATGGCTCCAGATCGAGATGTCCAGGACATTTTTGCTCGGGCTCCGCGAAATGCCGATGGTCAGACTCTTGCGAAGTGGTTTGATGTCAAGGCGGCGACGATCGGAGGAAAGGATGTCGTGAAGACCGTCAAGGATGTCTTCGGCAGTATGTCTCGGTTTAATTACCATCAGGTCTCAGCGGCGTTACCTCGCGTTGATCTCCCGGACTTGCAGCCGTTTTTGAAGAACATACTCGCTTTCCGCGGCCGCCGTTTAAGTGTGCGTGACGGTGCCTTTGATTTCATAACGCCAGCCGAATGGCTTGATTACGGGGTGTTGGATCGATATGAAGGTCTCGTTCTTGACCGTAAGCCTAAGAACAAGAAGAAGATTATCGGCGCTGGCCATAAGGTTTTCGACAAGGCGGTAGCGGATGCACTGAAGATTAAGGCGACGGTTGCGGCAAGCAAGTCGATTGAGAACCATTTGCTGTTTTTCTCGGTGTACGATCAGGTTACAGATTCGGCGAAGGAGAAGGGTGCGCGTTATTACGCATGTGAAGTCTCTGCGGAGGGCACTGTTGTTCGTACCTTGTCGGATTGGGAGGCACTTAAGATTCTGAATTCTGTATCTATTGAGTCGGATGTTTCGCTTCCCTCGAACCGGCTACCGGAGGGGGTTGAAGAGAGGTGTGTCGAGGCGATTAAGGCAGAGATGTTGGGTGATGAGTTTGCCCCGCAATTGCCGATAATCGCGCTTGATGCAGCATTACTTGCAGCGGAGGTGGCGTGATGCGGACGATAACGGGAGATGTCTGGGCGGATAGTGAAGTGATGGCGCTGGCTCATAAGGCCAAGGCGCGGATGTATTGTGTCGCTTATGTGACTCAGTGCAGAGCTGGAATGTTCCGCGCCGGGGATGTGCTTGTATGTGATGCCAGCCGCAAGGCCGTTGCCTGCGGTGAGACGAATCCCAGGTTCCTGATGTCGTTGATTGAGAAGGGGGTTCAGGTCTATTCGTGTGAAGCCTTGCATGCCAAATGCGCCGTTTGGGATTCGGTAGTTCTTTTGGGCAGCGCTAATATGTCGGAGTCATCGGCTTCTCGGCTTGTTGAGATTTCCGTTCTACAAGACAGCCAGGCGTTGTCGGACCAGGTGTCCTTCTTTATCATGCATTTGGTAAACGACGGACTTGCCGAGAAGCTGGACGTCGGTGCGTTGCGAAAGCTTGCGCGGATTTGGGCCACAGAGCGGAAGCCATGGCAGGGCGGGCTGTCTCGCCGTAAGGCCTCGTCGACGCCACACAAGGCCCACAAGGGCCATTTCTGCCGCTTTGTGACGGTGCGCTACAGGGACAATGGTGTGCGAGGGATTTCAGATGCGGAAATAGCGGCAAGTGAGGATAAGGCGTCCGTCGCCGTCAGATCGGCCGATGTGTCTATGAAGTCGCTAAGCCTTGATTGGTACTGCACCTCCGAGGCTGATCTTAGCAGCAAATTGCGGGCTGGAGACTCGCTGCTGGTCCTGCACTATCCGTCGTCGAAAGCAACGCGGGCGGAGGTTTTTGGCCCGTGTACAGTTGTTTGCGTCGATAGGCGTAATGGACGATATCTTGTTCATTATGTGCGACCGGAGAAGAGTATGCCGTACCGGCAGTTCGCAGATCATCCGGATGTCCGAGCTGCAGTGAATTTCAGGTTTGGCAAGAATGTCGATCGCAAGATTGATGATCGAACGTTTCAGATTTGTTCTGGGGTACTGAAGCGACATGCTAAATAACGGGAGATTTGATTATGGCCTGTCAATCTAATCCGAAGACATATGCAATCGTGATCAGATGCCCGCTTGAAGATGGTGCGGCTATTAAGGCGTTGGCCGAGTCAGAGGGCTTGGCTGTAAGCGCATACGTCGCGAAGATGATTCACGATAAGGTTAAGGATAGGGCGCTTGGGGAGGCCGAACGCGCATGGATAGCCGAACATCTCGAATTGAACCTGGTCCGCAGGGCGAAGGCCGATGCCAAGACCGCTGCCGGGTATTATAAGCGTAAACGGCGTGGTCGTCCTCGCAAGCCAGGTCCGAAGGGGAAGAAACGGAAGGTGCGTAAATGAAAAAGAATCTGATTCTGACAGGATGGTCAAAGCCTGAATATGTGGCTGGTGCGGCAGCCGCGCTGGAGGCGCTGAAGGGGAACGCCGATGTGTCGGGGGTGTCGATGAATCGTCTCGCGGACATGATGTCCGAGCGCGGTCCCCACTATTCTTCCGTGTATGTTCTTGGCGTCGGCCTTACGATGAACATCGCGGCGATCCTTGCCGCGTTGAAGAAGCTCAAGGGAAAGGGCGTCAAGACGGTTTGGATCAGCTCCATGCCGGTCGCGCCCGAATTCGCTGCCGAGGTCTGCATCGAGGGCGCGGATCCTGCAGAGCGCGGATTCGATGAGTTCTTGGATGCGCCATGCGAATCGGTCGTTGATGCGGTAGTAGCCTACTTCGGGACCTTTGATCTGGAAACGGCTCGCTTCTACCGCGCTTACGCCAAGGAGGCTGATGATCGTAATTCTGCTGTTGGCAAGTATCAGACGCTGATTCGCGCCGCCGGATTCCTCCACCGTACTCGTGGTGACGATTCGATTTACGAGGCGGCGATCGTCTCCCTTTATCGGCGGGTGAAGCCGCTTCTGTGGGATGCGAAAATCAAGGATGCGTTTGAGGATTATGTCCGGTTCGGACGTCGTGAACTCGGCGGCGTCAGCCAGGCGATTGCCGATATCCGAAAGCGGATCCAGAAGATCTCTAAACACGAACGTGCCCGCGTGCTGATTATGGGGGAAAGCGGGACCGGAAAGGAGACGATCGCCGAGCAGATCCATATGCAGAGTCCGCGCAAGAAGTGCCCGTTTGTCGCTTTTAACTGCGCGAGCGTTGCCAAAGAGCTCCTGGAGGACCGCTTCTTCGGGCATGAGAAGGGTGCGTTTACAGGAGCCGATAAGCAGACGCGCGGGCTCTTCGAGCGGGCGGATCGTGGCACTCTCTTCCTGGACGAGGTGGCTGAGATGCCGCTGGAAGCACAGGCGCTTCTTCTCCGAGCCATTCAAGAGGGGACGATTATCCGCGTGGGAGGTGCAGAGGAAATCCCGGTCGATGTGCGTCTGGTGGCGGCGACGAATCAGAATCTGCCGCGCCTTGTGCGCGAAGGGAAATTCAGAGCCGATCTCTATCAGCGGATATCGACCGTCCTTATCGAGGTTCCTCCGCTTCGGGCGCGTCGGGAGGATATCGGAGATATTGCGGGCGGCTTCTGGATGGATATGGGCTGGGGACGGCTCACCGATCAGCAGATGAAGGATCTGTCGGGTTATGACTATCCAGGTAATGTCCGCGAGCTTTTCAATATCCTTGACCGTGCCCGTGCGTTGGAAGAGGATGATTTCAAGAAGCTCCTTAAGGAGCATATTGCGATCAACAAGGACCTGTGGGCTGAAGATTCGGTTGCTGTCGGCTTGCCGGATAATCTAAATGCCGCCATGAGACAGCACGTGAAGTCAGTCTTTGACAAATTCGGTCAAAATATGACGGCGGCCAAGAACGCCCTCGGCATTTCGTTGAACACTTTGAAGAAGTATTTGGCGTAAATAATCGATTTAATTATTCTGGTCTTGATTGGCACGGGTTTTGCTAATGGGGAAGTGTTATGAACGCGAGTATCGAAATCGATCTTCCTGAGTTGGCCCTCGTTAATCTGCGAACGGCTGGTGCGCTTCTCGATGTCAATGAACTGATTAAGCGCGGGTGGAGCGATCTCAGTGGCGCGAACGAACGGGGCGAGTTCTTCCGTTACGGGAGTGCCTGGGTTGAGTATGTGGAAGATGACGGAGACCGTGAATATCACATCACACTTTCTCTCTGTTCCTCGTTATGCGGTTTGAACGACCAGGGGACCGGTTACAAGGCGACGCCTGCGACAGATATGTTGAGCGCTCACAAAGGGGATCTGCCGCGAATCTGCTTCGCCAGGCGTCTTGCCTGCTTCGTTCTTGATCGGGAAAAGCTGAGTTACACGCGGTATAGCGGAGAGCTCCCGGCCAAACTTATCGAGAAGGTTGAGGACGACCTAAAGTCTGCGAATAAGGAACCTGCGCGTCTGTTGGTGGCTGATCTCGATTGGCAGACAGAGGGGACTTCTGAGCTGGACGGAATCGCTGTCACGACCGACTGCGACCATAAGTTCGCGCAGTTACTTTCCGTCTGTGAAAAGTGTTATAAGGCAGAGAATGAGGAATCCTTGGCGCGGCTGTTTGCACCATTTGTGCGTGCCGTTTTGACTAAGGACGATCCCGGGGGCTTTGAGTTCTTGAAGAGACTTACTTCTGTCGATGTGCTTAAGTGGACGCTTCCTCGGCTCCTGTCCGCGAATTATTATGAGGGAATTGCGGCAGTCTCTATAGTTGCGATCAATGTGCAGAAAGCGATCGAGGCCTTTTCAGTGGCCGATTGGGAGGCGATTGCCATTGCTTGTGCGAAGCTGAATCTGGTAAAGAACGCCAGCATCGCGGTGACGCATGTCCTCGAATTGGCTGATTCGGAGAAAGCGGAGGATCGTCAATCCGTAATCGAAGTGTTCTGGGCGATGCTGGACTGGCTGAAAACCGGCCCGAAGGATGCAGCCGGATGTCGAACCTATTCCGGTCTGATTGAACGGTGTTCAGAAGTCGTCGGGCGCACGGCGCGATATGGTGCCCTGGCATGCGCCAGTAGATGCTATGCCGACTGCCTTGAAAATCTTCCCGTTGAGGACAGCCTTAAAGGCTTTGTTCCGTTAGTTGAGGATGCGTGTCGGCAGTTCGAGGATTCCTACGGGAAGAAAGCTGGCGAAGAAAAGAAGAGCGAGAATCCGCCATGGCTATCCGGCCTTCCATTCGCGGTTAAGGCACCGTTTGAATGGCAGGCATTTATTTGCTGCCAAGTGGGCCGCGCGATCGATGTCATCAAGGCATATCCGCTTAATCCTTTCGAGTTGAATGATATGTTTCCCATCCATCCGCTTCGTCGTTTCGTGGATGGACTTTCTGTTCGCGACATCTGGAGTGGATTCCTGCCCAAGTGTGAGGGAGGTATGACGTTTGCTGAACGGATGGATAAGTGGTCGGAAGGGTTATGTGTGATTCCTAAAGAGTTTCCTTTAGAGCTTTACGACTGGCTTGATCCGAGTAATAATGGCGATTATCTGAAAATGCTCTGCCCCGAACATCCGGAATCGAGTGAACTCTGCAGTGTCGGTGTTCAGCTGACGATGCGTCAGAGCAAGAAGAAGGTTGTCGCAGGGTTGTTCCCGTTTCTGCCCAAGGAGCATGAATCGAACAAGTCGAATGTCAGAATCCGTCCTTGGTTTTTTAATGTATGGAATGAGGCGATAGCTGCAGATCTGGAGTTTACTGTCGGGGACCGTGGTAGTACGTTAACGGCGGTTATGCCTTATTACATCGCCGATCGCGAGTGTATTCTGCGTGGTGTCGAATACGATGCCAAACTGGCGGCTTTTGCGACTGCCCTTAAGATCATCGAGGTACCGAAACTACCGCCTCCGGTCAAAGTGACTGACAGACATCTTGGGCCGGTGAATCTCAGCTTCTCTCCGGAGATGTTTGATTGGTTTGATCAAAGTAGGACGTTCCCGAAGGAGATCTCAAATGCAGGCTATGGCTTGCAAGGTCGAGTGAAGAGCGTGCGTGAACTTAAGGCGCTGGGTACGGATGTCCTCTGCGTTGAGGTGGATTGCGCTCGCCTTGATTTTCTCGACCAGCCGCTTGCTATCTATATCCGGAAAGAGCGGGTCGAAGGCGGTGAGATAAAGGTCGGCGACACGATTGTGACCTATGGGTGGCTTTATATCGACAGCTTCGATGTCGTTGATAATGTCGATGAGTTCCTCAAGAAATATCCGAAGGCCGCCCCCGAGAAGCCAGAAGACGTATCTTTCGGTATGATGAGTTATATTCGTACCGAGTGCACAGAAGAAGATAAGGCCAATGGTCTGATGCCAGATACTCCTGACTGGGTTGAGTATGGAAAGACTGCGCTGGAGTGCGGTAAGGATGTCTCGAAGGTCTCGGTGTGCGCGCGTAATCCTCAGTATATTCATTTTCTTGTTCGGAAAGGTGTCGAGGTGCTTAAGTATCGCCTCATTGTTACAGAGAATAAGGATTTTTCGCCCAATAGAATACCCGGTGTTGAGACTTTGGTCTGCAAGAAGGAGCGTGTGAAAAACGGCTTTGAATTGACATGGGAAGGAGTGCCATAAAGCACCCAAGAAGAAATCAGTTCTTAACGATGACGAGCCTTTGCGGCTGCGCTTAAAGGATGGTCGATTGTCCATTACAGGAACAATAAAATAAGGAGAAACAACATGGCATGCAGTTACTACTTGGCACAGCAGACATGTGGGACGTGTGAGTTCTTCGTCGCTCGTGGTCGTCGCATGACGGACAGAGAGGTCAAGCTCGATAATTCCGATGGCAAGTGCCCGAATAACCCTGGCAAGACAACTTATTCCTCTGGTAAGTGTCCTAAGTGGAAGAAGTGGAACGGCAAATAACATATTCTTCTATAAGGTGGATTATGCGGCCCGCTGTCAACGTTTGACGGCGGGCTGTCATTTTCTGACAAGATGGTTTGCGGGGTTGTGTAATAAGTAAATGTATTTTGTCTTGAATCTTTGTTTTGTGGGAATTTATCATGTTGGCACGAGGTTTGCTCTATTCTGATTGGAAGGAACCCTTAGAATGTCCAATAAGAAGGTTTGGAGATCGGTTGACTAAGGCATATCGATGCACACTGAAGATTACGAGTTGAAGAAGCGCTTGAAGCACCGCGAGGATATGTTCCTGCGGCGGCTTTTCGCCATACTTGCGATGATGGCGAAGGCGGACCGTAAGGTCGATACCTGGGAGACTCATGCGGCTGAAAGGGCGTTCGATCGGTTCCCTCGTGCGGCGGCTCGTCGCAAGTTCTGTGTGCGGGTGTTCAACGTGTCGAAGAACGCGCGCAAGTCGCTCTTTAGACTCGCCTGGGAGTTCGCCAACAAGTGGGCGACGCCAGAGGACTGTCTGGCTGTTTATGAGCTGCTTTGGGATATCGCGTGTTCGACGGGTATTCTTAAGCCGATTCACAAATCGAATCTCAAGGGGATCTGCAGGTATCTGAATCTTCCGGAAAGCTATTTCGGTATCTATTATCGGAAGCGCAGCGGGACATTCCGTGAGTGGACGGAAGCAGATGAAAAGCGCGAACGCGACGAGCGCTTGCGAAGGGATGCGCAGAAATGTGCCCAGGATCGTCAGCGTGCCGAAGCCCGGCGGCGGGAGGAGGAACGGCGTCAGGCCGAAGAGGCGGCTCGTGAGGCCGAAGCGCAGCGCGAATATCAGAAGCGTGCGAGGGAGTGGTTCTATCGACATTTCCGAGATGCGCCGCCACCGAGGTCGAAGGCGGAGTCGGCGTTACGGAAGGAGTATGAACTGCTTGGGTGTGCTTGCGATGCATCGGATGATGCCGTGAGGCTGGCCTACCGTACGGCGGCTAAGAAATATCATCCGGACCTGTTGCGGGCAAACGGCTACCCGGAGTCGTTAATTCAGAAGGCGACAGTCAAGATGGCGCAGATCAACGCCGCCTGGGAGAAGATCAGAAAGGAACGGAATATATGACAGACCTGATTATGAGATTGCGTAAGTGCGCGGAAGAGCTTTCACGGATAGCCGATGCAATGGCGAAGCAGATGTCGGACTCCCCGACAATCGATGCGGAAGAGATCAAGCGACGGCTTGGTGGCGATGCGGGCGCGGTAGCTGAAGTGCTTGCGACATTCGGAGTCGATGCGAAGGTGGAGAAGGTGTGTCAGGGGCCGACAATCAACAAGATCGAGTTGACGTTGTCGCCGGGATGTCGGTATAGTTCGGTTACGAACATAGAGGAGAATTTGCAGGGGGCGTTGAAAAGGCGGTCTATTCGGATTGAAGCCCCCATCCCCGGCTCTGAAGCGGTAGGAATCGAATATGACAGACCAGACTCGGAACTTGTGACATATGAAGAGACGACCGTGCCGGAAATCACCCGGTTGGATATGCTTCGTTGCCGTCCGCAAGTTCCAGTTGTCATTGGCAAGAACGTTGAGAGTCATACGGTCTCGTTTGATTTGGCGACTATGCCGCATCTTCTGGTCGGAGGAGCGTCGGGGTGTGGCAAGACTATGTTTATCCACGACCTGATCAATGGGCTCGTCTCTTCGCGTTCGCCCGAAGAAGTCCGATTGATTCTCTTCGATCCCAAGTGCGTGGAATTCGTCGCTTATGCGAACCTTCCGCATCTCGTCATGCCTGTGCTGAATGAGAATTCGCGAATGGTGTATGCTCTAAATTGGGCAGTAGCCGAGATGGAGAAGCGGCTGAAGACCTTCGCCTCCGTCCGTGTTCGTAATATTCAGGATTACAACGGTAGAGAGATCTCACCGGACGAACAGTTCAAGGATATCCCGGAAACATTGCCATACATTGTCATTGTCGTGGATGAGCTGTCTGATCTTATGCTGCAGTGTGCTGCAGAGGTCGTACCCAATATCTCGCGCCTGTCTGCTAAGGCTCGTGCGGCAGGAATCCACCTTGTGTTAGCGACACAGTGTTCTGGAGACAATGTCGTTACCGGATCGATCAAGGCCAATATTCCTGGACGTATTGCTTTTAAGACCGCAACTCCTATTGACTCTCGAGTCATACTTGACGAATCGGGTGCAGAGCGGCTGATCGGGAGAGGCGACTGTCTTTATCGTGATCGCTATGGCATTCTCCAACGAGTCCAGGTCCCTTGCATTTCTGACGATGAAATTATGGCGAATGTCAAGCGGGCCATCGCCAAGTATTCGGCAACCGAATACCACTTGATGGCGCCAAGGGCAATTAGGCATTCAGATGATGTCTTTGAAACTGATGACACCGATTTCGATCGTGATTCATTAGATGAGCTTGTTGAAAAAGCCAAAGACGTGATTCGTAGAACGAAAAGAGCGTCGGCTGCTCATTTTCAGCGTCATTTGTGCTGGGGGTATAAGAGGGCGTCGAAAGTGGTTGATGAACTGGAGAGGCGTGGCATAATTGGCCCTGCGAGGGGTCCCAATTCGCGTGAGGTGTTTATGGATAAGCTTTGGTGATGTGAATAGGAGGTTCTCTGGCTACAGAAGATTGGTGGATGAAATATTAAGTAACATTGCAATACGGAGGCGCTATGAAAACTGAAGAGATAACACGTGGATTTTCCGCTCGACTAACTGCGATTGCAAGGCGGTAATACTTGTTCAGGACTGCGGCGTAGTGAAACTGCTGAAGGGTTCTACCGTGGTCCCCGATCGGATCGATCCCGATGCTGAGCCGGGGGTGGCCGATATAGCCGACAACCTCAAGAACGAAATGATTATGTACAGCTCGCTCTGGACTAACACGCCGTATGTTCTTGACGTCACGGACGATCATAAGTTCGTCGACATACTTGCCGCCACGAGAATGGTCGTCGGGTTGGATGACGTTGACCCGGGACATTACTGGGAGCCGATTTTCCGATGAATTCGTTGAAGAACCAAAGACAATAACAACATCAAGGGAACTACCATGTACGAAACACGTTTATTTGCCGACGATCGGACGTTTGTTGAATGGGCGCAGAAGAATGTCACGAAGTCTAAACGCGCCGATGAAATGGTCGGTTGGGCTGGTGCGATCAACTACATTAGTTTGGATAAGGATCTGGTTCTCCTGTACCAGCTTGAAGAGCGGCAGAAAAGTTGGAACGTGTGCGGGCTGCACATGTTGCTCTGGGGTGTGCAGGATACGCTCCGCAAGGATGTCTGCAAGATTAGCGAGTTCTATCGTCCCGAAGGAGAGACGCTGTGGCACGCCTCGGTTGTTTTCGACGGTCGCTCCTCAATTGATTTCTGTGTCACGAACGCATTCCAGAAAGAAGGATACGAGAAATACTCCAAGGGCGGAAATTTCGAGATGACGTTTGCGGGCCTTGGCGACTACATGGAATGTATGAACGACAAGGGGGTTGTCCGCTTTTATGACGGCAGGCCCGTGGAGGAAGAGCGAGCCAAGAAGAATGATCCGACAATCAATCATGCGGACATGACGTTTTCCGAGCTTCGGTCTCTTAATTCCGGGGACAGGGCTGAAGAACCGGCGCTTGCGGAGTTCTCCGGCATTGTCGAGGCTTGCAGAGCGGTTAAAATCTGCGGAGTGAAGTGCTATCGAATTCGACTGATGTCGGGTGCGCCAGACGATCCATCGTCGTTTCCATGGAGTCTGCTGATCGCCGCCAACCGTGTCGACCGCAACTATGTTCCTCGAGTCGGTGATAGCGTGCATGGCGCAGCGTACTTGTTCGGGACTTTTCATGGAGACGCACAGAAGGAGCCGACCGTGTATCTGGACAACTGGATTCGGAAGATATTCGATGATGGAGATCAAGTGTCGAGCGGTCAGTCGGACGGGGAGGCGAGTCATGTTGAAAAAGCGTCCGATGAAGGAGACGACAAAGGGTGGGACTGGCTTCCGCGCAAGCCTGAAGAATATCCCGAAGTGCCGTCGCATGGCGGAGGGCTGTCGAGGTCGGTCGCGACAGTTTTGCCGAAGTACGTTGTATATGGCGATTATCGGAAGAAGATCAGGGGCGCGTTGACGCCGCTGAAGGAGCCGAGCAGAAAGGAGCTGAAGCGCATTCTTTCTTCGATTGATTATGTCATCACGAGCAAGAACAATCTTCATGTGTTCGGGTCAGTGATGGAGTCGATTGGAATTCGTCATTTTGTCAGGGATGCCAAAACCGGCGAGAGGCACCTTTGGTGCGGCCTTCCGTCGGGATTCGGGCGGGAACACATCCATTCAAACTTGCTCATCGCACTTGATGACAATGGCGACGTGCTGCGTTACACATTCTACATGGGTGCATGGGATTGGCATCGTCTTTATCGGGGAATGGATATAACGATCAATTTCCAATCCGAAAAGAATCTGGGTCATTATGAATCGATCGGTGATGCCGTGAAAGATGTCGGTAAGATGCGAGAAGATGATTACATCATCGCCTGCTGTCTCGGTCATACTGCGATGGTGCAGGCATATTGCGATGCGGTGGTCGATGGTGTTCAGCGGTTTACGATCGAATGGCAGATCCATTACCTTCCGTGGCAATTTTACATTAAGGACGGGACGAAGGAGCAGGTGGTTTCGATGATGGAGGAGTTCGACAAGCATGGAATCGAGCCGGTCGAGACCATGGCTCGCTGGAAATGGTGCAAGATGAAAGGGAATACATGAGGATGGACTCCATGAATAAGGTCAATGAAAAAATCCCGAAACGGGTGTTGAGTGGCGTGCAGCGCAACGTAGCGATTCTCGTTGATCTGCTCAAGGCTGAGGGAATTACTCCCGAGGTCGACTACGAAGTCAAGTATCGGCCTGTCATCACATTCTCTATTGCGATGGGCGAAGGCCGGTACGAGCGGGCGTTTTTCTGCTTCTTCGTCTATCACGACATTGTCTATTCGCACGCACGGCTGGGCGACAGCATCAAAAAGTCGATGCGCCGGACGATGTGTGAGTATGTCGTCCGTGCGAACGCAGACCAATACGATCCAGGCGACTTCCTTCTGTGCATGGATGACGGGGCGTTGGACGTCCATACGTACTGCAATAAGCGACTTCTTCGTGAGGACCATGCCACGGCGCTTCGTGTCTTGCTGCGTAACCAGTGCGCAGACATTGCCATTCATGGTCGTTGGATTGAGGCGGTGGTCAATGGCGAGATGGAACCGGCTAAGGCCATCGCCAGGGCGCATAAGGGTGTCATGAAATACTACGAGAAGGATGAATTCTGATGAAAGGAGATCCAACTATGCAGAAGGTAATCACTGTCCGGGGACAAGCGAATGTTAAGGTTAAACCGGACTATGTTAATGTCCTCATCAATCTTGAGACGCGGAATATGGACTATTCCGAAAGCATGGCAGAAGCGGCGAGACGGGTCGAATCCTTGAAGAAGGCGTTGAAGCGAGTCGGTGTCGATACTGAAGATCTGCGGACGACGAACTTCCATGTTGACACGGATTGGGAGTGGCTGAAGGATGAAAATGGAAACTGCACGGAACATGTTTTCAGGGGTTATGAAGTCCATCAGGATCTAAAGATAGGTTTCGATTTCGATCGAAAACGTCTTGTCGAGATACTTGCCACCATTGCGCAGTCGAATGTCGACCCTGAGTTTCGCGTGCGGTTTACTGTGAAGGACACGTCGGCGGTTCAGGACGAGCTGTTTGCGAAGGCGTCGGCCAACGCTCGCAAGATCGCCGAGGGACTTTGCCGTGGCGTGGGCAAAAAACTGGGCGATGTGCTCAGCATTAATTATTCATGGCAGGAAATTGAAGTCTATGGTGAAGTCGGACGCTACTGTGACTGCATAGGGACGACCGGAAGCGCTCCAGACATCAACCCTGATGATCTTGATGCTTCTGATTCGGTTGCGTTTACATGGGAGCTGATATAGGCACATGCGCGTGCGCGCGCGCGATACAAATAGTAGTTCGCGGCCTCGGACAACCAGAATTCTGGTATAATATGCCGTGTGGGGTGTAGGCGAATTTTCACAACCGGTAATTCAAACTGATTCTCCCGGTCGGGGAGAATGAAGCGAAAAGGGTGGTGGTCAAAATCCTCGACCTAATACTCCGTGCTGAATCCAGCGGTGTTTTGGCACGGAGCGGCTTGAGGGGTCAAATGCCTCAACCTCCACCAGTTTAAAAGGCCGCGATTCGCGGTCTTTTTTGTTTTCCGGATATTTTACCGCAGGCGATTACATCGGACGCAAACTCTGCGTGCGGCTTGTCGCCTGCGGATCATGCTGGTTCGGTGTTTCTTTGCGCCGTGCTGAAGCGAATGAAGGAGCTTGGGCTTAATCAGTCCGAGCTTGCCCGTCGTATGAATGCTTCTCGTCCGTATGTTATCCATCCGACGAAACGAGCTGCGAGGTTTTGATATAATAGCGCGTAATGAAACTTTGCGCGAGGATTTTCGGGCTCGGACTGCTTGCCGCGTTCGCGGTGTGGGCGGTTTGCGCGGCGCTCGGAATCGCGGGACAACGTAAGCTCTTCTATGAAGAAGGGCACGAGGAGATGTCCGACTTCTGGATGCCGAGGATGTGCGTCGAACAAGGTTACGCTTCGGCTAAGAGCGCCGATTATGGGATCGATCCGAAGTCCGGTGGCGTTAGGGCCAATAAAAAGCCAGTCGGCGAAATCGTGGAATTCAGCGACTGGTATCCGACGAAGGATGGACTTAAGTTCGTCACCGGTGATATGGACAAGGTTTATCCCGCGTTGGCGTTGCTGCCGTATATGCCATTCCCTGCGACCCGCGTGGGAGCATGGTGGTTCTCTGGACTCAGCGCGGCGCTCTTCTTCGCGACGATTATTCTGATTTCACGCTCGAATGCGGCGCGGCACGGAATCCGCGCCCTACCGCATGGAGGAGTAATGCCTTATCTCGTCGCGCTTAGTATGCCGTTTCTGTTCGCCCTTGAGCGCGGTAATCCCGTCTGGATCTCGGCCGCCGCGGTAGGCGTGTTCCTCGCGTGGTGGGACGACGAGAAGGGGTGGCGTCGCTATGTCGCCGCCGTCTGCCTCTCCATCGCTGCCGTGTTAAAGGTCGCGCCGGCAGCTCTCGGACTGCTCTATATGTTCGGTGGAAAGAAGGTTGATTGGAAAATGGCGACGTTCTCCGCTGCCGTAGCGGTGACGCTGTTTGCAGTGCCGTGGTTGTTCGTCAACGACGGCTTCGAAGCGATTCCGATCATGATCAGGAATGCTGCACACCATGCGGACTTCGTATTACGTACTTCGGACTTCGGATTCGTTCAGGTGTGGCGCGCGATCAGAGTCGCGGTCGGACTCGATGTGCACGATCCATGGTCCGGCATGTACATGGTCGCGAGGATATCCCAGCTGTTCGGCTTCGTCGCACTGCTTGTCGGCTGCCGACGTCGTGATTATCTGCTGCTCGTCGGCGGCATGCTGCTCGCCGCCGGCAATATGTATTATTATGGCGCCTTGTATTTGCTGCCGGTTTTTGGGTTGGAGATAGGACGAGATTACGGTTCGAGGTCGACAGCAGTGGCGCTTCGCATGCTTTTGTGGTTCGTGATTTTGTGTCCCTTACAGATCGTGGTGTTCGGACATAGCGGTAACGCAGTTCTCGCCAATCTCGCGTTGATGGCGATGATGACTCTGTCCCTAGGCGTCCGCGAGGCGCGGACGGTACGGTGAGACGGCGTAAGCTATCGCCAACTCTGCGTTCCAACTGCCGCGGCATATTTGGTATAATATCCGCAATGTTAATCTTCTGGACTTTGATTTCGGTTCTGCCGATCGTCGCACTGGCGGTCGGTCGGTTGGGTTTTCGAGAGAAGACGCTCGCGCTCTGCGAGCGGTTTTTCGTCTCCAAGGTAGTTTCCTTGGCGCTTACGCCTGTTGCGTGGTTCTGGACCGCGTACGAGTGCGCGACCATCAATATTGAATTCTTCGACTCCCTTCTTTTTAAGGAACAGACGAATGGTGTGTTCGTTTGGGTGCTTGCCGCGGTGCTATTGGTACTGACCAACCTCTGGATGCAGAAGCATCTGCCGTGCAGGGCGTTGTGCGGACTCTTCATGCTGTTCCCTGCGGCGGCGATGAAGACCACACGGCTCTTGGTCCCGGCTCCTGGTGAATTCGCTCCAGTGCAGCTTCTCGTCTTGATCTTGTATGGTTATGCGGTCTGCGGAATGTTCGGCATGTTTTATCCGTGGCACCTCGAGAACCTCGTTCGCCGTCTTTTTGGCGGGGTCCCCGTTCCTACTCAACAGGAGAAGTGACCGATGATTGATTTCGCTTCCATTCTTCTTATTGTATTAGGTGGCCTGGGAGCGTTCCTCTTGGGCATGAAGCACCTTTCCGAAGGGCTTCAGGCTGCCGCAGGGCAGTCCCTGCGCAAGATCATGGCGATGGCGACTTCGAAGCGCATCGTCGGTGTAGGCACCGGCATCGTCTCCACTATTCTTGTCCAGTCCTCCTCCATCATCACCGTCATGCTCGTCGGCTTCGTTTCGACCGCGATTATGACCCTGCCCCAGGCCTTTAACGTCCTGATTGGCGCCAACATCGGCACTACCGCGACCGTATGGATTATCGCCTACGCTCCGGATCCGCAGATGCTTGGGCTGTCTGGGCTCGCCCTCGGCGGAGTGCTCTACTTCTTCTTCCGCAGCGAGAAGGTGCATCATATCGGACTCACCATGGTCGGCCTCGGGCTCGTCTTCCTCGGGCTCTACTTCATGTCCAAGGGCGTCCAACCGATCAAGGAAAATCCCGATATCGCGAAGATCTTCACCGCAATGAGCGCCGATTCAATGATCGGCGTCGTCACTATCGCGTGCTGCTCGATGTTCCTCACCGCCGTGATTCAGAGCTCCGCCGCCACCATCGCCATCGCAATGGCGCTGGCGACTAACGGACTCATCACCTACGAGGTCGCCATCGCCGTCCTTTTCGGCGCCAACATCGGCACCACCGCGACCGGCTGGATCGCCGCGATCGGCGGTACTGCGGACGCCAAACGCACCGCGCTCTCCCACACGCTCTCCAACTTCGTCGGCTCCTGCATCCTCATCTGGTTCTTCCCGCTGTTCGTGAAGGCCGGGCAGCTCCTGTTCCCCAATTACGCCACCGCCGAAACCGTCAAGGTCAGCGGACGCGAAGTGCAGCAGTTCGTCCATATGATGGCGCCGATCGCGGTGACCGACACCATCTTCGCGATCTGCCGCGGCTGTATCTTCTTCCCGGTCGCCAAACAGTTCTGCCGGTTGATCGAGAAGCTGATCCCGCAGCCCGAAAACGAGAAGCCCCACCTCTCCGCCCTCAGACTCGGCGTGCGCGTGTCCCCGGTTCTCGCTTGTGATCAGGCCCTCGTCGAGATCGACTTCATGAAGCAGAGCGACCTCGAAATGCTTGATTGTGCGCGGAAGATCATCGCCGGCGAAACCGAGGACGATGACGGACCTGAAAAGCACATCTTGCATCGCGAGGACATCCTCGACAACGTCCAGCGCGAAGTCACCGAGTTTCTCGGTTCGATTATGTCCAAGCGTCTTGCGATTGACGTTTCCGAACGTGCGCGGCGTCTTCTAAGGTTGACTGACGAACTTGAAAGTGTGTCCGACGAATGCGCCAAGGTCTACAAGGTCGTTAAACGCCTCCGCGGCGAAAAGCAGAAGGTGTCCGAGAAATCCCGCTCGCTTCTTCTCGACATTCATGACAAGGTGGCTTCTTTCGCCTGTGAGGTGACGCCGTTGATCTGTTCTCCGCGCAAGCAGTTTGACCTTGCCGCGATCCAGAAGACCTCGTCGCAGATTCACGATTACATTCGGGCTGCGCGTCGCGTCCAGCTTGGGCGTATCGGTCCGGAGGATCCGGGGTCTCCGATCCGTGTACTGGGCGAGCTTGATATCATTAACGCTTACGAACGTATTCGCGCGTATTACTTGAACTGTGCCGAAACCCTTGCCGGAGGCAAACGATAATGCTGCATGTGATTGCGACGCCAATCGGAAACCTCGGGGACTTGAGTCCGCGTGCGATCGAGGCGTTCAAGACTGCCGCGGTGATCGCTTGCGAAGACACTCGCCGCACCTGGCAGCTACTGACGCATTTTGGCATTTCGCGCCCGGCGGAGATGTTCTCCTACCGTCAGGGTAATGAAGACCGCATAACCGAGAAGGTGCTCACCGATCTCGCCGCTGGCAAGGAGGTTGCGCTCTGTTCCGACGGCGGTTATCCTGGAATTTCCGATCCTGGCTACCGTCTCATCCGTGCCTGCGCGCAGAAGGGCGTTGCTTACGAGGTGATTCCCGGTGCGAGCGCGGTGAATGTCGCGCTGCTGATGAGTGGACTATCCACGTCGTCCTTCACCTTCCGAGGTTTCCCGCCGCGCGGTCCTGGAGCGCTGCGCAACTGGTTCGCCGAAGACAAGGACAAGGAACATACGTTAATCTGTTACGAGTCGCCTTTCCGCATCGCAGCGACGCTGGAAGCGGCGCTGGAGGTGCTCGGAGATCGTGAGGCCGCCGTCTGTATCGAACTCACCAAGCTCCACGAACGCGTGTCGCGCGGGTATCTTTCGGATCTTGTCAAAGAGTATGCGGACGTGAAAGTGAAGGGTGAGGTCGCCCTTGTGATCGCGGGCGGCAATCCCAAGTTCGCTCGCGCCGCTATTGCGCAAGAGGCTTGAATTTGCTATAATCACGATATAAATACAGGAGGTGCACCATGGCTGAAGAGAATCAGGAATCGGTCGATCCCCAGAATGTTGATGGCGCCGAAATCGGCGACAATGACATTGTCTTCGACTGTCCGCATTGCGGCAAGTGCCTCTGCATCGACTATCGTGGTGCAGGTCTTCAGATCGAGTGTTCGGGCTGTCATGAGCAGGTGCTTGTCCCCATTCCGGACGGGATGGAGCTTGCCGATCTCGACATGGATGTCGGGGAGGCGCTCAAGCAGCTGTTCGCGACGCGCAAGAATTATCAGAAGGCCGAGCTCGAGATCCAGGCGCTCAAGGCGCGTCTCCTGCAGCTGCAGGAAGCGCTTAACGTGATGCAGGAAGTCGTCGCCGAAGGTCTCGCCTAACGGAATGAAAAGTGCAGAGTGAAGAGTGCAGAGTGAAGAGTGAACGATCCATTATAGTTAACGCGATTACCTTCGCCCGAGTGCCGCTGATTTTCGCGTGGCTGGGCTTCGCTGTCGCGCATGAGTATCTCGGCGGTTGGTCGCTCGCCGTCGTCGCTTGTGCGATGATGCTTCTCTCCGGGCTTACCGATCTCTGGGACGGAATGCTGGCGCGCAAGTGGAACTGCGTTTCGACGCTGGGCAAGATGGCCGATCCGCTGATGGACAAGGTCTTTTACCTCGTGGCGTTTCCGGAGTTGACCTGGCAGATCGTTCATCAGGGCGGAGATGGCTTCGAGTTCGAGCTGCACGGTCTGGTGATGCTCGGCTTTACGATCCTTTATCTTCTTCGCGACACCTGGGTCACCTTCATGCGCTCGGTCGGCACGATGTACGGGGCTGATGTCTCCGCGATGTGGCTCGGAAAGGTCCGTACGGCGCTGTCGTTCCCGGGCGCGGGCTGGATCTACCTGTATCTCGCGTTTTCGCCGATGATTCCGACAACGGAAGGCGGCGTCGTGCTGAAGGGATACTGGCTTATGAGCTGTTTCTGGGTTGAAGGGGCTCTCGCGTTGCTTACGGTCTGGAGTCTCATCACGTACACCGCTGCTTACATGCCGTATCTGAAGCGAGCGCTAGGAAAGTAAGCACTTGTCAAATGCATATTGAAAAGCGAGTTGGTTTTTGGTAATATATTTGCAAACGCACGTAAAACACCAAAGGTAAACATTATGAAAAAACTCAATAACGGTTTCACACTCGTCGAGCTGCTCGTTGTTATCGGCATTCTCGGAATTCTGATGGGCGCGCTCTTCCCGGCTATTTCCAACGCCATGCTCGCTTCTCAGACCGCCGCCATGTCCATGCGTGGTCGCAACTTGTTCGTCGGCATCACGCAGGCAAACACCGAACGCGAAGGCGCTGGTCTTCCGTCCGTCTGGCCTCACCTTACTGAAGATGACGGCAAGTCTGATGATACCGACGATATCGCTGGCAATACCTTCGGCACCTCGACCGAATACTTCCAGAAGCTCTTCGACCTCGACAACTACGGCAAGGAGAACTGGGCTTCCTATGTTGGCGGTGTTGATATCGGCGTGCTCTCTGGCTCGGGTGTCGCTCCGTTCACCGGTGGATCGCTCAACAAGAACAACGTCGGCTGGTCCATTGTCGCTGGTCTTACCGATGAAATGGAGGATATCGTTCCTGCGATTATCACCCGTAATATGGATGTCTCCACGTTCCCGACCTCTGGCTCGAACGACATGTCCACTCAGAAGGACGAGGTTGCGCTCGGCAAGAACTATCCGACTCCGTTCGGTAACAAGGCCGCCATCGTCATTCACAAGGGCGGTGCCGCGAATGTCGTGAAGGCGAAGTACTCCAAGCTCTACCTCATCTACAACAAGCAGAGCTTCGTGGTTCCTTCGGGCATCACCCTCAAGTATCTCGAGCCCTAAGTGGTCGTCAGGGTCGCCATTGACCTTGCGCTCGACCGGCTCTTCGACTACGAAGTTCCGGAAGCGCTTCAGAAGAAGCTGGCCGTCGGCCAGCTTCTTTCCGTTCCTTTTGGTCATCGTGAGGCGCGCGGCTTCGTGCTGGAAGTAGACCTAAAAACTCAACCTGCATTCAAGCTCAAGCCGATCACGGCGATTGTCGATGAGACGCCGTTCTTTTCGCCGGAGCTTCTGGAGTTGGTCAAGCGTTTGTCCTCGTATTGCGCGGCGCCGATTGAGAGCGTGCTTAAGGCTGCGCTTCCAGCGGCGGTGCTGAAGAAGTCCGTTAGGCCGAAGGAACTGCTTTACGTTGAGGTTATAGATAACAGGTCTAGGTCTCGACCTGACTCAGCCGACCTCGACCTGAAACCGTCAACTTTGACCAAGCGTCAGCAATGGCTGTATGAACAGCTTGTCCGTCTTGGTGGCGGATGGATGGCGAGGCTTTGCGATGAACTTGAGACGACGCCTTCGACGTTGAAGGCGTTGAGTGAAAAGGGACTTGTCACAATCGCTCCGCGGCAGAAGCGTCGCGATCCGCTCGGGACGAAACGCATCATTCCGTCAAAACCGTTGCCGCTCAATGACGAACAGCGTGCGGCACTTGATCAGGTTATAGGTAATAGACTTAGGTCTACTCTCGACCTCGACCTAAAATCTCGACCTGTATTGCTTCACGGCGTGACCGGATCGGGTAAGACCGAGGTGTATCTGCAGGCGATTGCGAAGGAGCTTGAAAGGGGTAGGGGCGCGATTGTGATGGTGCCGGAGATTTCGCTTACGCCGCAGACGGTGCAGCGTTTCGCCTCGCGTTTCGGCAAGTGCGTCGCGGTGTTGCATTCGGCGTTGTCGGACGGCGAACGTTATGATGAGTGGCACCGTATCCGGTCGGGCGAAGCGCGCGTAGTGGTAGGTCCGCGCAGTGTGGTCTTCGCGCCAGTGAAGAACTTGGGGATCATCATCGTGGACGAGGAGCACGAGCCGAGCTACAAGCAGGAGGATAATCCGCGATACCATGCGCGTGATGCCGCAGTGTTGCGTGGTGCGATCGAGGGTGCGAAGGTCGTGCTCGGCAGCGCCACGCCTTCGCTTGAGAGCTGGTTCAACGTTCAGAAGGGGAAGTATGCGCTCGCGGAGATGAAGTGTCGGGCTGGCGCGGGTACTCTGCCGTCCGTGCGGCTGGTGGACATGTCGTTTCAAGGCGGCCAGAATGCCGCGTCCGCGCATGGAGGCGCGATCTTCTCGCAGGAGTTACTAGAGGCGCTGCAGCTGAGGCTCGATCGTGGCGAGCAGACTATTCTCTTTCTCAATCGCCGCGGATTTTCTCGTCAGTTGACCTGTGAGAAGTGCGGTTGGGTCGCGACCTGCGAACGTTGTGACATTCCGTACACTTATCACCGTGCTGACGACTGTTGTCGTTGTCATGTCTGCGGCGGTTGGATCAATACTCCGCGGGCGTGTCCCGAATGCAGGTCAACCTCGCTTCGGTATCAGGGGATTGGCACGCAACGCGCGGAAGATGCGCTGAAGAAGTGCTTTCCCTCGGCGAAGGTTTTGCGGATGGATGCCGATTCGGTTTCGCGGAAGGATTCGCATGACGATATCCTCGGCGCATTTCGGCGTGGCGAGGCGGATGTTTTATTGGGAACGCAGATGATCGCGAAGGGGCTTGACTTCCCGAATGTTACGCTTGTTGGTGTGTTGAATGCGGACTCCTCGCTGAATATGCCGGATTTCCGGGCTGGTGAACGGACTTATCAGCTACTCTCACAAGTTGCAGGTCGCGCCGGACGCGCGGAGTTGCCAGGCGAGGTCATTATCCAGACCTACGATTCGAAGCACCCGGTGCTTCGGCTGATTACATCAACGCAAGGCTTTCCAGTGTTCGCCGAACGCGAGCTCAAGGAGCGAGAAGAAGGATTCTTTCCTCCGTATTCGCATCTTGCGGTCATTCATTTTAAATCGCAGGATCTCCGTCTGGTTTCGGCTTGGGCCGAGTTGTATTCGCAGAGTCTGCGGAATTTCGCCGCTGCGCTGTGTACCAGGCACCAGCCGTCGGCTGCCCGTTTTGAGGTAGGGGATGCGTTGCCGAGTGTGTTGGAAAAAGCAGATGGCTGGTATCGTTGGGAGGTTGTTATTCGTTCGGGTAGTGCAGCTGCGATTTCGCGTGCATGGAAATGGATCAGCTTGGCCCGTCCTCCGACAAAAGATTTGCATATTGCTATTGACTTGGACGCCTACAGTTTGCTATAATAACAGCATGGTAAAAGGCTGAAAAGGAGAACTTAATGAAAGTCTCTAGATTCTTTGCTATAGCTGTGGCCGCGGTAATGTCGTATTCGGCTTTTGCTGATGCCGCCAATACTTTGATTTCTTTTTCTACCGTCGGCCCAGACAAGTATGCAGATGGTGTTACGGTTCTTGATGGCGAGTGGTATGCGTTGGTGTGGTCTGCGGATGGTGTTTTTGATGGTTTTACCGCGGATTGCAAAGCGACTGATCCCAATGATGCGGTGATTATCGTTGCGCCGCTTGCCAAGGGCGGGAAGTGTCCGTTCACGGTTTTTCAGATTGATTCGAAGTCTCCGAATTGCAGGTCCGACGGAACGTATTCGGTTTATCTGCTCGATACTCGCAGCGCTGATAAAACAGCGGTCGCCGCAGCGAAAGATGGCCGCCCAGTTTCGGTCAACGCGACTTTCGCGAGTGAGAATTACACTGCCGCTTCTGCGATCGCCGGTGGCGTTGAGTCGAAGGGCGGAGTTGACGGTGCGTGGGGAGAGTCGAGCGTCGCAGGTTTCAAGCAGCCCAAGATTACCGCTTTCAAGATCAACGGGGCGGTGGTTCAGATTACGGTTTCCGATCTCGTGCCTGCGGTCAAGTACAATGTCGTGATGGGTGAGACGGTCGATAAGCTCGAAACCTACGCGCTAGAAACGCCCGCCGCCGATGTTGAGTCTGCGAACTTTGAGATCAATGCCGACGCCGCTAGGTTCTTCAAAGTTGTCCGTGAACCGCTCGTCAAGGAGGTCAAGTAATGAAGCGAGTTCTCTTCTTCGTAGCGATTCTCACTGGTTCTGTTTGTGTTGCTAACGAAATTACCTCTTCCAACGTTCTCGGCATTTTGCCGGTGACGAGTAGCGCGAAGCGCACGATCGTCGCCGTTCCGTGGTGTGCGATGTCCGCTACCGACAATGCCGCTATCCAGGTCTCCAACGTCGTGAAGACTGCGAACCTTACGGTCGGTGACATGCTCCACTACGTCAACGGTAACGGCAATTATCTCAGCTGGCGTCTCGCCAACGGCGCTGGTGATGTCAAGTATTGGGAGAGCGTAAATATCGCAACTGAAGGTGGTTTCACTGTTTCACCTAATGCGCACGATCAGGCCGTCTCTCGTGGCAACTGCATCGTGCTTATTCGTCAGTATCCCGGCACCAAGGAGAATCCGAATACGTTCTACCTCTACGGCCAGGTCGGAACCAGCGCTTCGGTCGAGACGTCCGTCGTGGCAGGAACCGCGGAAACGCCGGCGTACACGCTGATCGGTGCTCCTACGGCGGCGGATTGGAGTGTTAATGGCATTACGTGGTCCGGTGTCGGCGAGAACGACATGATCTGCATTACGCTGGAAAACGGTTTCCAGAAATTCCTTACTTTCAAGAATGAGAAGTGGGGCTCGATGGAACCTGCGTATGATGACGTCAATAAGATCCAGATTAGTGATGAGTGGACTGAATATTCCGCTTCGATTCCTGCCGGTCATGGCGCGTGGTATGTCTCTAAGGGCGGAAGTCCGAAGATCACTTGGTCTGCGATTTCGGTCAAGTAAATTTTGGGGATGATTAAAATGAATAAATTTATTGCTTTGGTTGCGGCGATGCTTCTTGGCGGCGCGTCGCAGGCTGCGTATCTTTATTGGCAGGTTGATGCTGGCGATGCGTCGGATATAACTTTCGGTTATGCGCGTGTTGTCGCCGAGAGCGGCGGGAGCTCGCAGATTTTGTCTATCACTGATGGTGTCGGTGAGACCAAGGTAGGATATGAACGGGTCGCGCAAGGCGTCGGCGCGGCAATTAATCTCGATCAGCTCAGCGATGCTTCTGCATATTCGTTCTATATCGAACTCATTAACTATAACGACTCCACCAAAAGCTATGATTTCGCCGCCAAGTCGCAGACGGTTGCATATTCGACGCTGGTTGCAGGCAAGTTCATTGACGTCGGCGATACCTTTCAGATTCCGCAGGCGGATGTCTGGCACGGAAGCAGTTACACGGTTACGCCGGAGCCGACCAGTGCGATGCTCGTGATGCTGGGAGTTGGATTGCTGGTTCTCAAGCGCAAGAAAGCCTAATCAATGATGGACACTAAGGCGGCAGGCGAAATTGTGAATCCCCAAATCGCCCAGACCGAACGAATCGGACTGGGCGATTTGGTTATCGCTGGATTGCTCGCGGTTGCGACGCTGGTTATTTCCCTTGTGTGGGATTTCCCGGGGCTTCTGCCGTCCGTCTGGAATGATGCGGTCGTCGCATCGGGGGTACGTCCCGCGGTCCATATTGTTCCCGGCTATTTCCGTTTCTTCGGTTCGCTCGTATATGGCGCATTCGGTGTCAACGGCGGCGAGCATGTATTGGGAATCGTCGGTCATGTCTCGTTGATGCTGATTGCCGTCTGTGTGTACGCGACGTTACGGGAGGTGCTTGCATTCGTCATGCGGGCGCGTCCTCAGTTCTCTAGGCAGCGTACGAGTGTCATGCAGTTAGCTTCCGCGGTGGGGGCTGTTGCGTTCGTGTGTGCCGATGTGGTCTGGGCCTCGGGGCAGAGTTTCTGCGAGTCCACGATTCTGATGATGTTGCTGCTCGGTTCGTTGGAGTTCTACTTCCTCTTCCTTCGCAAGGGTTCGCTCAAGTATGCTTACGGCTGTGCGGTATTGCTCGGATTTTTGGCAGCTGAGTCGCCGTTTGGTCTCGTTCTTGGGGCGGTTTTCATCGGCATTTACAGTTTCATCCTCAAGGTGATGCCAGTGCTTGAGTCGCCGTTCTTTAAGCCGGCCTTGATTGCGGTTGGCAAGTGGCACATGACGTTTCTCTTCGTTGCCGCGCTGATCGGCGGCATTGCGCTCAACTCCGTGACTTTCGGATCGCATGAAGGGCTGACTGCCATCGGAGCTTCCGTCGGTGATATTCCGCTGCGGTATCTCAATGAGTACTGGGGGGCGGTGGCATCGGCGGCAGATGCGCTCGGGTGGTTGCTTGTCGTCGCGGTTGCGCTGGCTCCTTTCCTGGTGTCCATCGTCCGTTTCCCAGCCGCTGCGGACGAGGAGCAGTTCCTTTCTTATTCCACCGGCATCGTGTTCCTGGTATGCGGCGTGCTTGCCGCCGCCCAGAGTTGCGCGTTGCCGTCGTTGTGGTACTGGACATACTGCAAGGTCTCCTCGCAGTTCCTGCTTTGCATTGGTAGTTTTCTCTCGGCGCTGACGTTGGCCTGCGCGATGACTATTCTTGGTGTGGATTCGCTCTGCCGCAATCACCGTCGTCTTGCGATGCAGGTGTTCGGTGGGGATGATGAGGATGAGCTCGTCGATGACGAGGTTATTGAAGCGGCGCGGACGCGGTCGGATCGGATCTCTCGTCTGGTTCGTCTTTTCCTTGTGCCGCTGGCGATCGTCATTTCGATTGTTCCCAGCCGTATCAAGACCGACACGCGCGAGATGCTGTCCGTCATTAACGATTCGGTAGTCGCGACGGTCGATGAGGCCGGTGATTCGGAATTCATTTTCACGGACGGCAATCTTGACAATGCGATCGAGCTTGAGAGCGCTCGTCGCGGCGGGGCGTTGAAGTGCATTTCACTCATTGGCGGCGACAATGCGATGGCGAAATATCTGCGCACTCGCGGACTTGGTAACGACAAGGAGGATTTATTCTCGTTCAAACATGACGGCGGCATGGGTCTCCGTACCTGGATGCGCGACAAGCCTGCGAAGCTCGCCAAGTCATCTGTTCAGGTCGGCTTTGACCTTTGGAAGCGTGACGGCAAGGCGATTCCCGAGATCGGCGGTTTTCTTTCGCGTCCCGGAGTGGAGTCTGATCCTGCCGCCCGTCGTGCCGCGATCGATCGTGCGAACGCGTTGGCCCGTCGGATTCTTGCGATCTACGCGAACAAGGGGTATAGCCGCTGCACCGACCATGGAATCAAGTCGGCGATCACCGCGCTTCAGTGGCGTCTCGCCCGCATGTGCATTTATCGCGCCGAATGCAGCGACCTAGCTGGAGATGTTCCGGAGGCGCTTGCCGATATGTCCTTGGCGACCGAGCTTAACGACAGTAACCAGGTTTACAAGGATCTGGTCTCCAACGTAAGCAAGCAGAACGAGATGCTGCTTACGCGTCTTACTCCTCGAGAGGGATTGCAGCTCGCGCTTGTTCGTGCGGACTTCGCGATGGCGAAGCTCTATGCCGAGGTGATTCTCGTTGCCGAGCCGGAGCATTCGGATGCGAATTTTGCGATGGGCATGTACTACCTCAAGCAACGCCAGCTTTCCCGCGCCGAGGAGTATCTCAAGCGCTGTCTTATCGGTAAGCCCCGTGAACCTGCGATTTACAACAACCTCGCCATGCTGCAGATGGAGCTCGGCAAATTCGATGCCGCTCTTATTAACGTCGATAAGGCGTTGGCAATCATCCCCGAATCGTCGGCGGTGAAGGACACGAAGAAGCTGATTCTCAAGAAGCGTGCAGAAAAGCTCGGCAAGGAAGACAAGGAAAACAAATGAAGAGAACAGAACTTGAAGACGAGATTCGTCAGGTGATATTGAATTCGGTCGAAGTCGACGGGCTAACCGCGGCGGATCTGCCGTCGGATACTCCGCTTTTCGGAGAAGGAGTCGGACTCGACTCTATCGATGCCCTTGAGATCGGCGCTGCGCTCAGGAAGAAGTACTCCGTGAAGTTCAAGGCCAATTCGGATGAGAATCGTGTGCATTTCCGCACGATTGGAAGTCTTGCTGATTTTATCGCCGCTAATGCCGGTATCACCATCGAAGACTGAATCGAAATGAAAACCAAAGAAGAAGTACTTGCAGAGATCAAAAAGGTCTTGATCGACGAATTCGAGCTTGACGAAGCGCGTCTAGTTCCGGATGCCAAGCTTTTCGAAGATCTCGATCTTGATTCCATCGACGCCGTCGATCTCGTCGTTCGTCTTCAGAACATCACTGGGCTCAAGGTGAAGGCCGAGGATTTCAAGTCGATCCGTACGCTTGGCGATGTCGCCGACGTGATTGTCCGTCTGATTTCCGAACAGCAGAAATGAAGCTGGCGATACGGATCATCCTCGGTCTCGTGATCGTCTGGCTGATCTATCTCGCCAAGGCGAATGTCTGTTTCCGCCTTTACCCCGCGGTGATGGTTTCGTTGTTCCTCGGTTGTTTCGCGGTGTCGCTTTTCCGTACTCCGTTAGTTGAGGTTTTCGCGCGGCGAATGGGTGAAAAACTTGACGAGAAGGGCGTTGAGTATTGTCGCAAGGTCACTGTCGCCTGGGTCGTTTTTCTGTCGGTTCATCTCGCGGTGACGGTCTGGACGGTGTTCTTGTCGCGTGAAGTGTGGGTGCTTTACAACGGATGTATTGCGTATGTGCTGATGGGGTTGATGTTCGGCGTCGAATTCTTATTCCGTAAACGGGTGCGCAATGGCTGAAGTAACTTTCGGAACCTCAGGTTCAACGGGTGCGTCTAAACCGATAGTCCGTAGCGAAGATCAGTTGCTGGATGACGCGCGGCTGCTGGTCAGGGCATTTCCTGACGTGTGGAGCGCGGCGCCGACCGTCGTCGCTTCGATCCGTCCGGAACACATGTACGGCGCGCTCTGGCGTGTTCGTGCCCCTAAGATTGCCGGATCCTTCGTTGATCCTGGAATCGTCTTTTCCGTCGAGGAGCTCGTTGCCGATAAGGCGAAGTACGGCTCCTTCCTTTTCGTTACCACGCCTTCGTTTCTGGAGAAGGCGCTGATGCACGCCGATTTCCCGATGCTCCGCGGCGCATTTACCGCGGTGATCACTTCGGGTGCTCCGCTGCGTAAGGAGACCGCGCTGGCGGTCCATGCGGTCACTGGTACGTGTCCGCTGGAGATCTACGGTTCCACCGAGACCGGCACCGTCGCCTGGCGTCGTCGGGTCGAAGGCGATGAGGAAACGTTGGTGGCCGGTGTGGACGCGAGGCGGTTGGAGGACGGACGCCTGGAGGTCGTTTCACCATTCGCGATGACGAGTCCGTTCGTGATGAATGACATCGTGGAATTCACTGCACCGCGCAAGTTCCTGTTGCTTGGACGAGCTGATCGTCGGGTGAAGATCCTCGAGAAGTATGTTTCGCTCACCGCCGTCGAAAAGGCCTTTATGAAGCATCCGTACGTGGAGAAGGTTCGCGTCGAGACGTTTGGTGAAGGGGTTCCTCGTATTGGCGCTATCATCGTTCTTTCCCGAGCGGGGGTCGAAGAGCTCGCGCGCGGCACTTCCACCTCGCTCTGCAAGCGCTTTAGGGCTGAGCTTCGCGCCGAAATCGGAGACGGAGCGTTTCCGCGTCGTATTCGTTTCGTTCGTGAATTCCCAGTAAATGAGCAGGGTAAGACCACCGTTGCCGCGGTTCGTGACACGCTAGCGGAGTGGTGCCGTGAGCCTGCGACGCTAGAATGGAGGCTGTCGGCGGATATGTTGTCGGCGAAGTTCGTGTTCCCGCCGGACTGCGAATGCTTTCAGGGACATTTTCCCGGATATCCGGTACTGCCCGGGGTCGCGCAGCTTTATTTCCTTCGCCATTTCGCGAAGCAGGCGTTTCGTGATTTTCCAGAGGCCGTCACCTTCCAGAAACTCAAGTTCCAGAAGCTCGTGCTCCCCGGACGGGAAATCGACCTGACGGTCCGTCGTTGCGACGGCAAGTTCGAGTTCGCCATGAAGGGGGCGACCGGATCCTGTTCCTCGGGCACTGTATCGGAGACGCGTACATGAATCTAGTCATCGCCGCAGCTGTTACTGCATTGCGTCTGGCGTTAGGGTCGGATGCCGAATGGACCATGGAGCGGCAGTTAGAGGGGTCTGATCGCATGC